>CAKQBG010000005.1 GCA_934216145.1 uncultured Anaeroplasma sp.
TCCATTTATTTTCACTTCCTTAAGGGATTAAAGAATAATATTTTTTATCTCCTCATATAATAATAGTTAAATTTTTTTTATTTTTTTCATTTATTTAAGATTTTTATTATCTATTTACATTATATTAATTTGATAGGGGATAATTTATTTAATTTTAAAAATATTATATTGACAAGTTAGCTATGCCTAACTATAATATAGTAATAGCTTTATTAGCTATTGGAAGGAGTGTTATTATGGAAGCTTTATGGTTTTTATTAATACCATTTTTAGGAACTACCTTAGGTAGTATGATGGTTTTCTTTTTAAAGGATAAAATGAATCCAAGGGTTGAACATATACTAATAGGCTTTGCGGCTGGGGTTATGGTTGCGGCATCTATTTGGTCATTGATAGTACCTGCAATAGAAATGTCTAGTGATATGGGTAGTCTTTCATTTATTCCTAGTGCGGTTGGATTTTTACTTGGTGTTTTCTTTCTATTATTACTAGATACATTTATACCACATTTACATTTGAAGTCTAATACCCCTGAGGGTAAAGCAAATAAAAAAATATCTAAGACTTTAATGATGGTATTTGCGATAACATTACATAATATTCCAGAGGGAATGGCTGTTGGAATTGTTTTTGCAGGTATGTTATTTGGAAGTAGTAATATTACCTTACTAGGAGCTTTATCATTAGCTATTGGTATAGCTATTCAAAACTTTCCTGAAGGTGCGATTGTATCAATGCCTTTAAAATCAGAAGGAAATACTAAAATGAAATCATTTTGGCTTGGTACATTATCAGGAGCTGTAGAGCCAATTGCGGCAATAATTACTATTTTATTTGCTAATTTTTTTATTCCAATTTTACCATATTTATTAAGCTTCGCAGCAGGTGCGATGATGTATGTTGTAGTTGAAGAGCTTATTCCTGAGTCTCAAAGTGGTAAACATTCTAATTTAGCTACTATTGGATTTTCTGTTGGATTTGTTTTAATGATGATTTTAGATGTAGCCTTAGGATAATTTATCTTGTAAAATTATTTTTTAATAGTAAAATATATAAAACTGTGGAGGTATTTTATGAAAAAAATAATTAAGCTATTATTTACTTTTATTATTATGTTAGCTTTAGCCTCTTGTAGTATTATAAAATCTAGTAATTTAACTATTGATAATACTAGTGCTATTACTAGTTCTACTAATAATAACTTTGATGTTATTAATAATGGAATAAAAGAAGCTAATAACTATTTAACGAAATATGAGCTTGATAATAGCTTATTTTCAAATATATTAGAAATGAAACTTAAAAATTCACTTGTTTATAATATAGAAGAAAATGAATATTTTATTATTTATAATGATTTATATTATAAATTAAATGATAATATTCTAGAACAAGTTAATGATAATCAATATATTATTGTTGATTGTATTAATGATGCCTTTAATTTAGATAATGGTAGTAGAGTAATTACTAGAGGATATTATGAAGTTAATGATGGAGGGAATGGATTTTATTTAGTTAATAGTAGTAATAGTGATAATTATATTATTAGTAATAATGATAAGACTTTAAGTTTTATTAATTATGATTCAACTATTAATGTATTACAAATGGGATATAAGAATACTGATAGCTTAGAAACCTATATTAATGAATTTAATAATCTTAAATATAATAATATTTTTATTCCAGAAGGAGAATATAGGATATTAGATAATTTTGATATTAATGTTTCTAATAAAGGCTATTATGGTTATAATGCTTTAATTTATTCTGATGATTCATATAATCCTATTGGTTTTAATAATGGTTGTTTATTTAATATTTATAATAACATTTCTAATATTACTATTAATGGCTTTAATGTTAAGCCAATAATAAATAATAAGCTTGATAATCCATTATTAGGATTATTAACATTAAAGGATTGTAGTGATATTGTAATTAATAATTGTAGCTTTTATTTAGATAAGAAGGCTTCTATGTATAATTCTTCTGGTATGATAGATTTATTTACTAATTGGAATAATGTTACTATTAAAAATTGTCATCTTGAGAACCATTCATCTACAGCTGCTGGTGGAGGAATAGGAGTTAGAGATATTTATAAAAAGGGATGTAATAATGCAGTAATAGAGAATAATTATATTTATTCAAATTGTAAGGATGAGGTAATTGCGATATTTAGTGGAGGAGATACTAGTCTTTATCCAAATGAAAGTGGTGGAGGCTATATTAGAGATGTTTATTTTAGAAATAATACTATTATTGGGGGAAAGCCTAATGATGATTTAGGTCCTAGAGTAGTAGGATTAACTATTGGATATCAGATATCTCCTGTATATAATATTAATTTTATTGATAATGATATTGAGATTTATTCTGCTAATTATTTATTATTATATGGAAAGGCTGATTTGGTAACATTTAAGGGAAATAATGTTAAAATTGATTCTAGCTATCAGGATGATTTATATGTTGTATTTTGTCATAATAGCAAGGCTGATGAAGCATTTAATATTAAAGTTGAGGATAATTCCTTTTCAGCAATTAATAATTCTAGTATTTATACTTTAGCTCAAGCTAATATAGAATTTGAATTTATTAATAATAGTGTTAAGGGAGATAGAATAGTTAGAGTATTTGATTCTATTTCTAATTTTAAAAATAATAATATAGAATTTACTACAATAGCTAAATGTGTTTATCATAATATTAGAAAAACTGATAATAATACTATTAGGGCCTCATATATAAATGTTATTTATGAATTTTATAATTTGAATCTTAGCTCTAATATTTTAATAGATAGTGATAATATTATTGTTAATGAAATGGGAGCTAATATGCTGATGTTTAATGGTAATATTAGTTTTAATGGCTATAGTGTTACATTTAAGGATTTTGATTTAAAGGTTAATAATATTAGTTCAGCATATTATTATTTAGCATATGATACTTCATCTATTAAGGATAGTCTTGTAATAGATTTTATTAATTGTATTTTATCATTATATGCTGATAGTAGGCATAATTATATAGCTAAGGATACTGATAATAAAGTTATTGTTAATTTTATTAATGAATAATTTGAATCTTTATTATACTTAATAAATAATTGTTTAATATATATTTATCCCTTTTTTAGAAAGGGATATTTTTTATATTGACATATACCCCTATTAGGTATATAATAAAAATACCCCGGATGGGTATATGGAGGTTTATATGGAGGAAAATTTAGAGAAGGAATGTTCTTGTTGTAAAACTAAAAAAAGAACAGAAGATGAAAAAAAGAAGATTGAATCTAGAATTAATAGATTAGTAGGTCAAATGAATGGAATAAAGAAAATGGTTGATGAAGATAGATATTGTGATGATATTCTTATTCAATTATCAGCTATTGATAAATCTATTAAGAGCTTAGCTAATTATATTTTGGAAAATCATATGCATTCTTGTGTTGTTGAGAATATTAATAATGGTAATTATCAAGTGTTAGATGAGATAGTAGATTTATTTAAGAGGTTTCAATAATGAAAAAAGAAAAATTTGATGTTTTAGGAATGACGTGTGCTTCTTGTCAGGCTCATGTTGATAAGGCAGTTAGAAAGCTTGATGGTATTTCTTTAGTTAATGTTAATTTATTAAGAAATACAATGGATGTAGAATATGATGAAAAGAAGCTTGATACTAATGATATTATTAATGCTGTATCTATAGCGGGATATGAGGCTAAGCCTAAGGATAATACTTCTAATGTAATTAATAAAAAGAATGAGAAGGATTATTCTTTAGCTAAGCTTATTTCATCTATTATTATCCTTTTAATATTGATGTATTTTTCAATGGGTAATATGATGTGGGGATGGAAGGCACCTAAGGTTTTTGATCATCATGAGAATCCAATGGGTTTTGCGTTAATACAATTTATTTTAGTTTTACCAATTTTATATATTTATAGAAATTATTTTATTTCTGGTTTTAAAAATATTGTTCATAAGTCATTAAATATGGATACATTAATTACTATGGGTACATTATTTTCTATGCTATATGGTATATATGCATTATTTATGATTAGCTTAGGTTATACTGAATATCATATGTATTTATATTTTGAATCAGCTGGAATGATTGTTGTTTTTGTAAGCATTGGTAAATATTTAGAGGGTTTGTCAAAAAGAAAAACTACTACCTCACTTGAAAGACTAATGGATTTAGCTCCTAAGACAGCTGTTATCCTAAAGGATGGTAAAGAGATTTCTGTTAATGAGGAGGATGTTAAGATTGATGACATACTTGTTGTTAAAAAGGGTGATGTTGTTGCTGTTGATGGTGTTATTATAGAGGGTAGTGCTTCAATTGACCAGGCTAATATTACTGGTGAATCAATGCCAGTATTTAAGGAGGTAGGAGAAGAGGTTTATTCTTCAACTACAATTAGTGCTGGTTATATTAAGATGCGTGCTACGAAGGTTGGTAGTGATACTTCTATAGAACAAATTATTAAGCTTGTAGATGAAGCTTCTAATTCTAAAGCTCCTATTTCTAAGCTTGCTGATAAGATTTCTGGTATATTTGTTCCTGTAATTTTATCAATTGCGTTAATTGTTTTTATTGCTAATATAATTTATATTTCTATTGCAACACCATCTTATGTTTCTAATACATTTGAAACAGCCTTGAATTTTGCGATTACGGTTATTGTTATTGCTTGTCCTTGTGCTTTAGGCTTAGCTACACCTGTTGCGATAATGGTTGGTACTGGTAAGGGTGCTGAGAATGGATTATTAATTAAAAATGCAGAGATCTTAGAGAAGGCTCATTCTATTAAGACTGTTGTGTTAGATAAAACAGGTACTATTACTAATGGTAAGCCTAGTGTTGTTGATTTTATTTCTTATGATGATAATATTGATTTAAAGGGTATTTTATATAGCTTTGAGAATAAGAGTGAACATCCATTGTCTAAGGCTATTGTTGAATATACTAAAGGTAGTAAGGAATATGAGGTTAATAGCTTTAAATCCTTAGATGGAAAGGGTATTGAAGGCTATATTGATAATGATTTATACAAAATAGGTAATATTAAGCTTTTAGCTAATGAGGATAGTAGTATAAGAGAAAAGATGGATAAGCTAGCTAAGCTAGGTAAAACGCCTTTAATTGTTTTAAAAAATAGTAAGCTTATTGGCTTAATTGGTATTAAGGATGAGGTTAAACCTGATTCTAAGGAAGCAATAGAAGCTTTAAAGAATAATGGAGTAGAGGTGGTAATGCTTACAGGTGATAATAGGCTTACAGCAGATACTATAGCTAAAGAATTAGGTATTAATAAGGTTTATAGTGATGTTTATCCTGAGGATAAGGCTAATATTATTGAGGAACTAAAAACTAATGATGGTAATTTAGTTGCGATGGTAGGTGATGGTGTTAATGATGCTATTGCACTAACAAAGGCTGATTTAGGTATTGCAATTGGAGGAGGTTCTAATGTTGCATTAGATTCAGCTGATATTATTTTAGTAAGAAATAGCCTAATGGATGTTTTAAATGTTATTTCATTAAGTAAGAGAGTATTAAATACTATTAAACTAGGATTGTTTTGGGCATTCTTCTATAATATCATTTGTGTAGTATTAGCTACAGGTATATTCTATTATATCTCTAATGGAGCATTTAAGATGGAGCCTATGTATGGTTCTATTGCAATGAGTATTTCTAGCGTATCAGTTGTATTAAATGCTTTAACTATTAATTTATTTAAGGTTAAAGCAAATAATAAAGAAATTAAAAAGGAGGAAATTAAAATGAATACAATTACTATTAATGTAGATGGTATGATGTGCAGTCATTGTAAGAAACATGTAGAGGATGCATGTAATAGTGTAAGTGGTGTTGTTAAAAGTGATGCATCACTTGAGAATAAGAATGTTGTTGTTTCATATCAGGGTGATGTTTCTAAAGAGGCATTAGTATCAGCTATTAAGGCTTCTGGCTATGAAGCAAAATAAGTTATTACAAGAATAATAATTAATTATAATATGAAGTATAAGGCTTGAATGATAAACACATTTCAAGTCTTTTATTTTTAATCTTATAGCCTTTTAGATCTCATTATTGTGCAAATAATTTTTTAGTTATTTTAGTAAATTAGTAATCTATAAAAATTAAGCTTACTTTTTAAATACAAATTAGCAATTTTTGTCTTAATTTGAAAATGATAATTGAATATGAATGATTAAAATGCTAAAATATTAGCGTTTGTGGAGGAAAAAATATGTTTAATTTGTTAACTTTTTTAACATCAGCAACTGCCACTAGTACAGGTAGTTCAAGTTCATCTACTCCAATTGATTGGGGTGGAGTTTGGAATACTGTTTTAAATTGGTGCAAAACAGTAGGTATAAAATTAATTATTGCCATTATTATTTTAATTATAGGCTTTAAGATTATTAATTATTTATCTAAAAAGCTTACTCGATCATTATCAAAGAAAAATATTGATACTACAATTTCTAAAGTAACTGTAAGCTTCTCAAGAGTTATACTAAAGGTATTATTAGTTATTTTAATGGTTGGATATGTTGGTATTCAAACTGCTTCATTATCTGCAGTAGTTTTATCATTAGGTACTGGTATTTCTTTAGCTGTTCAAGGAACATTATCTAACTTTGCTGGTGGTGTTATAATTCTAATTATGAGACCATTTAGAATTGGTGATTTCATTTCTTCAAATGGACAATCTGGTACAGTAGAGGATATTAAGTTATTCTATACTCATATTGTAACAACTGATAATAAGGCTGTAATGATTCCTAATGGTACTCTTGCTAATAATGTTATTGTTAATGCCTCTGCTAAGGAAGATAGAAGATGTGACGTTATTATGCCAGTTTCATATGATACTAATACTGAATTTGCTATTGAAGTTATTAAGGGCGTTATCAGCAAGAATAATAATATTTTTGATACTCCAGCTCCATTTGTTAAGGTTGGAGAGCTAGCTGATTCATCAATTAATATTTATGTAAGAGTTTGGTGTAAGAATAGTGAATATTGGAATGTTTATTTCTACTTATTAAATGAAATTAAGAATGCATTTAATGAGAATAATATTGAAATTCCATTCAATCAATTAGATGTAAATTTATCTAATAAAAATTAATTAAATTCTAGCTTCGGCTAGAATTTTTTTCATATTAAAGGCTTTAATGTTGACACAAAAGTTTTTGCATAATATAATTTCATAGAGATAATTATATTATTAAATTATAGAATTAATAAAATTTTTATAATTTTAATTTAGTATTAATAGGTAATTGTTAGGCTAATTATATAGTCTGATATTAGATAATGTTTATATTTAATAGCTATATGGAAAATAACAATAAATAGTATAAATATTATCTAAGCTTAGGTAGGTGATAGAGTGGGTAAATATGTTTTAACAATTGATCAGGGTACAACCTCATCTAGAGTAATAATATTTGATGAAAGAGGAAACATTATTTCTAAATGCTTAAAGCAATTTAAGCAAATATATCCCTTTGATGGTGCGATTGAGCATGATCCATTAGTGATATATGAGGATGTTGTTGAGTTGATTTTAGAAGCATTAAATCAGGTTAATATTGATTATTCTGATATTGTAGGTGTTGGTATTACAAATCAAAGAGAAACAACTGTATTATGGGATAAAATAACAGGAAAGCCTGTTTATAATGCGATTGTATGGCAATCAAATCAATCAAAGGATATTTGTGAGGATTTAAGAAGAAGAGGATATAGTAATACTATACATAAGAAAACTGGTTTATTAATTAATCCTTATTTTAGTGCTTCAAAGATTAAATGGATATTAAATAATATTGATGGTGTAAAGGAGCTTATGGAAAGTAAAAGATTAGCCTTTGGAACGATTGATTCATGGCTAATTTATAAATTAACAGGTAAGCATTTAATTGATTATACTAATGCCTCAAGAACAATGCTATTTAATATTCATACCTTAAAATGGGATAATGAATTACTAGATTTATTTGGGGTTGATGAATCTATCTTACCTAAGGTTGTTGATTCTAATTATAATGTTGGAGAGATTACTGATGAAAGAATTTCTTCTAAATTCAAATTAAATATATGTTCTATTTTAGGCGATCAGGAGGCTTCACTTGTAGGTCATGCTTGTTTTCATCCTGGAAAGTTAAAGATCACTTATGGTACAGGAAGCTTTATGCTTTTAAATACAGGAGATATTCCTTTTGAAAGTGATAATGGCTTATTAACAACTATTGCTTATTCAATAAATGGTAAGGTGAGCTACGCCCTTGAGGGAAGTGTATTTGTTGCTGGAAGTGCTTTTCAATTTATTAGGGATAATTTAGAAATAGTTAAAAGCCTTGATGATGAGGAATTTACTCAAAAATCTAGTAATGGTGTTGTTTTTGTACCAGCATTAACTGGTCTTGGTGCGCCATACTGGAATTCAAGTTCTAAGGGGGCTATTTTTGG
Source organism: uncultured Anaeroplasma sp. (assembly GCA_934216145.1). Lineage (GTDB taxonomy): Bacteria > Bacillota_I > Bacilli_A > Acholeplasmatales > Anaeroplasmataceae > Anaeroplasma. Next base: position 8,518 of record CAKQBG010000005.1, read on the forward strand.
TTTAACTCGTGCTACAACTAAAAGTGATATTGCTATTGCGACTATTGATGGAGTAGCATTATTAAATAATGATGTTTTGCAAACAATGAAGGATGATACAGGAATTGAATTCAGTAATATTTCAGTTGATGGTGGTGCTTCATTAAATCCTTATTTAATGCAAAAGGAATCTGATTATACTCAAAATAAGATAACAACTATTTCTACTAGTGAAGCTACATCACTAGGAGCTTATTATTTAGTAGCTTTAAATAATGGATTAATTAATTCATTAGAGGATATTGAAAGGCTTTATAAGCCTATTCATACCTATTCTCCTAAAATGAGTAAAAAAGAGGTAGAGGAAATTAAAAGAAAGTGGAAGAGAGCAGTTTATGCCTCTATGGAATTTTAAATGAGAAAAGATAATAATAAAAATAGAGATTTTAATGAAGAGCCTAAATTACAAATTACTGCAAGCTTTAAGGTACAAAGAAGTGATGAGCTTTTAGAGTTTCTTTTAAGAAAGATGAATACATCTAGAAATAATGTTAAGCATATTCTTTCTAATCATCAAATATTAGTTAATGGTAGTCCAATTACTCAATTTAATTATCCCTTAGCTAAGGATGATGAAATAAAGATATCTAAGTATCCAGTTAAAGCTATGAATGAGGTTAAGAAACATGAGCATAAGAAACCATTATCTATAACTATTATTTATGAGGATAGTGATTTTATTGCGATAAATAAGCCTAATGGATTGTTATCAGTTGAAAGTGATAAGGAGAATGAATCTGCTTATTTATATGTTTCAATGTATTTAAAGAATAAGAATCCTAATTTAAGACCTTATGTATTACATAGAATTGATAAGGAAACTTCAGGTGTTTTAGTTTTTGCGAAAAATATCAAAATTCATTCTATGCTAAAGCTTAATTGGAATGATTATGTTACTTTAAGAGAATATTATGCAGTAGTTGAAGGAAAAATGGAAAAAAAGAGTGATAGATTAGTTTCTTATTTAAAGGAAAATCAAAATAATATGGTATATATTTCTAATGATCACTCAGGACAAAAGGCTATTACTAATTACGAGGTTATTAAAGAAAGTAATGATTATAGTCTATTAAGGGTAAATATTGAAACGGGTAGAAAAAATCAAATTAGAGTTGAAATGAATAGATTAAATCATCCTATTGTTGGTGATGATAAATATGGATGTAATAAAAATCCATTAAAGAGATTAGGACTTCATGCATCTAAACTTGAATTTATTCATCCAATTACTAAAGAAAAAATATTATTAGAGGCTAAGATGCCTGATACATTTGTGGGACTTTTTAAAAATTTAAGATAAATATACTTTAATATATAATTTAAATTAGATATAATATATTTTGGTAATATTGATAAAAATATGGGGGTATTTTTATGCTAGATCAATATAGAAAACTTAATAAAATAAGAAGAAAGGTGTATGAAGAGGTCGCAAGAATGGCCTATGAGGGTGGAGACTATTATCGAATTGAGGCACTACCCTATAAAATTTGTAATGATGAATTTGAGGATTCATCTGTATTTTTAGAAAGAGCTATAGTTGCTGAAAGATTAAGATTAGCTGTAGGCTTAAATCCACATAAGGCAACAGATAATAAGCCTGTATCTGAAGGGATAATGAATGCAGCAACTACAGATATTTATTATGAAGCACCATTAATGAATGTAATAGATTTTGCATGTAATGCATGTCCAAAGGATTCATATTATGTTACTGATGCTTGTGAGGGATGTTTAGCTAATCCATGTAAAAATGTTTGCCCTAAGGGTGCAATTTCAATTATAGATGGAAGAAGCCATATTGATCAAAGCTTATGTATTCATTGTGGTAAATGCTCTAGCGTATGTCCGTATGGAGCTATTATTCATCGTCAGCGTCCATGTGAGAAGGCTTGTGGTATTCACGCAATTGAAAGTGATGAAACTGGAAAGGCTAAGATTAATTATAATAAGTGTGTAAGCTGTGGAATGTGTTCTGTTAATTGTCCATTTGGAGCTATTCAGGATAAATCTCAAATATTCCAAACTATTTTAGCTATTAAGAGTGAAACTCCAGTTTACGCTATAGTAGCGCCTGCATTTGTTGGTCAGTTTGGGCCTAAAGTTAATTTAAAGACTATTGATGATGCGATGGCTAAGCTTGGCTTTAGTGGTGTATATGAGGTATCTATTGGTGCTGATTTATGTACTATTGAGGAGGCTCAAGATTTCTTAAATGAGGTTCCTTCTAAGCTTAAATTTATGGGTACATCATGCTGTCCATCATGGAGCCAAATGGCTAAGCAGGAATTCCCTGAATATAAGGATAATATTTCAATGGCCTTAACACCAATGGTTTTAACTGCTAGATTAGTTAAAAAAGAACATCCAAATTGTAAGGTTGTATTTATAGGACCTTGTACTGCTAAGAAGCTTGAGGCTCAAAGAAAGAGTGTTAGAAGTGATGTTGATTTTGTTTTAACATTTGAAGAACTTTTAGGTATGTTTACTGCTAAGGGTGTTGATTTTAATTCCTTAAAGGAAAAACCTTTAAAGAATGAAACTTCTGCTGATGGTAGAGGATTCGCTGTTGCGAATGGTGTTGCTGGAGCGGTTGTTAACGCTATAAAAAGATTAGACCCTAATCGTGAAATAAAGGTAGTTGGCGCTCAAGGCTTAGATAACTGTAAGGAGATGCTAAAGGCTGCAACATTAGGTAAATATGATGGTTATTTACTTGAAGGTATGGCATGTCCATTCGGCTGTATTAGTGGTGCGGGTACTATTAATGCTCCTACTAAGACAAAGGCTTTAGTTGGTTTATCACAGCGTGAAACTCCAATTAAGAATTCTTTAGATTCAAGCTATAAGGATGAATCAGGGAAGCTTATTTAATAATGTAAACTTATAAAATGGTATTGCATATTATATACAGGAGGTTTAAATATATTTATGTCATACCATTTTTTAACCCCTAGAGAGCTTGAAATATTTAATCTACTTGTTCATGATGAAACCACAAAGTCTATAGCTGATAAATTTAATATTAGCCAAAAGACTGTTAGAAATCATATTTCTAATGTAATAGGGAAATTAGGTGTTTCATCAAGAACACAGGCAATTATAACTTTAATTAAAAATGGATTAATCAAAATAGATTAGTCTTTTTTAAAATGACTATTGCTTTTTTTATGGTTTAATGCTAATATTTACTTGTAAATGAATAAGTCCTTTTAAAGGGGAGTAGCTATTAGTTTTTTTAATTAATCTATATTCGTCATCACGAGTTTTCTCCGGATATAGAAATCTATAGTGATTATGCAAGACCTTTCGTATTATACTTATAATAGGAGGTCTTTTTTGTTTGTCTAAAATAGGAGGAAAATATGGATAAGAATTTAGAAAGACTAATGGAAAGCTATGAAACTGATTTTGAAAATGGCTTATCGAGTTTGGACGTTGAAAAAAGTAGAAAGAGGTATGGGGCAAATACCCTTAAGGAAAAAAAGAAACAAAACTTATTTGTTAGGTTTCTACTAGAATTTAAGGATATACTTATTATTATATTATTACTTGCTGCAGTTATTTCTGTTATTGTAGACCCAAAGGAATTTGTAGATAGTATTATAATTTTAGTTGTTGTGATTGTTAATGCGATATTAGGTTTATTTCAGGAAAATAAGGCTGAAAAAAGCCTAGAGGCATTAAAGAAGCTAACTATTAATAAGGCTAAGGTATATAGAGATGGCTCTTTAAAGACTATTGATTCAACTGAGCTTGTATGTGGAGATATTATTTATGTTGAAGCTGGAGATAGTATTTCAGCTGATTCGATTATTATTGAATCTAGTAATTTAAGGGTATTAGAATCAGCATTAACTGGAGAATCAGTTTCAGTTGAAAAGGATAATGAGTATGTTAGTGAGGATTTGCCATTAGGTGATAGGAAAAATACCTTATTTTCTGGAACTTATATTACTAATGGTCACGCGAAAGCTATTGTTGTTAATGTTGGAATGAATACTGAAATTGGAAAAATAGCTAGTATGCTTGATAATGATAATCAAGCTCTTACTCCATTACAAAATAAGCTAAAATCAGTTGGCGCGATGATTGGAATATTAGCTTTAATTATATGCTTTGTCGTATTTATCTTAGAAATGATTGGTAGTAATGATTGGTCTAATCCTTTAAGCTATATAAATTCATTTAAAAGTGCGGTTGCTTTAGCTGTTGCGGCAATACCAGAGGGTCTTGCTACAGTTGTTACAATAGTTCTTGCTATAGGTGTATCTAAAATGAGTAAGGAAAATGCGATTATTAAAAGGCTTCCTGCTGTTGAAACATTAGGTTCAACAAATGTTGTATGTAGTGATAAAACTGGTACTTTAACTCAAAATAAAATGACAGTATTAAAGTTATATGATAAGATAAATTATTCTAATGTAGAAGAATTTAATAATAAGAAGCTTATTAGCTATTTTGCGATATGCTGTGATGCTAAAATAGATAATGATGGAAATAGAATTGGAGATCCTACAGAGCTTGCTTTAATTGATATGAATAATAAATATGGATTAGATATTTCAAAAATTAATAAGGTATTAGATTATCCCTTTGATAGCGAAAGAAAGCTTATGACTACTGTAATAAAAGAAAATAATAAATATATTGCGATAACTAAGGGGGCATTAGATTCCTTAATTGATAAGTGTATTAATCCTAACTATGAAAAAAATAAGGCTATAGAGATAAATGAAATGATGTCAAATAATGCATTAAGAGTATTAGCTCTTGGTATAAAATATTATGATTATTTACCTAGTATTTTAGAACTTGAAAATAATATTGAGTTTTTAGGATTAGTTGGAATGATAGACCCAGCTAGAGATGAGGTTAAAGAATCAATTTCATTAGCTAGTAATGCGGGTATTAAAACAGTAATGATTACTGGAGACCACATAATTACTGCTAAAGCTATAGCCAAGGATTTAGGAATAATGAAGGAAAATGATAAGGCTATAACATCTGATGAGCTCTCTAAGCTTGATGATGAATTTTTAACTAACCATATAAGTGAATATAGTGTATTTGCGAGAGTAGCACCTAAGGATAAGGTTAGAATAGTTGAGGCATGGCAAAAAAATGGCGCGATTGTTGCGATGACTGGAGATGGAGTTAATGATGCTCCAGCTTTAAAAAAGGCTGATATTGGTTGTGCTATGGGAATTACTGGTACTGATGTTTCAAAGGAAGCTGCTGATATGATTTTAACTGATGATAACTTTTCTACTATTATTAAAGCAGTTAAAGAGGGTAGAGGAGTTTATAGAAATATTCAAAATTGTGTTAAATATTTATTGTCTAGTAATATTGGAGAGGTATTTACTATCTTTATTGCTTCATTAGTTCAGGCTTTGGGTTATAATTTAGGAATTCCTTTATTACCTATTCATTTATTATGGATTAATCTTGTAACTGATTCTCTACCTGCCTTTGGTATTGCGATGGAGGAAATAGATAATGAGGTAATGGATTTAAAACCTAGAGGAAAGAATGAATCATTCTTTTCTAATGGATTAGGCTTGAAAATAGCGATTGAGGGATTTATTATTGGTACATGTAGCTTAGCTAGCTATATTATTGGTCATTTTATATTTAAAAATGAAGAGGTAGCTCAAACAATGGCTTTTTTAACATTATCCTCTACTCAATTATTTCATGCTTATAATGTTAAAAGTAATCATACTATTTTTAGGAAGGAATCATTTAAGAATAAATTTATGAATTTTGCCTTTATAGTAGGATTTATTTTACAGTTCTTTGTTATATATTGTCCTTATGTAAATACTATATTTAATCTTTCACCACTTAGTATTATTCAGTTATTTATTTCCTTATTTTTAGCACTAGTAATAGTTATTATAATAGAAATATCAAAGCGTACTAGAGCGAAATAATTGGCTATTTTCTTTTTTCTTTTTTGATTGATTATGATAATTGTTTATTATATAATTTAATAAAGGCTAACTGTTTATATAATTAAATAGATATCACGCAAGTGAAAAAGGAGAATTTATGAGAAAACAATTTTTGAATTATGATTGGTACTTTAAGGAGAATTTTGAAGAAAATGATTTAGCTTTAAATAATTTTTCTAATTTTAGTATAGTAAATATTCCTCATACAAATTATGAAGTACCATTAAATAATTTTGATTCAACAATATCTAATATTGTTTCAATCTATAAAAAGATTATTAATATAAAATCATTAGAAAATGATAATTATTTAGTATTTGAGGGTGTAGGACATAGAACCTATGTATATGTTAATGGTAAACTAGTATATACACACTATTGTGGTTATACTCAGTTTAAGGTTAACTTAAATGAAAATGGTCATGTAGGAGATAATGAAATAGCGGTAGTAGTTGATTCAAATGAGGTTGATCAGCCACCATTTGGTTTTGTTATAGACTATTTATGCTTTGGAGGTATTTATAGAGATGTTTATTTAGATGTATTAAATAAATGTCATATTAATAATTATTATTTCCATCATGATAGTGAGAAATTATATATTGATTATGAATTATCTAATAATGATGATGTAGTAATTGAGGCTATTATTAAGGATTCTAACTCTTTATTTAAGCTAAGTACTAAAAATAATGAAGAATTATCTTGTAATTTACCGGAGGTTATTTTATGGGATATTGATAATCCTCATTTATATGATTTATCATTAAAGGTAATTAAGAATAATGAGGTTATTGATGAAATCAATGATAAAATAGGCTTTAGATATATTGATTTTAAAGAAAATGGCTTTTATTTAAACGGTAAGAATGTAAAGATTAGAGGCTTAAATAGACATCAATCATATCCTTATGTTGGATATGCAATGCCTAAGAGTGCTCAATATGATGATGCAATTATATTAAAGAAGGAATTATGTGTTAATGCAGTAAGAACATCTCATTATCCACAAAGTCCTGATTTTTTAAGAGCCTGTGATGAATTAGGATTACTTGTTTTTGAGGAAATTCCAGGTTGGCAAAATATCGGTAATAAGGAATGGCAGGATAAGGCTATAAATAATGTTCGTGATATGATTCTAAGAGATAGAAATCATCCATCTATTATTTTATGGGGAGTTAGAATTAATGAATCTGGAGATAATCATGATTTTTATTCAAAAACAAATGAGGTAGCTCATAAGCTTGATAAGTATCGTTTAACTGGTGGAGTTAGATGCTCAATGCATTCAGAGCTATTAGAGGATGTTTATACTTATAACGATTTTGTATGTACAAATAAGGGTATTTCTTTAAGAAAGAAGGAAGAAGTTACTGATACTAATAAGCCTTATTTAGTTTCAGAATATGGTGGACATATGATGCCTACTAAATCATATGATAGAGAGACTAGAAGAACTGATATAGCGTTATTACATGCGAATGTTTTAAAGGCTGCAGCTAATGATGATAAAATTTGTGGTTCTTTTGGTTGGTGTTTTAGTGATTATAATACACATATGGATTTTGGTAGTGGTGATTTAATTTGTCATCATGGTGTTTTGGATATTTTTAGAAATCCTAAATATTCAAGTTACCCCTATAAGACTAAGAGTGATAAGCCATATTTAGAAATTACTTCTAATTTTAATATTGGTGAATATGATGGAGGATATATTAGATATTTCGCTATTATGACTAATTGCGATAGAGTTGAAATGTATCATAATGATTTATTAGTTTCTACTTATGATAATTTAAAGGGCGATTTTAATGGTTGCTTCAAGGTTGATGATATTTTAGGTGATACACTAATTAAGCTTGAAAATAAGACTATTGAGGAATCTAATTATTTAAAAGAAATAATTTCTTTATTATTAAAATATGATGGTATTGTTAGAGATGATGTAAAGAATAAATATCCTCTTGAGGATATTAATCAAGCATGGCAATATTATGGTAAATATGTATCAAATTGGGGGTCTCATCCAACTCCATTTTTATTCAAAGGTTATATTAATAATAAGTGTGTCATAGAGAAAATTAAAGGATATCAATATATTGATTATATTGATGTTAGAGTATCTAATAATACATTACATACTAAGGATTCTTATGATGTTTTAAGATTAACATTAGAGGCTATTGGTACATTAGGTAATAGGGTAGATTACGCATTTGATTCATTTAGTATTGAGGTATCTGATTCTCTTGAGGTTATTGGTGATAGTATTGTTTCTTTAATAGCAGGTGTCAGATCTATTTATATTAAATCTAAGGCTAAAAATGGTACTGGTAAAATTGTAATTAAATCTAATAGGTTTAAAGATGTTGAATTATTAATTAAGATAGTAGAGGATTAGTTATGAAGAAGAAAATATTATATTTATCATTAGCAATTACTATGGGAGTGGGATTAGTATCATGTAATAATAGCGCTAATTCTACTGGTCCAAAAACAAATAATGAATATGTTATAAATGAGGATGGCTTAAAGCTAAGTAGTAAATCTAATAGTAATCAAACTTTCTATGAGATTTTTGTTGGAGCATTTTCTGATTCTGATGGTGATGGAATTGGTGATATTAGGGGAGTTATTAATAGATTAGATTATTTAAATGATGGAGATCCTAATTCTGGTAAAAGCTTAGGCGTTACTGGTATTTGGCTTATGCCTGTATTTAAGTCATCATCATATCATAAATATGATGTTACAGATTATTATACTGTTGATAGTACCTATGGTACTAATGATGATTTAAAGGAATTGGCTACTAAATGCCATGAAAGAGGTATTACCTTAATTTTGGATTTGCCTATTAATCATACATCTACATCTAATGAATGGTTTTTAAATTTTAAGAATGCTTTAGCTAAAGAGGATTTTTCTAATCAATATGCAGATTATTATTCATATTGTGGAATGAATGAAGGTCTTCAGGGTAGAACTACCAAAGCTTTATCAGGAACAAATTATAAATATGAATGTAATTTTGATTCTTCAATGCCAGAGTTAAATTTTGATAATGATTTAGTTAGAGAGGAAACTCTTAATATAGCTAAATATTGGATTAATCAGGGTATTGATGGTTTTAGATTTGATGCGGCTAAATATATTTATTATGAATCAAGTCAAAAGAGTATTGAATTTTGGAAATGGTATACATCTCAATTAAGAAGCTATAAATCTGATGTTTATTTAATTGGTGAGGTATGGGATGGTGGAGGCATTATCCAAAACTATTATGAAGCAATGACATGCTTTGATTTCCCATTCTCTCAGGGAGAGGGATATATTGCAAATGCAGCTAAAAATGGTAATGTAAATGCATATATTTCACAGGTTATTAGCTATTATAATGGCTGTAGTAGTCATACTAGTAATCCAATATTAGCACCATTTATTGCTAATCATGATACTGATAGAGCAGCAGGCTTTTTAACAGTTTCTAGTGGGGATGCTTATTCAGCTGCTAATTTATTATTAATGACTCCAGGTACTCCATTTATTTATTATGGTGAGGAAATTGGTATGAAAGGCTCTAGAGGTGGGGCTAATACTGATGCAAATAGACGTTTAGCTATGCTATGGGGTGATGATGATACTATTAGTGACCCAATAGGAGCTACTTATGATAAATCTAAACAAAATAATGGAACGGTTTCTGAACAGATTCAGGCTAGTACAAGTCTTTATAATCACTATAAAAAGCTTATTATGATGAGAAATAGAAATCCTGAAATTACAAATGGTACATATACAAATTTAAATTTGAGTGTTCAAAAAAGTGTTGGTGGCTTTATTGCGACACTAGGAGATTCATCATGTATTGTAATACATAATACAGGTAGTAGTGAGGCTACTATTGATCTAACAGGCTATTCTGATTATAAGACAATTAATTCTTATGCTGGATTAGGAAGTGCTAAATTAGAAAATGGTTCTTTAACTATTGGTCAAAAAACTACAGTTGTTCTTAGAAAGGATTAAATTAGTTTATGAAAATTAGAAATGCGATAATGGGATTATTATTACTTTCTTCAGCTGTATTAGTTTCTTGTAAAAACCAAGCTAGTAATGTAAAATCAGATTCTCTTTATGTTAAAAAGGTTGATAATTATAAAGATAATTTTATTAATGGAATGGATGTTTCACAGGTTATTAGTCTAGAAAATAGTGGAGTTAAGTATTATAATTTTGATGGAGAAGAAGAGGACGTATTAAAGATATTGTCTGATAATGGAATAAATTATATACGTGTTCGTGTATGGAATAATCCATATGACAGAGAAGGAAATGGCTTTGGTGGAGGAAACTGTACCATAGATACAGCAGTAGAGCTTGGTAAAAGAGCTACTAAATATGGAATGAAGCTTTTAGTTGATTTCCATTATTCGGATTTCTGGGCAGACCCATCTAAGCAAATGTGTCCTAGAGCTTGGCTTGAAATGACTATTGATGAGAAGGCTTTAGCCTTATATCAATATACTAAGGAATCATTACAAAAGCTAAAAGATGCAAATGTTGATGTTGGAATGGTTCAAATTGGTAATGAAACAAATAATGGTTTAGCAGGAGAAACTACTTGGTATAATAGAACAATTCTAATGAAAAAGGCTTCAGAGGCTATAAGAGAGGTTACTCCTAAGGCTAAAATTGCTGTTCATTTTGCTAATCCGGAAAAGGCTGGTAGCTATCAAAATTATGCTAGTAAGCTTAATTATTATAATTTAGATTATGATATTTTTGCATCAAGCTACTATCCATATTGGCATGGTTCTTTAGAAAATCTTCAAACAGTATTAGATGAAATATCTGATACATATAATAAGGATACCTTAGTAGTAGAAACTAGCTATGCTTATACTACAAAAGATACTGATAGCTTTAGTAATACTATTTCAGATGGTGGTAGTGTTGATAAGCCTTATCCATATACAATTCAGGGACAGGCTTCAGAGATTAGAGATATTATTCAAACTGTATGTAATATGAAGCGTGGTATTGGTGTATTCTATTGGGAAGGCGCTTGGATTTCAGTTGGTGATAATTATGAGGAAAATTTATCTAAATGGGAACAGTATGGTTCGGGATGGGCTAGTTCATATTCATATATTTATGACCCTGAGGATGCTGGTAAGTATTATGGAGGCTCTGCAGTAGATAATCAAGCATTTTTTGATGAAAATGGCAAGGCTTTAGAATCATTAAAAGTTTGGAGCTTATGTGAAAATGGTAATGAAGTAGCAAGAAAAGCTGATGCGATTGAGGATACTAATTTAATCTTTGATTTAAATGGTGAAATTTCTTTTCCAACTAAGGTAAAAGCTGTAATGAATGATGGTTCAAAGGAAGAGCTAGATGTTACATGGGAAAATATTGATATTAACACATTGAAAAATGGTGGAGTAAAAAAATATTCATTTACTGGTACAGCTGGTGGAATGATAGCCAATTTATATATTTCTATGATTGAATATAATTATATTAAGAATTATAGTTTTGAGGATGGAGATAGTAACTGGATTATTAATGATATTTCGAAACGTAATGAGGAATTGAATGTAGAAGATAAATCTACTGATTCTTTAACAGGCACAAAGCATGTTCATTTTTGGAGTTCTGGTACTGATAATGTTGAATTTAGTGTTGAACAAAACATTTCTAATCTTCCTAATGGAAAATATAAGTATAGTATTTCAATTATGGGTGGAGACTGTGGAGATACAGATATTTACTTATATGTTAAGGTTAATGGCAAAATAATTGCGAAAAAGGCTTTAACAATTAATGGCTATGGAAACTGGGATACAGAAGTAACTGATCCATTTGAATATACTGAAGGTGCTGAAATAGTAGTAGGTATTTATGTTAAATGCAAAGGAGAAGGCAATGGTGCATGGGGTAAAATAGATGATGCACTATTGAATTCAGTTAATTAAATAGCTCTAGAGTATATGATTAGAATGTCACATACTCTTTTTTTCGAAACTTTTACGAAATTTTTTCGATAATTTCTATTTTATTTTGATTTATTTCGAATATAACAAAAATCATATTGACAATAGAAATATTAAAGTTATAATTAAATTAACAAAAGACAATAAAGCGTTATCATTGTGGTATAATTTAATAAATTTATGTAATTGAATGAATTTTTTAGCCTTTAAAATTCAGTTATAAATATATTTTTTTAACCCTTATGTAAGCGTTTTATTCTGTCTCAAAAAAAACAAAAAAAGAAAGAGGAAAATTTAAATTATGAAAATGAAAAAAATTTTATTAGGTGCCTCTGCATTAGTATTAGGAGTTTCACTTGCTTCATGTGGTGGCGACAATACTAATACAGGTACAAATCAAAGTGGAAACACAGGAACTCAAGGAGCTACTACTGAAAAGTATACAGCTACAATTTGGGTATCAGAATTAAAGGGTGTTACTGAATTAACACAAAAACAAGTAGAGAAATTTAATAAGGAAAATCCTGATTATTCTATTAAGGCTACAATTAATGGTATTTCAGAACAAGATGCTGCTTCTCAAATGATTTTGGATGTTGAAACAGGTGCTGATATTTACTGCTTCGCCCAAGACCAATTAAATAGATTAGTTAATGCTGGTGCATTAAGTAAATTAGGCGTTAAGGCTACTGAAACTGTAAAGGCTGCAAATTATGCTACAGCAATTGGTGCTGCATCAGTTAACGGTGATTTATATTGTTATCCTATTACAGCTGATAATGGTTACTTTATGATATACGATAAATCAGTAATTAGTGAAAAGAATTTAGATAATCTTGAGGCTATAGTTGCTGAATGTGAAGAAAAGGGATACAATTTCTCAATGGAAAATGAAACTTCTGCTTGGTATCTTTCTTCTTGGTTCTTCGGAGCTGGCTGTAAGTCTGAATGGACAACTGATGCGGAAGGAAAATTTGTATCTGTTAACGATACATTTAGTTCTGAAAATGGTTTAATTGCAATGGAGGGTATGAGTCATTTAGTTAAATCTAAAAACTATGTTTCATCTTCTAATGGATCAGATTTTGGTGCAGCAAACAAATCAGCAGTAGTTGTTACTGGTACTTGGGGTGTTAAGGCTGCTCAAGATATTCTTGGTGATAATTTCGGTGCAACTAAGCTTCCTAGCTACCATGTAAATGGAAAAGCATATCAAATGGGTTCTTTTAGTGGATTTAAATTAATGGGTGTTAAGCCTAATCAAGATGCTAACAAGACTGCTGCTTTACATAAGTTAGCTCAATACTTATCAAATGAACAATCTCAATTAGATAGATTCGATTTAGTTGGTTGGGGTCCATCTAATACTAATGCTGCAAATACTGAAAGAGTAAAAGCTGATGTTGGCTTAAAGGCATTAAGTGATCAATTACCATATTCTACAGTTCAAACTCAAATACATGGTTCTTGGTGGGATATTGCTAAGGTTCTTGGACAAGTAGCTAAGGATTCTACTTCTAATAGTGATTTACAACAAGGTTTAGATACATATAAAGCTGCAATCGATGATTTATTCAAACTTACTGATGAACAATTACGAGCATTTACAATTATTGGTTCATTAAATAATACAGGTTGGGGTACAGACTTCGAAATGGTTGAATCTACAGAAGGTGTATGGACTTCAAAGGATACATTTACAATCACAGAAAGTGATATTACTAATGGTTATAATGAATTTAAGTGCCGTAAAGGATTATCTTGGGATGTAAGCTATGGTAAAGATGGTGGTTCTGATAATTATGTAATTACAACACCTGGTACATATAAGATTAAATTAACAGTTACAGATTCTAGTGCTACAATTGAATTGATAGCTGCTTAATATAATATTAGCCTATACAAATAACATTATTTAAAAAGTAGGTTGTAGAGTATCTACAGCCTACTTTTTATTAAAGAAGGGAGTATCGTTATGAGTTATTTAGATATGTCTGATTTAGATTACTTGAAATTAGACTTTAAGCATAAATTTGTTTATAAATTCATAATGTTTTTTGTTTCAATTGGCCGCTTTTTTAAGAGAATTGGACTTAAAATTTGGAATGGTATAAAGCTTATTGGTCTAAAAATAACAGAGTTAGCTAAATTAATTGTATTTACCTTTAAAGATGGCTCTTGGAAAACAAGGGTTTCGTATTTAATATTTGGTTTTGGAAATTTTACAAGAAAGCAATGGTTTAAGGGTGCTTTATTTTTAATCTTTGAAGTAATATTTATTGTTTATATGATTACTACTGGTGGATATTGGCTTTCTAAATGGTCAACATTAGGTACTGTTAGAGGTGGTCAAGTCTATGATGAGGTTACTGATAGTTACATTTGGGTAGCTGGTGATGATTCATTCAAATGTTTATTATATGGATTATTAACAATATTATTTATAATTGCATTAATCGGAACTTGGGTTATTAACATTAAGCAATGTGCAATTATGGATGAGATTGAGCGTGAAGGAAAGAAGGTAAAAAGTAATAAGGATGATTTAAGATCATTAGTTGATGATCAATTCCATAAAACTTTATTAACCTTACCTTTATTAGGTATTTTCTTCTTCACAGTAATGCCTATTATCTTTATGATCTTAGTAGCATTTACTAATTATGATGGAAATCATGATGGTTATAGTAACTTGTTTACATGGGTTGGTTTAGATAGTTTTAATTCCTTATTGAATTTCAAGTCTGAATCAGGAAGCTTCGCTGCAACATTTGGTGAGGTTTTAGGTTGGACTTTAATTTGGGCATTCTTTGCAACATTTACTAACTATTTCTTAGGAATGCTTGTAGCTATGCTAATTAATAAAAAGGGCATTCGTTTTAAAAAGCTTTGGAGAGGCGTTTTAGTATTGACAATAGCAGTCCCACAATTTATTTCATTACTATATGTTTCTAAGCTATTTGCTGATAATGGTCTAGTTAATGGTTTCATAACATCTTTAGGTGGGCAAAGAGTTAGCTTCTGGGGTACAACTTGGATTGCAAGAATAATGATCATTTTATTAAACATTTGGATTGGTATTCCTTATCTAATGCTAATTAGTACAGGTGTATTAATGAATATTCCTAAGGATTTATATGAATCTGCAAGAATTGATGGAGCTAGTGCGTTCCAACAATATACAAAGATTACATTACCATATATGCTATTTGTTACAGGACCATATTTATTAACTCAATTTATAGGTAATTTAAATAACTTTAACGTTATATACTTATTGACAGGTGGTAAGCCTGATAAGATAGATGGTGTTATTAATGGTACAGCAACTGGTGAAACAGATTTATTAATCACTTGGTTGTATAAGCTAGTTACAGGTGCAGAACCAAGCTACTATACAGCTTCAATTATTGGTATTATTATTTTCTTAGTTGTATCTATCCTATCATTAATTGTTTATAATGCAATGCCATCTACAAAGAATGAGGAGGATTATTCATAATGACAATAACTGAAAGCTTAAAATTAAGAAGATTTATTGCTAAATCTAAAGTTGAAAATGCTTCAAAGAATAAAGATTATGGTTATGATAATATAAACTCAGTTAAAAAGGAAAAGCATCATATGTCTCAAAAGCTTTCGAGACGTATTTCTAATACTATTGTATATATCATACTAATTTTAATGTCAATTATTTGGCTAATTCCTTTCTTTTGTATTTTCTGTGAATCATTCCGTGTTGAATGTACATATCAGGTTGGATATGTTTGGCCAAAGCAATGGGGATTTGATAATTATATTAATTTGTTTACACAAACTAATTTTGGTATTTGGTTAAGAAATACATTTATTACTGCTGTAATTGTTGCAGTATTACAAACAATATTTGTTCTAGCTATGAGCTATGGCTTATCTAGATTAAGATTTAAAGGACGTAAACCTTTAATGAATGTAATGTTGATTTTAGGAATGTTCCCAGGCTTCCTTACATTAATTCTATTATATAAGCTCTTATCATCATGGGGCTTAGCTGGTAGTAATGCAATGTGGGGACTAATTATTGTTTATGTTGCAAGTAGTGGTATGGGATATTATGTATCTAAGGGATTCTTTGATACAATATCTAAGTCATTAGATGAAGCAGCAAGAGTTGATGGTGCAACTCGTTTCCAAATTTTTTATAAGGTTATCATTCCACTTTCAAAGCCAATTATCATTTATACAATTTTAACTGCATTTATGGCTCCTTGGGGTGATTTCGTATTTGCATCTTATATGGCTCATGGTGATAAAAATGGTATGAATGTAGCTGTTGGTTTACAAAATTTAATTTCAACTCCATCAAGCTTGGCAAACAATTACACAATGTTCTGTGCTGGTGGTATTATTGTTGCTTTACCTGTTACAATTCTATTTATGTTCTTACAAAAATATTATGTAGAAGGTGTAACTGGTGGTGCAGTTAAAGGATAGGAGAAATATAGTATGGCTAATGTTAAATTAACAAATGTGAAAAAGGTTTATGATGGCGGTGTTGTTGCCGTTCATGATTTTAACCTTGATATAAAGGATAAGGAATTTATAGTATTCGTTGGACCTTCTGGATGTGGTAAATCAACTACATTAAGAATGGTTGCAGGACTTGAGGATATTAGTGATGGTACAATAGAAATTGATGGAGAGGTTGTTAATGATTTACAACCAAAGGATCGTAATATTGCGATGGTTTTCCAAAATTACGCTCTATATCCCCATTTAACAGTATATGAAAATATGGCATTCGCTTTAAGATTGAAAAGACCAAAATTATCAAATGATGAAATTTATGATAAGGTAACTGAAGCAGCAGAGATTTTAGGTATTACTGATTTATTATTACGTAAGCCAAGAGCTTTATCTGGTGGTCAACGTCAAAGAGTTGCTATCGGACGTGCTATGGTTCGTGAATCAAAGGTATTTTTAATGGATGAACCATTATCAAATCTAGATGCTAAGCTTAGAAATCAAATGCGTGCTGAAATTATTCTATTACGTAAGAAAATTGATACAACCTTCATTTACGTAACACATGATCAAACTGAGGCAATGACATTAGGTGATAGAATTGTTATTATGAAGCTAGGATATATTCAACAGGTTGGTACACCTACAGAGGTATTTGAAATGCCAAAGAATTTATTCGTTGCTGAATTCATTGGTGCGCCAAAGATGAATATTTTCAAAACTCAATTGATTAATGAAAATGGCGAATATTATGTAACTCCATTTGGATCTAGGATTAAGGTTAATGGAGAAAAGGCAAAGATGCTAAGTGAAAGAAATATTCAATCTAGAGAAATTCTATTAGGTGTTAGACCAGAACATATGGTTATAAAGAATGAAAAGAGTACTGATACTATTTCAGCAATACTTGTTGTTAATGAAATGATGGGATCTGAATTCCATCTACATTTAAAGCATAAGGATGGAACTGAAATTATTACTCGTATTCCTACAATGTCTTTATCAATGGAGGAAAGATCTTCTTTAATTCCTGGTAAAAATGTTAACCTAACATTTGATGGAAGTGTAATGCATTTCTTTGATCCAGAATCAACAAATAATTTACTTGTTGATTAATTTAAGAATTATTTAAAGGTTAAGGATAAGGGGCCTTGTGCTTACTTATCCTTATTTTTTCGAAAAATATTAGATTAGGAGGTTTTTTTATGAAAAAAATATTTAGTTTAGCCTTTGTATTGTTGAGCGCATTAGCTTTAACTTCATGTAGTGGAAATACCGAAACATCATTACCTGATAATGCTAAAACTACTACCTCAACTGAAAAAAAGGAATATACAGAATCTATAGGTTTTACTTTCCATTATTATAGAAGTGATGCTGATTATTCAAGCTATAATATGTGGATTTGGGAAAATGGTAAGGAAGGAAATGATTATGAGTTCAATGCTACTGATGATTATGGAGCTTATATAACCTTCTCATGGAATGATTGGAGTGCAAATTTAAAAAATGGCTCAATTAATTTCATTGTTAAAGAGGCTAAGGCTTGGGCTGATAATCCAGTAAAGGATGTTGAAAAGGATAGATATGTAACATTTTCAAGTATGGAATTTTCAAAGGAAGATGGGTTATACCATATCTATTTAAAAAGCGGTGATGAAACTGTTTATGGTGTTAAACAAGAGGTTGGAGAGGAAATAACTAAATCTCAATTTAATGTTGATTACGACACTAAGCAGATTAGATTAAATATTCAAACTAATAAGGATGTATCATTAATAGAGGTTAAGAAGGATGGTACAACTATTATTTCTACTAATAATTTAGATGATTCAAAGGTTATAAAGAATACTGATACAGAATTAATTTATAAGTTTGATGAAATGCCTGATATTAGTTCTAAATATATTATTTCTGCTACCTTTAGAGAAACTGGTAAAATTAAAACAGCTGTAGCTAGCTTTGCAAATTTATATTCATCTGAAGTATTTAATAATAATTATTATTATGATGGTGATTTAGGTGCTTTATATACTAAGGAAGCTACTACATTTAAGGTTTGGTCACCTGTTTCTACTATGCTTGAGCTTAGAGTATATGATACTGGTACACCTGAAAAGATTACTGTTAATGGAAAAAGCGTATCTTTAGCAGGTGGTAATAATTCTTATAAGGCATATCAAATGACAAAGGGCGAAAAAGGTGTATGGAGTACTACAATAAATGAGGATTTAGCTGGAAAATATTATACATATGCTGTAACAAATAGTAGCTACAAGTCTTTAGAAATAGTAGACCCATATGCGAAGTCTGCTGGTATTAACGGCTTAAGAGGAATGATTGTTGATTTTAATGAAACTAATCCTCTAGGATGGGATGATGTTAATGTAATTAATTATGATTCTCAAAGCTTAACAGTTTATGAATGTCATATTGCTGATTTAACAAGCTCTACAACTTGGAATGGTACAGCAAGTAAAGCTAAAACATATCAAGGCTTCTATGAAGCTAGTACTAGTTATACTTCAGGTAATACTACAGTAAAAACTGGTTTTGATCATATTAAAGAGCTAGGAGTAAATACTGTTCAATTACTTCCTATTTTTGATCAAGCTAATGATGAAAGATTAGAAACTAGAAGCTTTAACTGGGGTTATAACCCATTAAATTATAATGTTCTTGAAGGTTCATATTCATCTGATCCATATGATGGATATGTAAGAATTAAGGAATTTAAGGAATTAGTTAAAGCTTATAATGAGGCTGGAATTAATATTATTATGGATGTTGTATATAACCATGTTAATTCCTTAGCTAAATCTAATTTTGATGTTTTAATGCCTAATTATTATTTTAGATATTCAAATGGCTCAGCATCTAATGGTTCTGGATGTGGTAATGAAACTGCATCAGATATGCTGATGTATAGAAAATTTATGATTGATTCAACTGAATTTTTAGCAAGTGAATATAAGCTTTCAGGTTTTAGATTCGACTTAATGGGTCTTCATGATGTTACTACAATGAATGAATTAGCTAAAAATCTACATGATAATGTTAATTCATCTATTACTATTTATGGTGAACCATGGACTGGTGGTACTACAACATTAACTCAAAATCTGCAAGCAACTCAATCTAATTTATCTAAATTTGAAGGATTTGGTTGTTTTAATGACAAGATAAGAGATGCCTTAATTAAGGGTGGACTTGCTGCTAAAACTGATAAGGGTTGGATTACTGAAACTAAAAAGATTTCAACAACTACAGATATTATTTCTGGTTTAATTGGTAGTCAAACTATACTTGGAAATGATCCATATAAAACTGTAAATTATGTAACTTGTCATGATAATTATACTTTGTATGATAGAATAAAAGCTGCTGGTATAACTGATGAGGAAACAATTAAGAATATGGCAGTATTAGCTAATTCTTTAGTATTTACATCTCAAGGTATTTCATTTATGCTTTCTGGAGAAGAATTTTTAAGAACTAAGGGAGGAAATTCTAATTCTTATAATGCTTCATATCAAGTTAATGAGCTTGATTATTCATTAAAGATAAAGAATATGGATGTCTTTAATAATTATCAAAAGCTTATTGCTTTAAAACAAAATGCTAATTTATTTGCTAGAAGCAAAGAGGAATGTAAGAATATTACAATTAACAAAAACAATGATGGAAGTTTAATTTATTTTGATTTAATTGATAATGAAAATAAGCTTCAATATAGATTTGCTTACAGTAATGGTTATAAGTCTAAAGCTTCAAAGAACGTTGATTTTAATGGCTTTACATTATATCTTGATACTCTAAATAAGGAAGATTTAGTTTTATCTAGTGATACAGTATTAGATGAACTAGAGGTTATTATTGCTTATAAATCAATAGAATAGCTAATAGGGAGATTCCAAATAGGAATCTCCTTATAAATAAACATAGTATTAGCTTATAGTTGAGATTTATTTTGAATTTTGATATAATTTTTATGAAGATATCTATGGAGGAATTTAATATGAGTTATGAGTTATTAGCTAAAAAGCTTTCCTTTTATGCAACAATTCATTTAGGAGTAAATTCATTAGATAGAATATATCTTGAGAATTTATTACTTGGTGAATTTAATTGTAGTGCTCCTAGTAATGAAACTATTAATATGAAGGAAATAGAAGAATTAACTGTTCCTGATTCTTTATTAGAAGAGCTTTATAAATTAAGAGGCCCTAAAGAAGATAATGCCTTATATGGTACTAAAATAATGGGACTTTTAACACCTCTACCATCTGTTGTTAATGAAAAATTTTGGGATTATAGAAATAAAGGATTAAATGATTATTCCTTAAATTATTTATATAATCTATCTATTAAGAATAATTATATCCAAAAGACAGCAATTGATAAAAATATAAAATGGAAATATGAACCATTTAATAATTTTATAGAAATTACTATTAATTTATCAAAACCTGAAAAGAGTAATAAGGATATTGCGAAGGCATTAATAGTTAAAAATGAAAATAAATATCCTAAATGCTTATTATGTATTGAAAATCTAGGATTCTATGGAAATTCTAATCATCCTGCAAGAGAAAATATTAGAATAATTCCTATGAGATTAAATGACGAAAGATTTTTTATGCAATATTCGCCATATGCCTACTATGATCATCATGTAATTATTATTAATGAGAATCATATTCCAATGCATATATCAAAGGAAACCTTTAAAAGACATGCAGATTTTGTTGATTTAATACCTGAGTATTTTATTGGTTCTAATGCTGATTTACCGATAGTGGGTGGTTCAATTTTATCTCATGAACATTATCAGGGTGGAGGACATTTAATGCCACTTATGTATGCACATGATCGCTTTGTTGTTGAAACTAATAATAAGAACATAACTATTAGCTATTTAGATTGGTTTAATTCTTGTATTTGTGTTAAGAGTAAAAATAAGGATGATTTAATTGATGCGTTAGATAAGATCAGATTAAATTGGGAACATTATGATGATGTTGAATGTAATATTATTTCAAGTACTAAGGGTGTAAGACATAATACTATTACTCCAATTATGAGAAAAGATGATGATTTATATATTGGGTATATTATTCTAAGAAATAATCGTTGTAATGAGGAACATCCAGAGGGTATTTTTCATGCTCATAGAGAATATCATAATATTAAGAGTGAGGGTATAGGCTTAATTGAAGCAATGGGATTATTTATTCTTCCTGGAAGATTAAATAGACAATGTAATGAAATGGAAGAAATATTAGAAAAAAATATCGATTTTGATGAATATGTAAAGAATCATCCTGATATGGAAATTCATAGAAATATGATTAAAACTATAAGAAATAAATATTCTAGTAACTATAAAAAGGCTATTAAGGATTATATTAATGATACTTGTATGAATATATTGATGAATACTGCTGTATTTAAGGATACTGATTTAGGTAATGAGCATGCGCTATTATTTATTAAGGGATTAGATTTATAAGGAGTTAATAGTCTAAAAATAAAAAATTGTTATAATCTAATCAAGAGGGATAATGGCGCATTCCCCCCCCTTGTCCCAAAAAACCAGTAAAAATTAATATTAAGAAGTTAAATATTCTTTAGTAATGTCTTCTAATGTGATTCCATTACTTAATAATGTTTTAATAGATTTAGATAAATCTGATTTTGCTAATTTAATTCTAACTTCACTAGGAAAATCAACATCCTTTATATCACAAGGATTCTACACTTCCCCAGTTTTGATTATGTGATATATGGCGACTAGAATCATTCTAGCTATAGCGATGATAGCCAGTTTCTTACAACGACGTTTAGATATTCTTTCAAATTTCTTCGCATAATAAGGATTATTGACATCTTTAATGGCAGCATGTGCAACTTGAACAAGACAAGGCTTCAAATAAATACCAGCTCTAGGAATTTTACCAGATTTCTTTTTACCAGCTGATTCATTTTTTGTTGGTGTAAGACATGCCCAAGAACAAAACTGTCTATCTGAAGAAAAATGATTCATATCCACACTAATTTCGGAATGGTGATTATAGCAGAATTTCTATCCATACCTGAAATATCACATAATAATTCAATGATAGATTCGTATGGTACAACAAGAGAATTAATCTCTAATTCTAGTTTAGTAATAGATTTTGTGATATAATCAAGATGTTCCTTGACAATGGAAATATATGTTTTCTGTGCTGTGATGAAGCAAGAATTTTTAACATCATTAAGAATTTCTTCATTTGTTGATTTACGCTTAATTAAAAGTAAAAAATCTCTTTTTGATATATTGTGGTTTGGGTTGAGAAGCCTTACTATTACAGTTACTAGGAATGATTTATGTACATCAACACCACAACAAATAGGATATTTAACATCCATAAATAAAAAAACTCCTTTAAAAAAGTAGAGGAGGAAACTACATTGACTAATTTATTTTACACCTTAGAACGAACTAAACGTCATTGATTAGTCTTCGGACTCGAAGTCGCACTTATGTGTGCTTGAATCATTAAATTTGTCACTGGTTATTATACTGGTTTAATCTAAACAAGTTGTAGAAGTCTACAACTCACCTCATCGTGATTTGTAGAATATAACAGTTCCTCTTGATTAGGTTATAACATTTATTTTCATGGCTATGTGTGCCTTTCAAAACGCAAGAAAGGAATGTGAGGTTATTATGAGAGAAAAGAATTTAATTGAGAATTACAAAAAATATTATAATGCTTCTGCAAGTGATTTATTTTCATCATCCGGAAGAATTGAACTATTAGGAAATCATACAGACCATAATCATGGTAGAGTATTAGTTGGCGCTGTTAATTTAGATTTATTAGCAGCAGTAGCTAAAACTGATGATGATACTATTATTGTTTATTCTGAAGGATATAGTGAAACAAAGGTTAGTCTTAATGATTTAACTAGAAATGAAGCTGAATTTGGGAATAACATTGCGTTAGTAAAGGGGTGTGTAGTTAAGCTTAAGGAGCTTGGATATAAAGTTGGAGGCTTTAAAGCTTATGTTAATTCTATATTACCAGCTGGTTCTGGTATTTCATCATCTGCAGCTTATGAATGCTTGATTGTTGAAATATTGAATTATTATTATAATAATGATAGTATTCCTCGTTTCGATATTGTTAGATGTGCTCAATTTGCAGAAAGCATTTATTTTGGTAAACCTTGTGGATTATTGGATCAATGTGGAGTTGCTTTTGGTGGCATTAATAAAATAGATTTTAGTGATATTTCTAATCCTAAGGTTACACATTTAGAATTTAATTTTAAAGATTATAGCTTATTGTTAATTAATACAGGTGGTTCTCATAGTAATTTAACTGATGAATATGCAGCTATACCTAAAGAGATGAAGGAAGTAGCCAATTTCTTTGGTAAGGAATTTTTAAATGAGGTTGATGAAGATGTTTTTTATTCTAATATTAAGGAATTAAGAAATAAGGTATCTGATAGAGCTCTATTAAGAGCTGTCCATTTCTTTAACGAAAACAAGATTGTTGATTTAGGATTTAATGCTTTATTAAATAATGATACTAAAAAATTTCTACATGAAATTACTGAATCTGGTTTATCATCATATAGATATTTACAAAATACATGTGTTAGAGGTTCTTTAAGTCAAAATATTAATGTTGGTTTAGCAATGGCTGAGCATTATATTCATGATGGCGCTTATAGAGTTCATGGTGGAGGATTTGAGGGTACTGTTTTATGTTTTGTTAACAATAGTGAATTAGAAACTGTTAAGAATAGTTTAGTTAATGTTTTTGGAGATAAGAATATTCATAAGATTAATATTAGAAATGAAGGTTCATATCATATAAAAAACGTTTAATATAAAAAGCGGCATATATAGTAGTAACAGTTTACTTATAAATAATTAAGTGTTATTCACTACTTTATATATGATTAATTCAATATATTATATTCTAAATAAATAATGGTATGAGTTATAATAATTTGACTAGTTTTTAATTAAAATTATGGCCCTGTTCTAAATGTAAACTACAAAGAGGTCTCCTACCAAAAATTTTCTCGGATTTCCCCCGAAAAAAGTCGGAAGTCCCAATTATCTCGGGGGATTTCCGGGTATTCCCTTTTTAAAATCATTATGTCTACGACAAAAAGCTCGGCTTTAACCGAGACTTGATATCTATAATTTTTAAATTTTAATTTAAACTTTTATTTTTAACTCATCAGGTAGTTTATCAGACCATGGTAAAAGATCCTCGATTGGAAATTTTTCTATCCTTTCAATTACATATTTTAAATATTGTTCTACCGTTAATCTATTTGCCTTTGCTGTTTGAACTATTGAAAATAATTTACCTATAACTGTTGCACCATCACTCGTTTTGCAAAACATAATTTTATGTTTTGCAATTGTAAAAGGGCGTACAGTTCTCTCTGCTAATTACGCTGAATTCAAGATAATATTACAGATGGGAAACTTAGATATTCTATTGCATTTAACAACCATAACACTCCAAGTATATAGAATTCCGCACTGGCATAAAGAAATGCCACATAGTGAACCAATAAATAGTTTCTGGAGATTTATTGTAGAATTAATTAAAAGGGGGAAAAATGATGAATAAAATATCAGATATTATGACGTATGATGAATTTCTTGAAAGATATTTGATTAATAAAGAAGAATTTAAATTTTACTATAAAAATAAAATTGTAAATATTTGTTATGGAGAAAAGGGAATGTTTACATATAATATAGTCGAAAATAATGTTGTGATATTATATAAAGCATTTAATAGCCCTAAAGAATTATTAGACAACATGGAAATTGATAATATAAAATTTCCTGAGTTATGGAATGTTTTAGAATAAAATTAAATGATTTAATGACTAAGAATGCAATAATAAATAATTATTAAATGGACTTTTGACAAAACTTATTCATTTTATAATTTGGCGGATCTGCTTGATATAGTAGGTTCGCCTTTCTTTTTTATGAAATTCTTGTAAATGTCAATTAAAAATGATTTTTAATCTTTTTGTCATTCTATTTTTTAAAAATAGTCTTTATAAATTTTAAAAATAGTGTTAAAATTTAAATATTAATGATTGAGGGTGTTTTGATGAAGGGTATTATTTATTATTTAAAAAAATATGGTAATAAATCTTTTGATGAATTACCATTTAATGAAATTGATAGCTTAATTCTAGCTCAAATTTCATATTTAAACATTGATGTATTTGCGAAAAATCCTAATGAGAAAACTTATTTAAAGGATGTTATAAAAAAGAAATATAAGGCTAGATTGGTTTATCAAACAATGGTTCATAAAATGAACGAAAAGCTAGTTAATGTATTCCCAAGCACAACTAGATATGATAATGTTTATTTTAAGCATTGGACAAATGATATTAAATTTGATATTGCGAATAAATCAAGTGATGCTAAACAATTCTTCGCTCTGACTTATTTTTTAGATAATTTTCTTTTTATAGCTTATCGTGGTACGGATTTAACTATTGTAGGATGGGAAGAGGATTTTAATTTAACCTATGAAAATGAAATTCCAAGTCAAAGAGATGCAGTTAAATATTTAAATAATATGTATGATTTATACCATAGGCCTTTAATTGTTGCTGGACATTCTAAAGGTGGTAATCTTGCTACCTATGCTGCTGCATTCTGTAATAAAGAAGTATTAGATCATATTATTACTATCTATAGCTTTGATGGACCAGGATTTTCTAATCAAAATATTTTACATAGTGCTCAATTTAATGATATGAAGGATAAATTAATTACTTTTTCAGCTCGTATTTCATTAGTGGCAATAATGCTTTATCATGTAGATGATATTGAATTTTTGAATACTCGTGGCTTTTTATTCATGCAGCATGCAGCATTTAATTGGAAGATTGAAGAGCCTAATAGATTGAAAAGAATTAAAGAGAATTCTATTGAAAGTAAAATATTTGGTGAAATAGTTGAAGAGGTTATGAAAAATATTAATTTCTCTGAAAGGAAGAAATTTGGAAAAATTCTATTTACTCTTGCGAAAGAGAATCCAAAGAGTAATTTAGTTGATATTAAAAGGAGACCTATATCTTATTTTAAGGGTATATATGAAAGAAAGAAAACTCTATCTAAAGCTAAAAGAACTTTCTACAATTATATATTAAGAAAGATTAGATATTCTATAAAGGTTGTATTAAGAAGAAGGACTGGATTAAAGAGACATAGAATGAAAACATTAAAAAAGGATTTTAGAATATGATAAATATATTAGTAGTAAATGATGATGGCTTTGATGCTTTAGGAATTAAGATATTAGCTTCAAAATTAAAAAAATATGGTAATGTCACTATTGTAGGACCTAGTTCTCACAGAAGTGCTAGTAGCCATGCAATTAAAATAAGAGAACCTATAAGCTTTAAAGCAGAATCAAGTATTGATAATATAAAAAGATATTCTATTTCTGGATATCCTGCTGATACTGTAAGATTAGCTACTGATTTATTAGGAATAGATTTTGATATATGCTTTAGTGGTGTTAATAATGGTCTTAATTTAGGTACTGATATTATTTATTCTGGTACTGTTTCAGCCGCAAGAGAGGCTAGTATTGAGGGAATTTGTTCAGTTGCGTTATCATGTGATGTCGATTGTTTTGATATTGTTTCTAATGAGCTTGATAGTGTATTAGAGTTTGTTTTTAATAATAAGCTTTATAGTAGAGATTATACACTTAATATAAATTTTCCTATTTCTTCATATAAGAAATCAAATGGCTTTAAATTCGCTCATCAGGGTATTAAAAGATTTAAAACTACATTTAAAAAAATCGAAAATGGTATATATTCTGAAAATGGAAGTGTTATAACAGGCGATAATGATATAGAATCTGATGTTTATTTAGCAAGTCTAGGATATATTACCTTTGTTCCTATTATTGTTAGTCAAACTAATTTTGAAATTTTAAATATATTAAAAGAAAAGATAGAATAATTTAAATAATAATAGTATAATATAGATGGTTAGTTAGATATAACCGGAGGATATTATGAAAAAATTAGTATTGAAAATAGATGGAATGAAATGTGGTATGTGCGAAGCACATGTTAAGGATTCAATAAGAAATAGTTCAAATGTTAAGCATTTAAAGGCTTCTCATTCTAAGAATGAAGCATCAATGTTAATAGAGGATGATGCTGATATTGATGCTATTATTTCTGCAGTTGAAAAAGAAGGCTATCATGTTTTAGGCAAGGAAATTTCAAATTATGAGAAAAAGGGATTTATTTTTAAATAGATTTATTATAAAATAAATAAAAGGGAAGTGAATGATATGTTATTTGATCAATTAGCACATGATAATATTCAAGCATTAAAGGATCATGATAAAACAGCAAGAGCTATTCTATCAATTGTTTATGGTAAATGTAAAAATGAGAGTATTGAAAAGGGATTAAATGCTAAAAGTTTACCTGATGATGATTGCTTAAGAATTATTCAAAAGACAATCAAAGAGGTAGAAGAGGAAAAAAAGAGCTTTGAAGCTGCTAATAGAGAAGAAAAGGTTTTAGAGCTTGCTAACCAAATCAAGGTTATTGAGGTATATTTGCCTAAACAATTAACAGAGGATGAGATTCGTTCTATTATTTCTTCATTAGAGGATAAGAGTATTCCTGCTGTTATGAAGTACTTTAAGGCTAATTATAATGGACAATGTGATATGGGACTTGTTTCAAAAATCGCAAGAAGCTGTTAATAATGTGAAAAAATGTTAAAGTAATGATTCATATTGAATCATTATTTTTTTATGATAAAATATCTAACTGAGTTAGGTAAATGGAGGTAAATATGACTGAAGAATTGTTTAGATATTATTTTGATAGATTTAAAGATATAAAACCCCAAAGACCTCGAGTTGAGGAGAGCCAAAAGGGGGTCAACTTTATGATTTTTTATCTAGGCTATTATAATGATAAAGAGATATTTGCAGGCGATATAGCTAATCAGCTTGAATGCTCAACTGCGAGAGTTGCTGCATTAATAAATAGACTAGAAAAAAAGAATATTATTATTAAGGAGCATGATTTAGTAGATAAGCGAAAAACAAGAGTAAGGCTAACTGAGATTGGATTAGCTGAATATGAAGCAAGAACAAAGATATTTAAAGAATATTTAAGTAGAATTTTAGAAACAATAGGTAAAGAGGAGTTAGATAAATTTTTAACGACTCTTTCTATAATTAATAGAATAGGAGATGAAATTTTATGCTAAAGCTTTTAAAGTTTTTAGAGAAAAAGGATTATTTTTTAGTTGTCCTATTAATCGGTTTCATTGTAACTCAGGTATGGCTTGATTTAACATTACCTGATTATACAAAGGAGCTAACTCAAGCAATTTCTACTGAAACAGCAACAATGGAGATCGTTTGGAAAAATGGTGGTATGATGCTTTTATGCGCTGTTGGTTCAATGGCCTGTGCGATGGCAAGTGTATTCTGCTGTAGTAAGATTGCAGCTGATTTTTCAAGGAATTTAAGAACTAATTTATTTGATAAGGTTATGTCATTTTCAAATAAAGAAATGAATGTCTTTTCTACTCCTTCATTAATAACAAGAACTACTAATGATGTTGTTCAAATTCAAATGTTTATTGCAATGGGTTTACAAATGCTTATTAAAGCTCCTATATTAGCTATTTGGGCTATTTGTAAGATTTCTTCAACTAGAATTGAATGGACAATTGCGGCATTAATTGCTGTATTTATAATTATTATAGTTGTAATAGTTTTAGTTTCTTTATGCTTACCTAAGTTTAGATTAATACAAAAGCTTACTGATAGGCTAAATGATTCAACAAGAGAGAATATTACTGGTGTTAGAGTTGTTAGAGCCTTTAATGCTGAAGATTATCAAGAAAATAAATTTAAAAAGGCTAATGATGAAATTACTAAAATAAATTTATTTACATCTCGTGGAATGGGTTTATTAAATCCAGTTATGACTATTTGTATGAATGGTTTAACATTAGCTATTTATTGGATTGGTGCTGTATTAATTAATCAAATTAGTTTAAC
The DNA here is from genome assembly GCA_934216145.1 of uncultured Anaeroplasma sp. Lineage (GTDB taxonomy): Bacteria > Bacillota_I > Bacilli_A > Acholeplasmatales > Anaeroplasmataceae > Anaeroplasma. The sequence goes on from CAKQBG010000005.1 coordinate 38,131, forward strand.
ATCCATAGAATCTATGAAGGAAAGAGCAGAGTTATTCGCGAATATGTCAATATTTACTCAATATGCAATCCAGGTAGTTATGGCATTTATGATGCTAATAATGATTTTTATCGTATTACCTAGAACATTAGTCTCAGCTAAAAGAATTAATGAGGTATTAGATACTGATTTATCAATTAAGGATGGTTCTAATGATAATGTAGAAAATAAGGGTACTATTGAATTTAAGAATGTATCATTCAGCTATTCAAATGATGATCATTATACATTAAGTGATTTAAACTTTAAAATTAATAAGGGTGAAACTGTTGCTATTATAGGTGCGACTGGTTCTGGTAAGAGTACAGTATTAAAGCTTCTTAATAGATATTATGATGTGACTAAGGGTGAAATTTTAGTTGATGGTGTTAATGTTAAGGATTATAAAGAAGAGCTATTAAGAAATAAAATAGCTATTGCTAATCAAAAAGCTGTATTATTTAAGGGGGATGTTAAAGAAAATATTACCTATGGTTTTAAGGATATTAGCGATGATGATCCTAAAATTAATAAGTCTATTGAAATAGCTCATGCTGATTTCATAAATGAAATTGAAGATGGAATTCATCATAGTGTAAGCCAAGGTGGTACTAATTTTTCAGGTGGACAAAAACAAAGAATTTCTATTGCGAGAACTATCTTTAAGGATTCTGAAATTTTAGCATTTGATGATTCATTTAGTGCTTTAGATTATAAAACTGATTATTTAGTACGTAAATCAATAAAAGAAAATTTAAGTGATAGAACAATAATTATTGTTGCTCAAAGAATAGGTACTATTAAAAATGCTGATAAAATTATCGTTTTAGATGATGGTAGGATTTCAGGAATTGGTACACATGAGGAGTTAATTAAAAATAATCCTGTTTATAAGGAAATTGCATTATCACAATTATCAAAGGAGGAACTATAATATGCCACCAATGATGAATGGAAGAACTAGAAATAAGGAAAAAGGAGATTTAAAATCTCTAAATAAATTATTTAAATATACAAAGAAATATCATATAGCTATTATTGTAGCATTTGTTTGTGCTATAGTTTCAGCTGTATGTACTATTATTGGCCCAAGCTTTTTGTCTGATTTGACAAATGTAATTCAAGCTGGATTAATGGGTAAGGATATTGATATGAGTGAGGTTACTAGATTATCTATAACTCTATTATCACTTTATTCTTTAGGAGCTATTATTGCCTTTGTTCAACAATTTATAATGGCAACAGTTACCCAAAGAACTGCTAATTGCTTAAGAAGTGATATTAATAAAAAAATCAATACATTACCTCTAGCCTTCTTTGATAGCTCATCAACAGGTGATGTATTATCAATTGTTACAAACGATGTTGATACAATTAGTCAAACGTTATCATCAAGTATTGCTAACTTTGTTAGTGCAGTAGTTTTATTCTTTGGTGTAATTATTATGATGTTTGTTAAAAATTGGATTTTAGCTTTAACAGTAATTTTATCTTCTGTAATAGGATTTATGCTAATGGGCTTAATTCTATCTAAGTCTCAGGTTTACTTTAACCGTAAACAAGAATATTTAGGTAAAATGAATGGTCATATTGAAGAAATTTATACTAATCATAATGTTGTTAAAGCGTATAATTCAGTTGAAAATGAGAAAACTAAATTTGATGCCTTTAATGAAGGATTATATATTAATAACTGGAAGAGCCAATTCCTATCAGGATTAATGATGCCATTGATGGGTTTTATAGGAAACTTTAGTTATGTAATGATTTTTATTGTTGGTGTTGCAATATCTATTTCATCTCCAAGCTTTCTAAAGTTTGGTACAATTATTGCCTTTACTATTTATGCTAGATTATTTAATCAACCACTTAATACTATTTCTCAATCTATGACAAATCTACAACAAGCTTCAGCTGCTTCAAAAAGAGTATTCAATATTCTTCAGATGCAAGATATGGAAAATGAGGATGGGAAGATTAGTCATATTGATTCTGTAAAGGGTAATATTGATTTTGAAAATGTATCATTTAGATATTTAGAGGATAAACCAATCATTAATAATTTTTCTGTATCTATTAAAAGTGGTCAAAAGGTCGCAATTGTCGGACCTACAGGTGCAGGTAAAACTACTATTGTTAATTTATTAATGAGATTTTATGATATAAATTCTGGTACAATTAAAATAGATGGTATTTCTACTAAGGATATGAGAAGAGAATGTGTTCATGATATGTTTGATATGATCTTACAGGATACATGGCTATTTAATGGTACTTTAAGAGAAAATCTTGCTTATAATAAAACTGGTGTAAGTGATGATGATTTATTAAGAGTATGTAAGGCTGTAGGCTTATCCCATTTAGTTGAATCATTACCAAATGGCCTTGATACTGTATTAGATGAAAAGGCTAGCCTTTCTGAAGGACAGAAACAACAATTAACTATCGCTCGTGCTATGATTAAGGATGCACCATTATTAATTTTAGATGAGGCAACAAGTAATGTTGATACTAGAACAGAATTAATTATTCAAAACGCTATGGATAAGTTAACTGAAAATAGAACAAGCTTTGTTATTGCACATAGACTTTCAACTATTAAGAACGCTAATATTATTTTGGTAATTAATCATGGTGATATAGTTGAAATGGGTAATCATCAGGAGCTTTTAGCTAAAAATGGCTTCTATGCTGATTTATATAATAGTCAATTTCAAAGCTTTGGAAATGAGTAAATATTGATATATTAAATTAAAATTGTTATAATTAGGGAAAGGAGTGATATTATGCATAAATATGAAGCGGCTTGTGGTTTTGAAGCCTTAAGTGATCCTTATAGAGTTAAAATTATAAAAAAACTTTATAATAAGGGCCCAATGGATTTTAATACTTTGCTTAATGAAATTGGAATTGAGAAAGAAAAACTAATGGAGGCATTAGCTATTTTACTTGGAACTCAGCTTATTACAGATGATTTTTACATTTATAAAGCTAATAAGAGCTATATAGATACATTACTAGACTTTATTAAAACTCCTTGTGAATGTATGAGGAAATAATTATGGAAGAAATAAAGATAAAAGCACATGATGGCTTAGATTTATATGCTATCTATAGTGAAGCTAAAAACCCTAAAGCAATGGTACAAATTGTTCATGGAATGGCTGAGCATAAGGAAAGATATATACCATTTATTCAGAAATTAAATGATAATGGTTATACATGTATTATTATTGATCATAGAGGACATGGAAAAAGTGTTTCAAAGGAATATCCATATGGACATATTGAAACTCCTGAGATTATGGTAAGCGATCAATATTGTGTTACTAAATACATTAAAGAACGCCACCCTAATTTAGATTTATATATGTTTGCTCATTCAATGGGTACATTAGTTGCGAGAAATTATTTAATGACTCATGATAACGAGATTAAAGCATTAATTCTTTCTGGTACTGTTTATTATCCTACAGGAGTTTCTATTGCGATATTATTAGGTAAACTATTATCAATTGGTAAAAATGGATATAAAACAAGTAAGCTATTATATTTCTTTAGTAATGACTGTAGCTTTAAAGAGGATATTTCTTGGATAAGTGTTAATAAGGAAAATATTGATGATTATACAAATGATCCATTATGTGGCTTTAAGTTTACAAATTATGGTTATTTGAATTTGTTTAGATTAACTAAAAATCTTCATGCCTATAAGAAATATAATGTTAAAAATCCATTATTAAGAATAGTTTCTCTATCAGGTAAATTAGATAGAACTACTGGAGGTACAAAGAATTTAAAGAAAACAATAAAGGCATTAAATAAAATTGGCTATCGTAATACAAGCTTTATTGAATATGATAATATGAAGCATGAAATATTAAATGAAGAAGATACGAAAGCCATTTATTTAGATATCTTTGAATTCTTAAGATAATATGTTTAATAATTGTTTTGAATGTGGTACAAAACTTGAGATTAAATTTCTTGAGCATGAGGGAATGATTCCTTATTGTCCTAAATGTAAGGAATTTCGTTTTCCTATTTTCTCATCAGCTGTTAGTCTTGTAATATTAAATAAGGATCAAACTAAAACTTTATTTGTTAAGCAATATGGTACTAGCTTTTATAGATTAGTTGCTGGATATATTAACAAGGGTGAAAATGCTGAAGAGGCTTTAGTTAGGGAAATGCATGAGGAAATTGGAGTTTCTCCTTTGGAATATCATTTCCAAAAGACTGAATATTTTGCGAAGAGTAATACTTTAATGATTAATTATTATGTTGTTTTAGAAAATGAAGAAATAACTCCTAATTATGAAATAGATTCATATTCTTGGTTTCCAATAGAGGAGGGTAAGGAAGCAATTAAGGATGCAAGTCTTGCTTCAAAGTTCTATCAATATTATTTAGAGCATAGAGTCTAATTTAAAATAGGCTATGAAAAATGTTAAAAAGTTTTTCATAGCTTTTTTATTTTGTATCAATGATACATTTATATTGCAATTTAAATAGAAATAATATAGAATATATTTGTATCAATGATACATTTTCCAATTTTAATAAAGGAGGCTATTATGAAAAATATAGATTGTTCTAGCTCTAATAATGATGATATAAAATTAGATAAGCTTGATTTAATTACTGTAGATGAGATAAATGCTATTTTAGAAAAATATCGTATTACTAAAAGAAATTTATCTTTAGTAGTAGGATTAGGAGAATTAACTATTACTAGATATCTAGAAAATGGAAATATTCCTACTAAAAAGAATTCTGATTTATTGAAAAGAGTATTAGATTCTCCATTTGATTATAGACAACTATTAATTGAGAATAAGGATAAAATAAAGCCTAATGCTTATAATAAATCTAAAAATTGTGTTGATGAGTTATTAAATCTTAATACAAATGATACATTTATTGAGGATGTGGCTGAATACATTATTTATAATAATAAGGAGACAACTAATCTTTTATTACAAAAGCTTTTATATTATACTGAATTATTTAATATGGTATTTTTTGATAAAAGCCTTTATGAAAGCCAATGTGGAAGATGGAAATATGGCCCTGTATATGGAAGAATTTATTATGAATATAAGGACTATGAAAGTAATGTTATAGAGCTTGAGGAATTAAATGTTAATTTAAATGATAATCAAAAGAAGCTAATTGATTCAATTATTAAATCCTTTGGATGTTATAGCGGTAAGGTCCTTTCTTTTTTTACTCATCATGAAATTCCATGGGAGAAAAGTAATGAGACTGGTAGTAAGATGATAGATAAGGATATAATGCTAGAATATGCTAGGTATATTAGAAATGAATATAAAATAGCTAGCTATAGTGATATTTCTAAATATAGTGATTTAATGTTTGAGCTTTATAAGGCTAGTAATTGATGGAGGTTTCTATGAAAATTATAAAGTATGATAATTTGAATATTATAGCTGATAAATTAATAGGGGAAATATTAAGTAATTGTAATCCCTTTGATACATACAATATTATTTTACCTAATTTAATTTTAGAACAATGGTTTAAGGCTTACTGGCTTAAAAAAACTAATAGAGTATTATTAAATGTTAAATTTACAAGACTAACACCATTTATTAATGAGGTCTATAATAATGAAATACCTCTAATGACTAGTGATAAAATGTCATTATTTATAGCTGATATATTATTAAATAATAAGTCATTATTTAGTGATATTTCTAGCTATTATGATAATAATTATACTAATTTATATGATTTATCCTGTAATTTAGCTAAATTATTTAATAAATATGAAAATGATTTATTTATTCCTGATGGTTGGCAAAAGGTGTTATTAGATAGACTTCATGAAATTTCTAATTATACATTTTTAAGTGATACTATAAATAATCCTATTGTTATAGATAATAAAAGCTTCATTATAGGTTTTACAAAGCTAGATAAAATTCATTTAAAAGCTTTAGTAAAATTAAGTAATTTAACAGTTTATTTTCAAAATGAGGCTGTAATAAAGCCCGAAATGCTTACATGTAGTGTGTCATCTAAGGAAAGAGAAATAGAATTTATACATGATGAAATCTGTATGCTATTAGAGGGTAATACTATGCTATATGATATAACTGTATATGCTCCCCATGCTTCAGAATATGAGGGTGTAATTAAAAAGGTTTTCTCAACCGGCGGAGATAAAAATTTCCCGGATGTACCATATGTTATTACGAATAATAATAGAGATTTATCTAATACTGGAGAGGCTATTGAGCTTTTATATAATGTTTTAGCTAGTGATGAATTTACTAGAAATGATTTTTATAGATTGATTTCTAATCCTAATATTGAGAAATCTAGAAATATTGATCCTTCAAAGATTAATGATATTATTAGTGCGCTTGATAGTATGAATGTTTATAGAAATAATAAGAAATGTGACGAATGGCTTTATGGTATTAAGAGATTACTATTAGCTAAGCTAATTGGTAAAAGCTATATTGATAATTACGTTAATTTAGATGGTGATATTTATTTACCATTTGGTAATATTTCTATGGATGATAGTACTATTTCTATAGTTTGTGATATTGTTAATGATATAGAGGAATTTAGAAATAATAAGGATTATTCTATTGATAATATTAAATTAATGCTAAATAAATGGTTATCTTATTCTAAGAATTTAGAATTTGAAGAGAATTATTATTATAATAAAGCTTTAAATGTTTTAGATTTTCTTAAAGAAAATAATTTAGATTTACCAAAAGATATTATTTTTAAGGCTTTGATTGATTCTACTAAAAATATTTCAGTAACTAGTAGTAATATAATTACTGGTGGAGTAACTTTTATTGATTTTAGTCCTAAAAATATTATTTCATCTAAGTATATCTTTTTATTAGGTATGTCTATTAATAATTTACCTAGAAGTGATAAAGCTGATGAATTAGATGAAAGAACTGATAAGGATTCTATTACTTTAGAGGATTATAATACTTTTAGACTTATTTGTAATAATGCTGATAGAGTATATTGTTCTTATGTTAATATTGATTTAAAGACATTACAGGAATATAAGCCTTCTTTATTATTAGGTATAGATAAACCTGATTTATCCTTAGGCTTAATAGAGGATAGAGATTATTCTTCATTGTATTCTAAGAGTGAATTTAATAAAAAATCATATGGTATTAATTTAACTAAGGATATTGTAAAAAGAGATAAGGAACATTCTTTATTTGAAATGCCTAAAATTATTAGCTATAAGGATCTTGCTGATTTTATTAATGAGGGATTATCAGCTAAAATAAAAAGATTAATTACTAAATATGATAACTCATTAGAGAATAGTAGTAAGGAATATGAGCCTTTGAAAACATCAGGTTTAACCAAATATAAAATAAAATATGATTTATTTTTAAAGATGCTTGATGAACGAACTAATGAATTAGAATCTGATACTATCGATGAAATATTAAATAAGTATAAAATAACTCATGATTTAGCCTATTTAGATAATAATTCTGAATCTATTATTAAAGAGGTTAGTGATTATTATAGTGATATTACTGAGAATTTTATTGTTTATAAGCCATTTACTGTTGATTTAGTAAATGATTCTATAAGTTTTAGTATAGAGATAAAGGATAGCTATATAGTAGCTGGTGATGATGGATTTTATAATTTTTATGGGATAAATCCTAAAAAATTAAAAGATCCTTCTGATTACACAAAAATTTATATTATTTCTTTAGCTCATATTGTCCATGAGGGAATCGGTCATGCTAAAGTAAGGCTTAATAATAATAAGGATTTTGAGGTTTCCTTAGAACAAGCTAAGGATATACTTAATAAGCTTTATATTAAATATAATGATTATTCTATAAATTATTTATCTCCGATTGATACTTATAAATATGATGAAAATCAGTATGATGAAGTTATAAATAAAGCTAAATTGATATGGAAGAATTTTAATGATTCAAATATGATTAAAATAAGAGATAATGCTGGGTTTACTAGAGTTAGCTTTAAGGATTTTTGGCCTCAATATAAGGAAGAAATAGAAAAGCTAGTTTTATTTAAAATTGAGGAGGAGAAAAATGATTAATTTTGATGTTAATGATTTTAAATTATATGAAAATTATTCTATTTCAGCTTCTGCCGGTACTGGAAAAACCTATAATATTGTCGGGATAGTTGAAAAGCTAATTCGAAGTGGAATAGATATTAGTAATATTCTTATTGTAACCTATACTGAAAAGGCTGCAGGAGAGCTAGTGGCTAGAATAGGTGGTAATTTAAAGGAGAAAAAATTGAATGCTGATATGGATAAGGCTCATATTGGTACAATTCATTCATTCTGTAAGGATACTTTAAATGCTTATTATTTAAGTATGGGTATTCCATCTCATTTAAGCGTTATTGATGAATCTAGTCTAGATAGTTTATATGATGAATATCTAAGAGATTTACTATATGATAATAAAATTGAATATAGCTTTCTTGATAAAAAAACAAACTATATTCAGGAAATTGCTAAAAATCTTTATTTGGATAAAAATGGTAATATTGATCCTAATATTATTGATTTTGATATTAGTCCTTTAGATAAATTTTATGTTGATTTTGTTAGTAAGACTACTAAATGCTCTTTTGAGGAATTAATAAATATTTATAGTGATTGCTTAAATAATTGTAATGATGATATTAAGCCTTATTATAAAAGACTTGTTGATGCATATAAGGGATTATTAAGTGGTGATTTATTATTATATACAAATGATGAAACTGTAAAGGATTATATTAATAGCCATAGTAATCTTGAAATAAGTGATATTATTAAACAGGCTAAAAAGGATAAGAAGCTAGATGAAGTAACCTATGAACCTATTGTTAAGGGATTAGATAAGGTTAACAAAAACTTAGGTAATGCTTCTAAAATTATGGATTCTATTGTTAATGGTGGTCTTAAGAAGGTAAGTGGTAATTATGATCTTTTATCTTTACCTAGCTTTTCTATTATAAAAGAGATAAAGAGCTATAAGGGTAATGAGTTATTAATTTTTCAAAAATACGCAATTGAATATTATAGGCTATGTCAAAAGGTAAAGGAAAATAATTCCTGGATAACATTTGATGATATGCTAAGAGAGGTAAGAGAAGCTGTAGTACATAATGATGTAATTAAAAATAAAATTAGAAAACAATATAAGTATGCTATAATTGATGAATTTCAGGATACTAATCAGCTTCAATGGGATATATTTAAGAATGTATTTTTAAATAGTGATGATAATTACATTATTGTTGTTGGTGATAATAAACAATCTATTTATTCGTTTCAAGGCGCTGATTTAACAGTTTATAATAAGGCTGTAAAGGCTATTATTGATAAGGGAGGAAATGATTGTTATTTAGCTAAAAACTATAGATCATCTAGGTCTATGATAGAAGGCTATAATGCTTTATTTAAGGTTCCTGCCTTTAAGTCATTAAATTATAATGATGTTTTAGTTGGTAAGGATGATATTTATGCTAAATATAATGGAGAATATATTAAGGCCATAAATATTGTTTTAACTAAGAAAACGATTAATGATATTTCTACTGATGAGGATTATTATATAACACCAAATGAATATGCTGAAAAATGTGTTGAGATGATTGTTGATTTTTGTAGTAAGAATAGTGATGGTCATACTAAACTTAGAATCGACAAAGATGAAAGAGATGTATCATTTAATGATTTTATGGTTTTAGCTCGTTCTAAGTCTGAGCTTTCAAGCTTTGAATATGCCTTAACTAAGGCTGGTGTACCTTATGTTAAATATAAGGATGATAAGCTTTTTAATGGTATTGAATGTGCTCACTGGATAGCTTTAATTGAAGCTATTATTTCTCCTGATTTTATTGGTGAAAATAGAAAGACCTTTAGGAAAGCATTATATACTAAATTCTTTGGTTTAAGCTTAAAGGATATTTCAAGTAGTGATTTTGATAGAGATGATAGTCCTGAGATGGATTTAATTATGAAATGGAGAGAATTAGCAAATGAATATAGGTATGATGAGCTAATTTATTCTATTTTAACTGATTCTAATTTAGATAATATATTAGGTAATATTTCTGATATTCAAAGCTTAAACGTATTTAAGCAAATTGGTGATTATGCTTTAACCTATTTATTAAATGGTAATACCTTATTTTTACTTAAAAATAATTTGATTAATCTTTCAAATGGTGTTAGTGAAGACGATGATATGGGTGGTACTATAGTAGCAAAGGGGACTGACTTTGATTGTGTTGAGCTTATGACTATGCACGCTTCAAAGGGACTTGATAGAGCGGTTGTTTTCTCTGTCGGAGGAGAAGCTGGAATTAAAAATGGTTCTTCAGTTTGTGTATATCATAAGAATGTTAGTGATAGTGATGGTAATTCTGATATTAAATCATTCATAACTATTAAAAATGATTTAAATAAAGGAGATATTACTACTGAGAATGCCGAAGAGAAGGAAAGACTATTTTATGTAGCCTATACTAGAGCGAGAAATCTTATGTTTTTACCATATTATACGCCTGTAGACAAAATACCTGTTACTAATGCTATAAAGGAATATATTCTAGATAGTAGTAATAATGAGCTATATAATAAATGCTATTACGATGAAGGTAGTACTATTCCTACATCTGAATTAAAGAAAATGGTTGGTAATATTATTGGAGATAAAAAGGATAGCACTATCGATATAGAAACTATTGAGAAGCTAAAGAAACTAGCAAAGGGAATGAATAAGCATTTTAGCTATAAGCATTCCTATGCATCAATGTCTAAGCTTAAAGAAAATAATAATATCATTGATGATAATGTTAATAGTAATAAAGAAGGCGAAGAGCTTGATGAAGCGTTAGTTGGCTTTGATTTGAATTCCTTACCTGCTAATTTAGAATATAGTCTTGATGAGTCATTTGAAATACCTCTAGGCTTCCCTAAGGGCGCTATGGTTGGTACAACATTACATGAGGTATTTGAGAAATTTGAATTTACTGATATAAGAAAAAATAATAATCTTGATTTACTTATTGAGGAAAGATTTAAGGCTAATAAGCTTAGACTTAAGGATGAATATAGAGAGTATGTTTCTAATATGGTCTATAATGTTCTAACCGCAAAGCTTCCTATTATTAGAGGAAATATAATTGATTTAAATAATTATTTTTATTTAGCTGATATTGAAAGTAAGGATAGGAAGGCTGAGGCTGAATTTAATTTTAGTGAATTAGAAAATGGAATATTCTCTAATTATTGTAATGGATTTATTGATTTATTATTTAAAAGTGGAGATTATTATAGTATTCTTGACTGGAAGTCAGATACAATAAATAATGATGATTTATTAAGCTATAATAATCTTACTGATATAAAGACAAGAGTAGATGGACATTATTCTATTCAAAGAGTTTTATATTCCTATACACTTATATCATGGCTTTATGATTTGAGATTAGAGGAAACTAAAGAGGAAGTCTTTAATAAGCATTTTGGTGGTATTTATTATGTTTTTATTAGAGGATGTCATGAGGATAGCTATAATGGTATTTATGCTCAAACATGGAATTCTTGGAGTGAACTTGAAAGTGAATTCAATAAAATTATGAAGATATGTAAATATCGTTAGAGGTGAAAAAATGAATGATAATGAATTTGTTAATAATTTAATTGAATATCGTTTTATGGATAAAATTTGGAATAATGTTATTAAATATATCATTAAGCCTCTGGATGATAATGAGACTGTTATTAAGCTTTTAGCTTTATATTTTGTTTATATTAGTGATGGTTCATCAGCTATGCCATTAGATAAAAATATTCTAACAAAAGAATGGAATAATAAATGTGCTAGTATGGAGATACTATTTAGAGCTTTAGAAAGTGAAGAACTAGAAAATGAGCTTTTAATGGTCAATAGTATAAAAGAAGAAGGTATTAATACGATAGCTAATATAGATGAGCTATACTCATCTATAAAGCTCGTAGGAGAAAATAAGCTATTTATTATTGAGAATTCCTTTATATTTGCGAGAAAATATTATAATGCGAAAAATGGTATTAAAGATTCAATTAAAAGGTTATTTCTTGATTTTAATGATGAATGTGATATCCCCTTTAATGTTGATGAGGTTTGGAATAGTGCGGCCTTAAAACAAAAGGAGGTTATTGAGAAGGGCTTATTCAAAAATTTAATTATTACAGGAGGTCCTGGAACAGGTAAGACTACAGCTGTTTTTTATCTATTACTTGCTCTTCTTAAGAATTATAAGGATTATAAGGTTTATATGACTGCCCCATCAGGTAAGGCAGCATCCCGTATTAAGGAAAGTATTAATGGCGAGATTGCGAACGCTAAAAGAAATAATTTATTGGGTTATGATGATGAAATTAAAAAGCTAACTGAAACTAGTGAAAGTACTATTCATAGGCTATTAGGTAATGATCGAACAACTAATGATTTTGAGCATAATTTAGATAATCAATTTGAAGAAAAATCTATTTTTATAATTGATGAATCTAGTATGATTGATGTTTGTATTTTTGATTCATTATTAAAGGCTATTCCAAATAAGGCTAGAGTCTTTATTTTAGGAGATAAGTATCAGCTACCATCTGTTGAATGTGGTGCCGTTTTGGCTGATTTATTAAATAATCCAGAATTAAAGGATAATATAGTTGAGCTTAATGAATCTCATAGATTTAAGAAGGGGTCTCCTATTTATGAACTTGCCGATAAAGTTAATAATGGTATTAGTGTTAATATAAAGCTAGATGAAGAATTTAATATTATTGATAGAGTAAAAGGAGAATATCCTGTATTTTATTATAATGATGAAAATAATCCTAATGGAGATTTTAATAAAATATTAGAACTATGGGCTAAGAGATTTTATAGTAAAACACAAGAAGAATGTACAGGAATTAAATTTAATGAAAATGTATTAGATAGAATATTTTCTAAAATTGATGAGGCAAGAGTGCTAAGCTCTCAAAATGAAGGTAGAATTGGTGTTAATAATATTAATAAAATTATAAAAGACACTGTAATAGATAGAAGCTTTCAAACAAATATTAGGGGCTTTTATCCAGGTATGCCATTAATGATATTAAAGAATAATACCTCTTTAGATTTATATAATGGAGATACTGGAATTTTAGTTAATTTTGAAAATAGTAACAATTTATATTTTCTTATTGAAAAGGATAGTAAGTATTATAAAAAGGATTCTCTTGCCTTAGATGATAAAATATTAAAGGTAGGTAAATATATGCTTTATCCTTTAAGAATGCTAGATTTAAATAATATTATTTATGCTTATTCTATAACAATTCATAAATCTCAAGGCTCTGGATATGAAAATATAATGGTTGTTTTACCTAAAAAGAAGGGACATCCTCTTTTAAATAGACAGATTCTATATACAGCTATTACTAGAACAAAAGGGCCAACCTATTTAATATCTAATGAGGAAAGGATTAATGAAGCGATAGCTAGTGTTGTAGCTAGATATACAAGAATTTTTAATTAATGTAAATTGTGTAATTATTTTATTTTAATTGAGAATATCACTTATTTATGATACAATACCTAAGGTGGTATTAAATGATTTTAAAAAAAGAACAAATTCCTAATATAGGTAGAATTGATAGTACATCATTTCTTTCAGATAATGAAAAGGAATTTGTTAAGGCCTATTTTATTAGAGAACAAGAATTTAGATATGCGCTTAGAAGTATGTCTGCTAAATTTGAAAATTTAGATGATTATTGTGAAATGCATTTTGATCATAATCCAATTCATCATATTGAATCTAGAATTAAAACTGCAGAAAGTCTACTTGAAAAAGTGAAAAGAAGAAATCTTGATTTGAATATCAATGTTTTAGGAACTGATATATTCGATGTTGCAGGAATGAGAGTTGTATGTAATTATATAAATGATATTTATAGAATTGAACAGCTTTTACTTCAACAAAAGGATATTGAGGTTTTAATAAGAAAGGATTATATTCTTAATCCTAAAGATTCAGGCTATAGAAGCCTTCATGATATTTTTATTTTGGAAATTAATGTTGATGGTAATATTAAAAAGATTCCGGTTGAGGTACAATTTAGAACTATCGCGATGGATATGTGGGCCTCTTTAGAACATGAGCTTAGGTATAAGAGTACAAAAAAGCTTGATGAAATTGATGAAACTAAGCTAAAAGAATATTCTAATGATTTATATAATATGGATTTGAATATGCAAAGACTATATATTAAAACAGTCTTAGGAGATAATGATAATGATTGATTTTGATAAGCTTGTTAAAGAATATAACAAAAAGGGAATACCTACTCCTGATAGAAAAATGATAAAAACTCCAGTTCAAATTGAAGGTATAAGAAAAGCTGGAGTTGTTAATACAAAGGTATTAGATTATGTTAGTGAAAATATCCATGTAGGTATGTCTACAGAAGAAATTAACACTTTAGTTCATACTAAAACCTTAGAACTAGGTGGTATTCCAGCTCCATTAAACTATGAAGGATTTCCAAAAAGTGTTTGTACATCTATTAATGATGAGGTTTGTCATGGAATTCCATCTAAGGATGTTATATTAAAGGATGGAGATATCATTAATGTAGATTGTACAACTATTGTTGATGGATATTATGCTGATGCATCTCGTATGTTTTTAATTGGAAATGTTGATGAAAATGCGAAGAATTTAGTTAGAGTAACAAAGGAATGTCTTGATTTAGCTGTTAAGGAGCTTCATCCTTTTTCAAGATTAAGAGATATTGGTTATGTTATTGAGAAGCACGCTAAAGCTAATGGCTATTCTGTAGTTCATAATATTGGTGGACATGGAGTAGGACTTGAATTCCATGAGGATCCCTTTATTTATCATTTTGGAAAGAAGAATACAGGAATGGTTTTATTTCCTGGTATGGTCTTTACAATTGAACCTATGGTGAATGAAGGAACAAACCAAGTATTTTTAGATGCTGATAATAATTGGACTATCTACACCGATGATGGTGGTTGGAGTGCTCAATATGAGTATACAGTTCTTATAACAGAGGATGGAGTAGAAATACTTACTCATTAAAATAAAAAGCCTATCTATTATATAATAGTAATGCTATTATAGTAGATAGGCTTTTATTATTAACTTTTTATATTTAAATAAATAAAAAAACTCTCAATTAAGAGAGTTAATAATCAAACTGGTGGACCCTTGGAGACTCGAACTCCAGACCCACTGATTAAGAGTCAGTTGCTCTACCAACTGAGCTAAGGGTCCATATATAAAATAAATAAATAAAACTGGTGGACCCTTGGAGACTCGAACTCCAGACCCACTGATTAAGAGTCAGTTGCTCTACCAACTGAGCTAAGGG
>CAKQBG010000006.1 GCA_934216145.1 uncultured Anaeroplasma sp.
GCGCCGTATACGAGACCCGTACGTACGGTGCAATGGGAGGGACGAAAATATTATTTATTTTCTCTCTACCCTATTATTAAAGATAATTTACAAATTTGAAAAAATGTAGAGTTATTATAACTTTAAACATTTTTTAAAACATTTGAACATAAAAATACCAATCTTCTATTCTTGCTTTTATATCTAATTATGTTATAATTTCTCTAGAAGAGGATTGATTTTATGAGTAATATTGAAAACAACGTTGAAAATAGAAAACAAATAATAGAAATGCTTAAAAGCATTACTAATTATTTTAATGATATGAGAGATGTTCTATGTGCTCCTTATGGCTTATCTTCAATTCAAGCCATAATAGTTTTAGATATCTATCATCATCCTAATGAGACAAAAGTAACTGATATTTGTAAAAGATTAAATAAATCTACAAATACTATTTCCCCATTAATTAATAGATTAATTAAAAAGGAATTTTTATACAAGGAACAAAGTAAGGAAGACCAAAGAGTCTTTAATGTTCATTTAACTAAAAAAAGTGAAAAAATACTTAATGATATTGTAGTTGACGTTAATGACTTTACATGGCCTATTTTTGATTCATTTACAGATTCAGAATTTACTCAAATATATAATGCTTTATCAGTAATGAATGGAGTTGTTGAAAAATGAAATATTTAATTGTATCTGATATTCATGGTTCTAGTGATTCAGCAGCTAAAATTGTTGAAATCTTTAATAATGAAAAATGTGATCAAATACTATGCTTAGGTGATGTATTATATCATGGACCTAGAAATGATTTACCTTTATATTATGAACCTAAAAAGGTTATCGCTTTACTTAATCCCCTTAGTGATAAAATCATATGTATAAAGGGAAATTGCGAAGCTGAGGTTGACCAAATGGTTTTAAATTTTAAAATCTATGATTATCTAGATTTAGATATTAATGGCTATAAGGCTCACCTTGAACATGGACATCATTTAGATCAATATAAGGGTACACCTGATGTAATTCTATCTGGACATACTCATGTTCCAGTATTAGCTAAGGAAAATAACGTTTTATATGTTAATCCTGGTAGTATCACTATTCCTAAAAATAATAGTGAAAGAGGCTATGCTATTTGGGATAATAATGTAATAACCCTATATAATCTATCTGGAAAAGAAATTTTAAGCTATAAATTATAAAAAAATGAAAAAAAAACAAAAAATCTTTCTATTATTATAATAGGAGGATTTTTTTATGAAGAAAATATTTGAAATAATATTTATAGCTCTTATCGCTATAACAACAATTACTCTAACAATAATATCCTATTTTCCCCATAATGCGGAAATAACTGATAAGACTGAAAATACTGCTATAAAAGATAACTACATAATTATAACAATAGAAGGAGAAATAAATGTTGATAAGCTAGAATTAAAAATACCTAAAGGCCAAACCTATAGATATATTATAAATTCAATAAAAGATAGTTATTTGAATGATTATAGTATGCTTGATGATAATTATTCTAAACGCTATTATGAAAATGATACTATTATAATAGCTTCCCAGGATACCCATTCTATAAATAAAGATGAAATAATTAAAGACCCATCTATAACACCATCAACACCTTCCCTTCCTTCTAATAAAATAAATATAAATAAAGCTAGCTATTATGAATTAATTTCTTTATATGGAATAGGAGAAAAAAGAGCTAATAATATCCTAGATTATCTAATTGATAATAAATTCACATCATTTACTGAACTACAAAAATTTTTAGGAGTATCAGATGAGGTTATCAACCGTATTCAGGAACAAGCCATTCTTGAATGAACTTCATTATCCTGTATTAGGAATAATACTAGCTCTTTTAGCCTTACGTTATCCCTTTCTTTATTTATTTTTAGGCTTTTTTTTGATTTTTATTATCAAAAGAAGGAAGATATTAATATTTACAATTATCCTATTAATTTTTTCAATTTTAAGAACAATACAAATTGATTACACCCATCAAAATCTTATTGATGGAAATTATAATGGAATAGTTACTGATATTGAAAATGAAAATAGCTATATACTATTAACCAATAAAGGTAAAATTAGAGTAACAAGCTATCAACATAATGAAAAGATAGGAAATAGAATAGAAGTAGAATTATTGATCACTGAAATAAGTGATAAATCCTATCAAGAGGATTTTAGTTATAAGGATTATTTATATTCAAAGGGTATTTATTATACTGCAAAAGAAATTAATATTATAAATAGTAATGAATGCTTTTATTTTAATAGTATTAAATATAATTTACTAAGCTTTTATAAGGATAAATTAAGTATAGAAAGCTATCAATATGTAAGTGCCTTAGTATTTGCTGATAACGTATTTTCTGATACTCTTAAGGATTGTTATTCAATGCTTGGAATATCTCATATTTTAGCTGTTAGTGGAATGCATATAATGCTTTTATATGGAATATTATGCTGTATTTTATTACATTTATTTCATTATTATAAAAAAAACATTCCCTTAATAATTGTAGCTATTTATATAATACTTATTGGATGTCCTATATCAGCACTTAGAGCTTTATTATTTTTAATATTATCTACTATTAATAAAAAGAGTAAGGTTAGCTATACAAGGCTTGATATTTTTTCAATATCATTTATATTAATGATTATTATTAATCCCTACCAGCTTTATTATATTGGCTTTATATTAAGCTATTTAGTAAGCTTTATATTGATCTATTCTATTGATTTATTAAAAGCTAAAACTAAGCTAAAAAGAAGCTATGAAAGCTATATCTTAATATATTTTACAACTCTACCATTTGTTAGTAGTATGAATAATCAAATAAGTATATTATCCTTTTTATTGTCTCCATTATTATCTATTATATGTGGAATAATATTTATACCCTTAGCTTATTTAATTACGGTAATTCCAGCTTTAGATATATTAGCTAAGTATATATTTATATTTTTTAACCAATATGTTACGGTAATGGCTAATATAAGCCCTAAAATAAATATTAGAAGCTTTAATATTTATTTTGGTATTATTTATTATTTTCTATGGGGATTATATTTAATTGCTAGAATAAATAATAAATTTAAATTTAGAACAATTATTTCCTTTATTATTTTTTTATCAATTTATATAAATATAGATTATGCTAATTTTTATACTAGAATAACTTTTATTGATGTAGGACAAGGAGATGGAGCGTTAATTAGATTAAAAAATAATAGTGGTATTATTGTTGTAGATTGTTATAAGTCAATGGATTATTTAAAAAATATGGGAATATCTAGAATTGATTATTTAATATTAACTCATTCTGATAATGATCATATAGCTGAATATAAGGAATGTATTGAATATTTTAATATAGGAAGTATTTTATATTCTAAATATGATAAGGTAATGGAAGATTATTTAAAGGATTATGATAATATCTATTCAATTAAAGGAGGAGTGAAGATTAATATTAATGAATATGAGCTTATGTTTTTAGGTCCTATAAATTGCTATAATGAAATTAACAGTAATAGTATTGTTTTTTCCTTTAATTATGATAATCATAGAGTATTATTTACTGGGGATATGACTATAGAAGAGGAAAATGATATCATTAGAAGCTATTCTAATTTTTTAGAAAGTGAAGTATTAAAAGTAGCTCATCATGGTTCTAAAACTTCATCAAGTGATGAAATGTTAAATTTAATTAAGCCAAAATATTCAATTGTTTCGGTAGGGTTAAATAACAACTATGGTTTACCAGATGATGAGGTGATTGAAAGATTAAGGTGTTATGGAGAGATCTATGAGACTAGATATACAGGAAATATAGAATTTAGCTTTTTTGGTAATAAATTGTTTATTCAAAAATATCGATAATATGATAAAATATTATTGAGATTTGGAGGCAGCATATGAAGATTTATGAATGTGTAATAAATAATGTTAAAACTAAAGGTTCTTTTTTTAGTGATGATGATTTTGGTTCTTTCTTTTTCACTGATAAAATAGATAATGAATTAGATTTTATGGAATATTCTAGCCTTAGTATTTCTAATGATTCTATTTTAATTAATAGTAGTATGAGTGGATATAGGATCTTTAAGCTTTTAAGAAAAAAGAAATATGTTTACGCTATTGCGATAAATAATAAGGATGAATTTAATGTAGAATATTTATCACTTGATGATTTATCTATTCAAAGTGATTTTAGTCTTTTTACAGGTGGAGATGTATTAGAGTATTTAGCTGATATTTGTGAGCTTCCTACTGGTAATTTTATTGTTGGAAATGTTCAGGATTATATTTCTTCTATTGAAAAAATATTATCTGGATATACTGATAAAGAAGCTTTTTTTAGAGGTCATTATTATTATAAATATGAATTAGTTCCTTCTTTGTATCGCAAAAAGAAGTATTATGAGAATGAATCTTTTATGTATATGGATTTTAAAACTCAGTTTTATAGAGAATTATCAAATAAGAAATATATTGAAATATTAACAACTATGCAACATTATCGTATGCCTACAAGGCTATTAGATACTACCTCTAATCCTCTTGTTGCGTTATACATGGCTTGTGATAAGCCTTATAATTTTAAAAGTAAGAATTATGGTATTGGTGAAGTTGTTCTTATGACTGAGGATAGAAGAAATATTAAATATTCTGATAGTAATGTTGTTTCGTTATTATCATGTCTTGCGGTATTAGAGACTAATTATAAACAAGAACTATATGAAAAGATTATGGAATCCTTAGAAAAGAAGGATCCTTCAATTTATCAGAATTCTATGGCCTATAAGAGATTTAAGGCAGAAGTTCAATCAGAGCTTCCTTATTTTGATGATTCATTTTTTACACCTGAGGTCTTACTTCATCCTAAACATGTTAAGGTTGGCATGATTAATGATAGAATAATTGCTCAAAGTGGTTCTTTTATTTTATTTGGTCTTTGTAATTATTTAACTGGAGAATATTGTCCTTTAACTACTGTTACTAAAGAGAGAATATTTATAGTTCATAGAGATTATATTACTAAGCAGCTTGAACTTTTAAATATTAATACTGGTACTATGTATCCTGATAAGGATCATATGTCATCTATTATTACTAGAAGCTATGAGTAATTAGTAACATAGAAAATAATTCCTCATATTATAATAACGGAGTTGAGATAATGTGTGGAATACTATATAAAAGTAGGCTTTATGGAGGAAATGATGAATCTTTATTCATTTCTGCATTAAGAACTATTAAACATAGAGGTCCTGATGAAGAAGGTATTTTATTTACAAATAAGCATATGCTTGGGCATGAAAGACTGTCTATTGTAGATTTAAATTATGGTCATCAGCCAATGAGTATTATTAATAAGCATTTAATATATAATGGTGAGCTTTATAATTTAGATGAGCTTGAAAAAATATTAGATATTAATGATATTAATGGTGATACTAACATATTAATTGAGCTTTTAAATAAATATGGAATTGATATTTTAAATAAGCTTAATGGTATATACGGCTTTGTGTTTATAGATAATGATGTTGTTTATGCAGCTAGAGATCCCTTCGGTGTAAAGCCTCTTTTTTATTCTTTAATCGATAATGATATTATTATTTCCTCAGAGATCAAGGCTATATTAAAGCTAAAGGGTGAAGCTATTGTTGATAGTGAGGGACTTAAAGAGCTAATAGGTATGGGACCATCTCATAGTATTGGTAAGACTATTTATAAGGGTATTTATGAGCTTCCACCTGGTGCGTATTTAAAATATCAGGATGGAAAATATGAGATTGTTAAATATTATACACTTCCTACCTATAAGCTTAATATAAGCTATGATGAAGCTAAAAATAAGGTTAGAGAGCTTTTATTAGATGCGATTAAAAGACAAATGATATCTGATGTAGATGTTGCGACATTTTTATCTGGCGGTTTAGATTCATCTATTATTTCTACTATTGTTGCTAAGAATAAGAAAAGCTTAGATTGCTATACTATTGATTATGAGGATAATGAAAAGGATTTTAAGCCTAATGAATTTGAAAGAAGTAGAGATTATGATTATGCTTTATTAGTTAGTAATGATATAAAGGCTAATTTACATAGAGCGTTAATTGATAATGATACCTTAATTAATAATTTAAAAAGAGCGGTTATTTGTAAGGACGGACCAGGTATGACTGATATTGATTCATCAATGATTTATATTGCCGAAGAGATTTCTAAGAAGTATAAGGTTGCGTTATCTGGTGAATGTGCTGATGAGCTTTTTGGAGGGTATAGCTGGTTTTATACAAAGGCTAAGGAAAAGAACACTTTCCCTTGGATTAGGAACTTAAAAGATAGAGAGAATTTACTTAATGAGAAATGGAAGAGAAAACTTAATATTAGTGAATATGTTAAGAATGAATATTTAATGTCCTTAAATGAAGCACCCATTTCTAATTTAGATAATCAATTAGAGATAAAGGATAGACAAATGACCTATTTAAATATTAGGTATTTCATGACTAATTTACTTGACCGTAAGGATAGAATGACTATGGGAGCTAATCCCCCATTAGAGGCAAGAGTGCCATTTTGTGACAAAAAGCTAGTTGAGTTTTTATATAATTTACCATTTAAATATAAGTATCGCTTTAAAACTGAAAAGAAGATTTTAAGAGATGCTTTTAGTGGTTATGTGAATGATAGTGTTATTAATAGAAAGAAGAGTCCATATCCAAAGAGTAATTCAAAGGAATATGAGAAAAGAGTTAAAGAGCTTTTAAAAGAAGTTTTAAAGGATAAGAATAGTATTTTATATGAATTATTTGATATTGATAAGATAAATAGCTTAATAGAATCTAATGAAGAATTAAGTACTCCATGGTATGGTCAATTAATGAGAAAGACAGCTTTCTTTGCTTATTTATACCAAATTGATTATTGGTATAGAGAATATAATATAAGGATTGAGGATTAATGGAAAATTTTGATTTTATAAATAAGCTTCTAGATGGAAGAATTGTTTTTGGAGCTAAAGAAATGATTAATGAGAGAATAGGCTTAATTCCTGTTTATTCAACTAAAATACAATTTTTTAATTTAAAAACAGATATTAAGAAAAATTTAGGTGATGGTGGAAGTGGAAGCTTAAGTATTAAGCCAATTTGTATTTTAAAGATTAATGGAGATAGTGTTGATATTATATCGTTAACTGATGAGGTATCACATGAGGGGATACTTGATAATATTCCTTCCCTCTTTTCTAATGTAGATATCAATAGTTTATTTAAAGGATTTAAATCATGATGAGCTTTTTAGCTCATTTTTTTCATAATAAAAAGGAGCCGAAGCTCCATTTTATTATAATGCTATATTTATAGTTGAATTAATTAGGTTAGTTAGATCGTCAATTAAATATTCCTTATTATTATATTTAATTATTATTTTATTATAAATTGGATAACCATTATGTAATAATTTAATTGAAACTAAATTATCATTATGCTTAAATTTATATAAATTATATTCGGATTTTTGATATTTAAAATCACTACCATTATCTTGATAATGAATATATTCTCCATTACCATTGAATATATTAAGAATTAAGGTATCCTCTTTATCATCAATATATTGTTTTAAAGGATATTCTGGAATTATGGCACCTTCTTTTATAAAAATCGGCATTGAATCTAATGGGGCATCTACAATATGATAGCCTGCATTATATTTTTCTTTAGTAAAATAATTATACCAATTACCTTCAGGAAGATATACCATTTTCTTTTTAGCACCCTGAGTTACTATAGGAGAAGCAATTAAGTATTTACCTAGCATTAATTCATCATTAAGCTCATAGGTATTAATATCATTTTCATATTCTAATACTAATGGTCTAGCAACAGGAATACCAGTTTTTTCTGCTTCATAGAATAAATCATAAATATAGGGAATAATTCTATATCTAAAATTTACTGCTTTTCTATAAATATCTATCATCTCTTCATCATAGCACCAAGGCTCTTGACGTCTTGTTCCCATAGCGGAATGATTTCTAAATAGAGGGGTGACACTACCAAGCCATACCCATCTAGCTAATAGCTCTTTTGTACAATCACTACTGAAGCCACCTACATCACAGCCTGAAAATGCAAATCCAGAAAGCCCTAAATTTAAAATAATAGGTATAGCCATTTCTAGATGCGCCCAAATACTATGATTATCTCCTGTCCAAACTGTTGAATATTTTTGAGTTCCACTATAAGCAGCACGAGTAATAATATAAGGACGTCTTTTATCATATTCCTTTAAGCCCTGATATGTCGCGATTGCCATATAATGAGCATAAACATTATGTACCTCATCATGATAATGAATTTTGCCATTCTTACCTTTGAATTCAACATTATCAGGTAATGGTCCTTTAAAAGAAGCAGGTTCATTCATATCATTCCAAATGCCTCTAACTCCTAAATCAACTAAAAATTTAGTATTATTACTCCACCATTTTTGAACATCAGGATTAATAAATGAAGGAAATATAGCTTCACCTGGCCAAACCTCATTAATATAGGTTTCTTTGTTTAATGTTGCCGCATAGTCATTTTTTATAGCTTCATCATATATTTTGTAGCCTACTTCCTTTTTAACACCTGGGTCAATTATAGTAACAACTTTAAATCCCTCATTATTAAGCTTTTCTATAGTATCCTTTAAATTAGGGAAACTTTTTTCGCTATATGTAAAAACCTTATAATGATCCATATAATCAATATCTAAAAATAATGTATCACAAGGTATATTATTTTTTCTATATTCTTTAGCTATTAATAATAATTCATCCTTATTCATATAGCTCCATCTAGATTGTTGATGACCTAATGTGAATCTTTGTGGTAATGGAGCTCTGCCTGTAATACTAGTATATCCTTCAATAACGTCTTTAATAGTTTTACCACCAAAAAAGAAATAATTAATATTACCCTTATCAAAGGCTATTTTAATATAATCTGTATTTTCTTTTCCTAAATCAAAATAGCTTTTATAGGTATTATCAAAGAAATATCCATAATTATATTCTTTATTATGAACTATAAAGAAAGGAATAGATTTATATAATGCTTTAAAGCAATCTACCTGTGGAGCAGGATTATCAGTGTTCCACATTTCATAATCATAGCTTCTTTTATTTAAAAAGCCTGTTTTTTCACCTAAGCCATAAATATAATCATCCTTATTTATTTTTTTATTCCAAACAAATTTATTCTTATTTTTCTTATTAACACTATGACCCTCCTTTTCTAAAAGCTCATAGTTGATAGAATCAATATCACGTTCTAGAACGACATTATCACTAGATAATAAATTATCATTTTGATATATATCAATCATAAAGTCATCCTTTATTACTACCTTATAAGAGGAGGTAACAATATTAATATTATCATTATCCCTATAGGTAATAAATTTAATATTATCTTTAGCTTCAATATTAAATTGTAAATCACTAATACTAGCTTCTCTAAAATTAAAGATAGTATCCCCTAAAACAGCTACTATTCTTTCATAGCCTTCAAATTCAAT
This sequence comes from uncultured Anaeroplasma sp., assembly GCA_934216145.1. Taxonomy (GTDB): domain Bacteria; phylum Bacillota_I; class Bacilli_A; order Acholeplasmatales; family Anaeroplasmataceae; genus Anaeroplasma. The sequence continues at coordinate 9,605 of CAKQBG010000006.1, forward strand.
ATGAATTTGATTTTGATTAATTGAATAATTTTTAATCTTGTTCATATAATGCTCCTTATTAATTTAGAATTGAATTATCTAAATTAATTCTATCATAAATATAAATAAAAAAGAATAATATTTTTTATAAAACATAAGTTTAAATGGTGATTCTATGCTTATAATAACAAAGTTATATTGTTCTTTAACAATCTTCCAGCAATCACATTACAATATAAAGAGTTATCTAAAATATTATTTAAATAATCTATTTTTTTATTTTATTATTCCTTTATATTTATCATTATTTTATTTTATAAGTCCTTATTTATTTATAATATTAGATATCTATTCATTGTTATTTCTTCATTTAAAGGTTAAGCTAAAACCTACTAAAAGAATAATAAAAAATGTAATCCTTTTTATTTTAATATTACCATTATTATTAATACCCTATTCATTCTTTATTTTTATCTTTTTAGAAATATTAATTATTCCAATCTATTTATTAGAAGAAGTAATAGAACTTCCTAAAAAAAGAAAAATACTAGTTAAAGCTAAAAATACTTTATTAGAATATAAAGGTAATATTATTGGCATAACTGGAAGTGCAGGTAAAACTACAGCAAAGAATTTCTTTTCTATTATATTTAATGCTTATAAAACTCCTAAAAGCTATAATACACCTTTAGGGATAGCTAATTCTATTAATAATACAACTATTATTAATTATGATTACTTAATATTAGAAATGGGTGTAGCAAAAAAAGGTGATATGGAGGAATTATTAGCTTTAGTTAAACCTAATATAATGGTATTAACAAATATATTACCTATGCATATAGATGGCTTAGGTAGTATTGATGGAGTATATAAGGAAAAGCTAAAGGCATTTAGAGATTGTGATATTAGTATTTGTAATTATGAGTCAGAATATATTAGAAATCATTTTAGTAATCCTACTATTACATATGGCTTTGATTATGGAATGTATCAAGCTAGAAATATAAATAATAATACATTTGATTTATATTATAATGATACATTCCTAATGAATATTAATTCTAATTGTAGTAGTAAGCTTGAAATATTAGATCTATTAGCTCCATTAGGACTATATCATTATTTAGGCTATGATTTATCTTTATTAAAGCTTAAGCTATTAAATCTACCACATGAGAAGAATAGAATTGAAATAAAGGGTAATGATAAGCACATTATTTATGATGATTCTTATAATTCAAATATAGATGGGTTTAAGGAAGCATTAAGAATAAGCTATAGAAAGGATATTAGAAATTTTATTATTACACCTGGAATAGTAGAATTAGGTAAATATAAAACCAATATTAATAAAATTATTTCCTTTGAAATAGCATCCTATTGTGATGATGTTATATTAGTTGGAGGATTAGAGGTATTAGATTTATATTATGAAATTAAAAAATATCAAATTAGAGTTTATAGAGCGAACTCCTTTAAGGAGGGCTATAAAATATATAAAAGGCTTATAAAGAAGCTTGATAGTAGTGTTTTATTAATTGAGAATGATTTACCAGATATTTATAGGAGGAGATTATTTATATGAATGTAGGAATTTTATTTGGTGGTAATTCACTTGAACATGAAATATCTATTATTTCAGCATTTCAAGTTAAGAATAAAATAAAAGATAAATATAGGGTTATAATGGTTTATAGTGATTTTAATAGTAATATATATGATGCGAGTAGATGTAAGCTTAATGATTTTAAGAAAAATAAGATTAAGGGCTTAAGAAAAACAATATTTAAAAGAAATGGTATTAAAAACAAAAAAATAGATGTAATGTTATTATTAGGACATGGAGAAAATAGTGAGGATGGAGTATTTCAAGGATTAATGAGATATTATGATATACCGTATGTTGGTTCTGACTTATTCGCTTCAAGCTTAGCTATAGATAAATGGATGAGTTATTTATTTTTAAAGAATGATATAGCTATGCTAGATAAGATTATTTATAATGAAATAGATTTTTTAAATAATAAAAAAATAGAATATCCCTTAATGATTATTAAACCTAGATTTGGAGGCTCATCAATTGGAATAAGAATATGTAAAAATAATGAAGCTTATCCGATATTAGGTAATCTTATTTATGAATATAAAGATGTTATTATAGAACCATTTATTAATGATGTATTAGAATATACTCAGGCTATTTCTAATAATTACGTATCTAAAATAGAAGTGATTAAAAAGAATAATTTTTATGATTTTAATGAGAAATATTCTTCTGATAATAAAATGTTAGCTAAGGAATTTATTATAGATAATGAATTAGATGGTATATCAAGAAGAATATATAAGCTTATTAATGCAAGTGGTATTATTAGAATAGATTATTTTAAAATTAATAATAAATATTATTTAAATGAAATTAATACTTTACCTGGGGCAATGGGAAGCTATTTATTTGATAATTTTGATATTGTATTAGAGGATGAAATAAAAATAGCTTTAAATAATCGAATAAATAAATATGATTATACTGGCTTTTTAATGAAATCAAATATTGAAAAATAATGTTTACATAATTAATTATTTTTAGTATAATTTCTCTAAGAAGGTGAAACAATGGATAGTAATAGAGGTGTCTCTAGTGGTAGGAGATTTTTAGTTTATTTTGTAGATTTTTTTATTGTAGGAGTTGTTACTTCTTTAGTAATGTTATTAGTTGAGTTAATACTAAAAAATATAATTACAAATTATGTACCATATGATACTGCTTATAATACTTTTTATAATGCATATTTGAATTATTTATTAGGTAAGATTAATGATGAAACTTTATATCAATATATTAGTGCTACTTTACCATCAATTCTTACTTATTTAGGAATACAGCAGGTTTTAAATTTTATTCTAATGGCAATTTATTTTGTTGTAATTCCAATTTGTAATAAGAAACATTTAACATTAGGTAGATTATTATGTAAGACTAAAGTTATATCATTAAAGTATGGTGATATGAGAAAGCAGGATATAATTGTTCGTGAGCTTTTAAGCTATTTATTCTATCAGCTAGTACCAATAGCTGGCTTTATTAGTGCGATTTTCGCAATTGCTAAGGGAGATTCATTGGTTGATATTGCTAGTAAGACTAGAATGATTTATGATGATCCTAATTTCGTAAATAATAATGATTCTAATAATAATGACTATAGTAAAAATGATAATAGCTTTAATGATGATTATATTGACGCGAAGGTCAATGTTGTTGATGATAATGTAAATAACTATAACACAAATAATAATTCAGATAATAATTTAAATAATAATAATTCAGATGATGAATATAGAACATTCTAGGTGATTATATGTACGCAGTAGGCTTATATATAAAGGATAATGATGCTAAAAAGGAAATATTTGATGTGTTATTATCCTTAATTGGTAATCACGCAAGTAAAGAAGAGGTTAATGGCTTTGATGTTTTTTATCACAATTATGAAAATTGTGAGGAAATTAAACAGTTAATTTTATCTATTTCAACTGAATTTATGATTCCTATTAGAGGCTATATAAGCGCTAATAATACAAAAGAAAGTCTTGAAGAGGAATTAGGACTTGTTACTGAGGCGTTATTGAATATGGGTAATGATATTTATACTCTTAAGGAGGTTATTCCATATGTTAATAATAGTATCCTTAGAAAGAAGCTTTTAGATTATATTTTAGATGGAACAGGAATTACTACTGATTTTATTAGAGAATTTGCTTTAAGTGATTTAAATGTCAGCTTGGCTAGTAAAAGGATGTTTATTCATAGAAATACTATGATTTATAAGCTTGATAAATTCTTTGAAATGACAGGATTTGATTTAAGACATTTTATTGATTGCCATTTGTTATATTGCTTAATATAAAGGTCATTTATATGGCCTTTTTATTTTTGTGCAATTTGCACATAGAATGCGTTTACATTTTAGAGTATAATTTCTTTAGAATTAAATGGAGGAAATATAATTATGGCAACTTTAGATTTAAATCATATTAATAAAATTTACCCTAATGGTGTTCAAGCAGTATTTGATTTTAACCTACATATTGATAATAAGGAATTTATCATTTTCGTAGGTCCTTCTGGATGTGGTAAGTCTACTACATTAAGAATGATTGCTGGACTTGAGGACATTTCAAGTGGTGATTTCTATATTAACGATGTAAGAATGAATGATGTATCACCTAAGGATCGTGGTATCGCAATGGTATTCCAAAGCTATGCACTATATCCACATATGACAGTTTATGATAACATGGCATTCGGTTTACAATTACGTCGTGTTCCTAGAGAGGAAATTGCACAACGTGTTATGAAGGCAGCTAAGATTTTAGGTCTTGAGCCTTTTATTAGACGTTATCCTCGTCAATTATCAGGTGGTCAATGTCAACGTGTTGCGTTAGGACGTGCTATTGTTCGTAACGCTGATGTATTCTTACTAGATGAACCACTATCTAACCTAGATGCTAAGCTACGTGTTACAATGCGTGGTGAGTTAACTAAGCTTCATCGTCAATTAGGCTGTACTTCAATTTATGTAACACATGACCAAATTGAAGCGATGACAATGGCTGATAGAATTGTAGTTATGCGTGATGGTAGAATTCAACAGGTTGGTACTCCAAGAGAGATTTATGATGCGCCAGCTAACGTATTCGTTGGTGGATTCATTGGTACACCTCCTATGAACTTTATCCATGGTACATTAAATGATAATGGTACTTTTGTATCCTCTAAGGGCAATTATACAATTCGTATTCCTGAAGGAAAGCTTAAGTATGCTAGAGAATTAGGATATGAGAATAGAGAAATTATTTTCGGTATTCGTCCTGAGGATATTTATGATGAGCAAAATCCAGTTATGATGCAAGCTTATCCTGGTTCAATTGTTGATATCACAGTTGAAATTTCTGAGCTTTTAGGTGCTGAAACTAATATTTATACATCAATTGATGGTGACCCAATTATTGCGGCTGTACCATCTCGTGATGATTTAGCTCCTGGTCAACCATTAAAGCTTGTTATGGACTTAAATCATTGTCATTTATTTGATGCTGATACAGAGGAAATAATTAACCAAAATACAAAGCCAGCATCTCATGATGATTTAGATATTTAATATTATTAAAATTCATCTCTAGTTATACTGGAGATGTTTTTTGGTACATTAAAAGAAGAGTGGTATATTGAAAAAAATAGTTGTTGATTTAGATGGTAGTGATTCTTTAGCTAGAAATTTAATAGCTGGGGCAATTAAAGCTATTAATGAATACAATGATTTATATTTAATAATTGTTACTAGTGATAAAAATATTAAGGAATCTATTTATGATGATTATAACAAGGATCGAATTGAATTTGTTTATACCTCATCAGCTATAACTAATAATGATAATCCAATATTATCCTTTAGAGATAAGAGTGATTCAAGCTTAGTTAGAGGATTAAAAATAGCAAATGATGATAAAGATGTTATAGGCTTTGTAACCCTTGGGGCAACTGGTGCTATTTTAGTTTCAAGCTATTTAGTATTAGGTAAAATTTCAAAGGCTAGACCATCCTTAGCTTCTACATTATTATCTAAAAACGGTAATCCATTTTTAATAATTGATAGTGGTTCTAATATTGATTGTAGACCTAAGATGCTTTATAATTTTGCGAAAATGGGGTCTATATTTATGGAAGCTGCTTGTAATATTAATAATCCTAGAATAGCTTTATTATCTAATGGTAGCGAGGATTCAAAGGGAACTGATTTAGTTAAAAATACTAATAATATATTAAAAAATAGTAATCTTAACTTCATTGGTAACATTGAACCAAAGGATTGCTTAATGGATAAAGCTGATGTCATTGTATGTGATGGATTCAGTGGTAATATTGTTTTAAAAACTATTGAGGGTACTGCTAAAGCGGTAGTAGAGGAAATTAATGAATATATTGATAAATCCTTAGATAAGGAAAGAATTATTTCTGTTACTAAATCAATTTTAGAAAAGTATGATTACAATACTAAGGGTGGAGGAGTTTTGCTAGGTGTCAATAAGCTTGTTGTAAAGGGACATGGAGCAGGGGATTCTGAAACTATATATAACACAATAAAGATTGTTATAGATTTAAATAATAAAAATTTAATAACAAAGCTTAAATATATGCTAGAAAATTAACAAAAGTGCATAGGAAGTTTAATATTTACTTTTTTACACTTGTAGTATATAATTATTCTAAAGGAGGAGTATAATGTTAAAGTATGTATTTGATACACAGCTTTTAATTGCTGGTGAAAATTTAAGTGAAGATGATATTATTGATTATATTACTGCTAATATTGAAGGGGATTGCTTATTAGCTGTTGGTGATGAAGATTTAATAAAAATTCATTTTCACACTAATACACCATGGAAGGTATTAGAATATGCCTCATCTCTTGGTGAAATTTATGATGTAGTTGTCGAAAATATGGACCGTCAAGAACGTGGATTAAAGGGATAGAATGATTGACCATTGGATTAATTCTGATGGTCTTTTAATTTGACAAAAATAGCCTTTATTTTTCATTTAAAATTCTTAATTTATGTTTTTTATAAGTTTTTATTAAAATTGACAAAAAAACGCTTTTATGATATACTTTCTTAGAAGGGAAGTAGAGAAAAATGAAGGATTTCAAAAGCATTGAATGTTTAAAAAATGAAAATCCAGATATTATTTTTGATTTTTTAACTAAAACATTAAATAAAGAATATTTATTTGAATATTTAAATGATTTAATTTATAAAAAAACTCCATTTTCACTTTACTTTTTTGATGTTGATGAGTTTAAGAAAATCAATGATACCTATGGACATTCATTTGGTGATTATATTCTTGAAAATATAACTAGTGTTATTTCAGACACAATTGGTACTAGAGCTATTATCGGTAGATTTGGCGGAGATGAATTTATAATTGTGGCTGAAGGAATAGTTAGCTATGATGATGTTTGGGGTATGGGAAGAGATATTTCAAAGGCTGTAAGAGATTTTTCTAGTTTAGAGGCTAAGAATATTGAGAACTTTTTTACGTCTATCACAATTGGCATTTCTAGATTCCCAAATGATTCTAATAATTTAGATGGATTACTATCTTTAGCTGATAAGGCTTTATATAGAGGTAAGAAAAAGGGAAGAAATTGTTTTATAATTTATAATCCAATTCTTCATGGCCAAATATCAACTAAAGCTAATTCTACTCTCGATACTATTTCTATAATTCAATATGCCTATAATGAACTATTAGATGATAATAAGACTTTGAGAAAAAGACTTGAGAATTTGTCATTGTTCCTTTCTAATAATTATTTTTTAGATTCTATTGCGATAAATGATCCTAAAAAGAAATCACTTACCTATTTTTATCATAAAAAGAGCTTACCATCTTTTGATTCATTACCTGATGATTTCTATAATGGATTATTTACGGATAATAATTTATGTATAATAAATACTAGAAAATATTTATATGATAAATTTTCTTTAATATATAATTGCTTTTTAAAAGAAGAAATAAGAGCTTCAATGATTATTAGATTAAAAATTAATTCTACTGATTATATTTATGTTCATATAAATGTTCATAGAGCTAGAGCTTGGTCTCATGAGGAAAAGAATGTAATGCTATCAATATTCCAAATGTTTGGTGCATTAGTATATGATAGAAATTTAGATTTTTAGTGGGAATGATGTCTCCCTTGTTTATACAAAACCGCTTAATAAGCTAATGACGTCTATGGTGTAGTGCCATAGGTGTCTTTTTTTTGATAGGAGAGGATATTAATGTTTTTAAGCTTATTTATTATTTTAATTTTAGGAGTATTTGGTGGATTATTATTTGAAAAAATAAGATTACCTAAGCTTGTATGGTATATTATATTAGGTATATTAATTAGTCCATCTGTATTTAATATTATTGATTCTGAATTATTAAATATATCTAGCTATTTAAGACAAATAGCCTTAGTTATAATTTTGACTAGATCTGGTTTATCATTAAATATTGAGGGATTAAAGAAAATCGGAAGACCAGCAATATTAATGTGCTTTCTTCCAGCAACATTTGAAATAATAGGTGTTAGTATTTTTGGCCCAATGATTTTAAAAATATCTATTACTGAATCATTATTATTAGGTAGTGTTCTTGCTGCTGTATCACCTGCTATAGTAGCTCCTAGAATGATTAATTTTATTGAGAAGGGATATGGAAAAGAAAGAAATGTTCCCATTTTAATATTAGCGGGAGCTAGCTGTGATGATATTTATGTTATTGTCTTATTTTATGCTTTTAAGAATTTAGTAGTTACTAATAGCTTTGATTTCGTTTCTATATTACAAATACCATTAAGCATTATCTTAGGTATATTATTAGGAATAATTGCGGGAATGTTTTTATTAATAATAATGAAGCGTATCAAGCTAAATATTGTTTTAAAAGTTGTAATTATGCTTGGATTATCATTTGGTATGATTACATTAGAAAATATATTAAAGCCATATTTTTCTATTTCAGCATTATTAGGAATAATTGTAATGGCTTTGATTGTTTCCTATAAAAGACATGATGATTGTATTCAAATTCAAAAAAGCTATAATTCATTATGGCAATTTTTTGAGATATTATTATTTGTTTTAGTAGGTGCTTCAATTAATATTAATTATGCCTTTTCTATAGAAGGTCTATTATTAATAGGAGTTGTTTTTATTGGATTGATATTTAGAACTATAGGTGTTATATTATCTATATTGTTTACTAGCTACAAAATAAAAGAAAAAATATTTATTATTATTTCTTATTTACCTAAGGCTACAGTTCAAGCTTCTATTGGTGGTATAGCATTAATGGAAGGATTAGCAGTAGGAGAGGTAATTTTAACGGCAGCAGTTATTTCAATTTTAATAACTGCACCACTTGGGGCAATTTTAATTGATAATTTATATAAGAAGCTTTTGGAGGTTAAGGATGATTAGAAAATATAATGATAGTGATTTTTTAGATGTTAGAAATATCACATATAATTATTGGTCAAATGAGGTGGAAATGGATTTGAGCCTTAAATCCTTTATATATACATTTTTAGTTAAATATTATTTATCAAATTACGATTATTCATATGTATCTATAGATGATAATTTGAATGCCTTTTTATTAGCTTCATTAAAAAATGATTCTAATAATTCTATTAATTATTTTAATGATGAAATTAATAAATTAGATAATAAAAATAAAACTTTAGCCTTAGAATATTTAGATTATTTAGAATACAATCATAATAAGGTTTTATCATATATGAATAATAATGATATTTATTTAGCTTTAATTGCGAGTATTAAGCATCATAAAGGCTTTGAGCTTATAGAAGAATTAATTAAAGCAGGAAGAAATAATAATAACGAGTATTTATATTTATGGACTGATGAGACCTGTAATTATGGATATTATAGTAATATTGGCTTTGAAAAGGTAGAAGAATATATAGTAACCTTATATAATATAACACTTAAAACATTCATTTATAGATTTAAGCTATAGTATTTAAAAAAGTATTTTTTTGATTATTTAATGTTATTGACAGTGTATAAAAAAATAGTTATAATAACTTGAAAATTTATGAATAGTGAGTGATAAAATGTTAAATCAATTTTCAAGAACACAATTAATATATGGACCTGAAGCAATGGAAAAACTTAAAAATAGTAGAGTTGCGGTATTTGGAGTAGGTGGCGTTGGTGGATATGTTGTTGAAGCCTTAGCTCGTAGTGGAGTTGGAGCCTTTGATTTAATTGATGATGATAAAATATGCTTAACTAATATAAATAGACAAATTATTGCGACTCTAGATACAGTTGGAAAATATAAGGTTGATGTTTTAAAGGAACGTATTCTTTCTATTAATCCTTTATGTAAGGTTGAAACCTATAAATGCTTTTTTCTACCTAGTAATCAAGATGAATTTGATTTTACTAAATATGATTATGTTGTTGACGCAATAGATACAGTTTCTGCTAAAATAGCAATAGTATTAAAAGCTCAAAAGGAAAAGACACTTATAATTTCAAGTATGGGAGCAGGAAATAAAATTGATCCGCAAGCCTTTAAGGTTACAGATATTTATAAGACAAGTATTGATCCATTAGCTAGAGTAATGAGATATGAGCTTAAGAAAAGAAGAGTAAAAAAATTAAAGGTTGTATATTCAACAGAATATCCTTTAAAACCACTTGAGGATATGTCAATTAGTTGTAGAAAGCATTGCGTTTGTCCTCCTGGTACTCGTAAATGTACTGTAAGAAGAGATATACCTGGTTCAAATGCGTTTGTTCCTGCATCTTGTGGATTATTAATCGCATCTGAGGTTATAAAGGATTTAATTAAGAAATAGTCGAGCTAGTCTTGGCTTTTTCTTTTTTTTAAAAAAAGAAATGCAACTCAGTTGCAAATTAATAAAAAATATGCTAGAATAACTTGGATTTTAAATGGAGTGTGATTTTTTATGTATAAAACAGATCATAAGAAGGAATTAATTTCTGTATTTGAGAATAATAAGGATAGAACATTTTCTGCAGTTGATTTAGTTGAAGAGTTCAAGGAGAAAATGAATAAAACAACTATTTATAGGCAATTAAAATCATTAGAGGATAATAGTACTATTAGAAGAGTCTATAATCCTAAAACTGAAGGATATGAATATCAGTATTCTAATGGCTGTAATAGTCATCTTCATTTAAAGTGTAAAAAGTGTGGAAAGGTTATTCATTTAAGCTGTAAGGATGCTGAAATATTTATGAATCATATCTATGAAACACATGGATTTAAAATTGATAATTTATCAACAACGATATTTGGAATATGTAAGGAGTGTATGAAATGATTGATGTATTGCTAGATGCTTTAATTGATTCTTTAAAGGTCTTTGGATTTGCGTTAATTTTATATATAATATTTTCTTTTGTAGAGGAAAAAATAACTAGACTATTAGAGCGTCATAAAAAAACATCACCAATTATTGGCTCTTTATGTGGTTTAATACCTCAATGTGGTACTAGTGTAGTAGCTTCTGATTTATATTTGAAGAATCATATTAGTATGGGCTGTTTAGTTTCGGTATTTTTTGCCTGTTCTGATGAGGCTTTACCTATTTTACTTTCTGATCATACTAAGGCATTATCAGTTATACCATTACTATTAATCAAGCTTGTTGTAGGCTTTATGTTAGGATATTTAGTGGATTTATTTATTAAAAGAGATTATAATGAGGAACCAATTAGTAATGATCATATTGGCTGTTGTCATCATCATATTGATAATGACGATAATAAGCTTGAAGAACATTTACTTCATCCTTTATTACATTCTTTAAAAATATTTTTATATGTATTGGTAGTTAATTGTGTTTTTGGTTTAGTTATATATTATATTGGAGGAGAAGATGTATTAGCTTCCTTCCTATTACAAAATAAGTATTTAACCCCTTTATTTGCGACTATAGTAGGGGTAATTCCTAATTGTGCTTCATCAGTATTAATTTCAGAATTGTATTTATTAAATAGTATTTCTTTTGCTGCATTAGTATCAGGGTTATGTATGAATGCTGGATTAGGCTTTGTTTATTTATTAAAGAATAAAAAGACTTTAAAGGATGTTTTAATAATGTTTTTAATATTATTTACTGCATCATTAGCTACAGGCTATATTATTATGGGAATAATGAGTTTATTTTAAAATAGTTATTGAATCTATTTTGAATTTATGCTATCATCTTTCTGTCAATAAGGCTATAGATTTTATTGTTTCTGAGAAAAACAGTGTCTATAGCCTTTTTTTGGGGAGGATTTATGGAAGAGAAGCTAAAAAATAATTCAATTTTAAAAACTATACTAATAATGGGATTACCTCCTATTATTTCAATGCTTATCCAATCTTTATATTCAATAGTAGATGGTATATTTGTTGCTGGAGTAAGTGATAATGCTTTTAACGCAATATCATATGCTTATCCTATTACTAATTTAACATTAGCACTAGCTGTAGGCTTTGGAGTAGGATTAAATTCAGTTATATCTAGAGCGTTAGGGGCTAATGATCTAGAGAGGGTTAAAAGAACAACTGATCACTTTTTTGTTTTTTCATTTGTTCATTATTTTATATTTATATTATTAGGTTTAACCTTAACTCCTTTTTTCTTTGGCTTTTTTACTGATAATAAAGAAATTATAGAGGATGGTAAGCTATATTTAAATATCTTATTATTTACATGTATAGGTCAATTACTTCATATTGCAATAGAGAAAATATTCCAAGCTTATGGGAAAATGCTTATACCTATGATAGCTCAAGGCTTAGGCTGTATTGTTAATATTGTATTAGATGCGATAATGATTTATGTATTTAAATGGGGAATTATGGGAGCTGCTATTGCGACTGTAATAGGTCAATTTTCTTCATTTATTTATATATTTATAATGGCATTAAAATATAAATATATTTCTATTAATAAGGATATATTTAAGCTTGATAGAATCATTATTAAAGATATTTATAGAGTTGGAATTCCTTCAACTATTATGAGTGCGTTAGTATCAATATTAACATTAATATTAAACTTTATATTAAAGAATTATGGTGATGATTATGTTCAAATATTAGGAGCCTATTTCAAGCTTCAAGCATTTATTTATATGCCAGCTAATGGTATGATTCAGGGTATTAGACCAATATTCGGCTTTTTATATGGTGAGGGTAATTCTAAAAAGCTTCATGAGGCAATTAAGGGTGGTATATTAATAATGCTAGTATTTACCTTAATAGGTACTATTTTATTTTTGGTTATTCCTAAGTATTTAATGATGCCATTTGCGAATAAGAATGAGGTTGTTACTAATGGCGCTATTGCGTTAAGAATAATATGTATTGGGTTTATTCCTTCAAGTTTAAGCCTTGTTTTTATGGCATTATATGAAAGTATAGGCTATGGTAAGGAAAGCTTAATTATTTCTTTATCTAGACAATTAATATTACCAATTTTATATATTATGATTGGTATTTATGCTTTTAAGGGAGATTATTTAGAGGTATGGATTTCTTTTCCTTTTGCTGAAGTATTAACAACATTAGTTAGCTTCTTAATTTATAAATTAACTTTAAAGAAGGATGAAATCTTATCTTTATAATATTGTATTTTGTGTTCATAAATATTAAAATATAGATATGTAAGGAGGATTTTTTATAATGAGAAAAAATTTTGGAACTAAAACATTTTTATATCCACAGCCAGTCTTAATTATCGCTAGCTATGATGAAAATGGAAAGCCAAACGCAATGAATGCAGCATGGGGTGGAGTTTCTGATTTTAATCAGATTTCTATTTCCTTAGCTAAGCATAAAACAACAACTAATATTTTAAAAAATAAAGCATTTACAGTTTCAATTGGTACATCTAAAATGTTAACGAGTTGTGATTATGTTGGATTGGTTTCTCAAAATGATGTGCCTGATAAGTTTGAAAAATCAGGATTTACAGCTACTAAATCAGAATTAATTAATGCCCCAATTATTAATGAGTTACCTTTAGCTTTAGAGTGTGAGGTAGTTGAATTTGATGAGGTTAAGGAAATATTAGTAGGTAAAATTGTTAATGTTTCTGTAGATGAGAGTGTTTTAGTAAATGGTGAGATTGACTCTAGTAAGCTTGATGCGATAGTATATGATCCTATTAATCATAATTATGTAGCATTAGGTGATGCTGTAGGTCAAGCCTTTAAAGCAGGTAAGAGTCTAATTAAATAAATTTTTACATATAAGACAAAACGATTAAGCGTTTTGTCTTATTTTTAGAATAGGATGTTTTATATAAAATTAAAAGGCATGACTCCAATCAATTTGGAAATCATGCCAATCTTAAGTTATTACTTAAATATTTTATTTTAGCTCAAATGATATTTTATTAGCTTTATTATATAAATCACTATTATCATCAATAAAGCTTTTTATATCCTCTATATTACCATATTCAATATTTTGAATAAGCATAGAGAAATACTTAGTATTAACCTCTTGATAATTTTTATTAATAGCTAATTCTAAAAATTCTCTATCATTAGAATCTATATCTTCATTTTCTAATAATTCATTTTTTAAATCATCGTCAATAGTTATATTTAATCTCTTTTCAAAAGCTTGAGAAGTATTTAAAAATAATTCATTTGGTAAATCTATTAAACCTAATTCATTTGCGAAATGAACAAAGGGAACCTCATAGAAGCCTCTAGGATCAAATTCCTCTTTTAATAATATATTTTTGTTTGAATCAATAAGCTTAATTTCTAATTTCATAATTATCCCCATATTCTCATTGGTCTTTCAATACCATCTAATACTATTTTAGTATTGAACCATTCTGAATCCTTTAGCTTTGTAAGATTATTACTAGCTGAAAGACCGATTCCTTCACTTGAACAAGAAACAATAACATTTCCATTCATTGCTTTATATCCAGATGTAGAAATATAATTTCCCCCAACCTTTACACCAGTTGTAGCTGATACTGGATTACCATCCTTATCCACCTTAGGATTACCATCCTTATCCACTGCTTGAACTGCTGTTTCAATTGTATAAGATTCATAAATTGATGTAACATAAACATTATCAGTATAATTTGATATTCTACTAATAAATTGTTGAGTTGGGAATTGATTATCAGTTATAGCTGTATATTCATTAGTTCCGCAACAACAAGAAACAACACACATTTTTGGTTTAATTAATGAAAGCAGACAATCATTAGATGATGTTTTAGAACCATGATGTCCAGCTTTAAATAATTCAACCTCTGGTAATGTTTTATCACTTGATGATTTATCATAATATGAGGCCATTTTTTCTTCGCCTTCCTTTTCTAAATCACCAGTAAACATAAAATTATATTTATCAGTACCATTATCATATGTAAACATTGTACAAACAGAATAATTATTTTCATCACTACCTGTATTAAAGTAATAATAATTATAAAGAATAGACATTGTTACCTTATCTGATAATTGATATTCTTTTTTAGCTCCATTTTGATTAGTAAAACAATCGCCTGCATAATAATGCTTAGTACCCTTAGCTTCTAGTGAATCACGTAGTGTTAGATATTTCTTATATGTAGAAGTAGTTTTAGTTGTATATTGATTATCAATAATTGTATCAATCTTATATGAGCTTAATATACCTTTATTATTAGTAGTATCAGTAAATCCATCAACATGATCCTGATCTCCATGTGTTAATATTACATATTCAATTTTATTATCAGCAATATATTGGTTCATATATTCTTTTGTTGTTACAGTAGATTGTTGTCTACTTCCAGCATCTATAATAACATCAGTGTCTCCTGCCTTTATATAAATAGAATCTCCTGCTTTATCATTTCCTAGCATCATAAAATGAATTTGGAAATCATCATAGATTATACCTTCATTTTTTATTTCATTTGTTTTAGTTGTAGAAGTGGCTGTAGTAGTTGTCTTAATTTCAGTTGGCTTTGATGATGGTTTTAATAAATCATTAATTAAGTCGCAAGATACTAAAGATAATGACGCTCCTCCTACTAATAGTGCAATTAATCCGAACTTTAGCTTTCTTTTCATATACATTCCTCCCTTGTTATATTATATATATTAAAAAAAAATAAATAAAGACTTGAAATAAATATTTTAAAAAATATTGGAAAAATAATAATTTTATGATATAAATTAAAAAAAGTAGATAATAATATTATCAAAAAATTGTATCTTATATAAAATCTTGTCATACATTATTATTATTTATAATAAAAAGAAAAAAAGGAGGAGAGTAAAATGAAGGCTATAAATGGGTTTTCAATTTTATCTATTTTAAAGTTTGCTTTATTATTAGCAGGATGGTTATTAATTGGCTATTTTATTTTTAATACTAAGCTTGAAGAAACAGGTGGAATTACAGCTATGGAATATCTTCAAAAAATAGCTGATGGTACTATCACAACACCGACTGATTCATTTAAAGATATTACTAGAGAAAATGCTCAAGCAATTATTGTTGGATGGAATGTTTTTAGTACTACAATTATTATTTATTTAGTAATTGGAATTGGACTTAATATCATTTCTATGATTTTTATTAATATCACAAAGAGTAGTGTCCTTGCTGTTATTTTTGGATTAATTAAACTTATTAGTGGTTCATTTATTTCAGCTATTGTATATTTTGTACAATCAGGAAAATTGCAAAAAAATTAAAAAAAGACTATGAATTTTTATCATAGTCAATATTGTATAAGGGGCTATATTTTAGCCCCTTATATTTTTAAGCTTTTTAAGCTTTTTTCTTGTTAGTTTTAGAAATAATTAAAATAATAATTACTCCAATTAATATTCCACCTAAAGCAGAAAGAGAAATTATTGCCCATAAAGGGAATGAATTAACTACTTCAGTTAAAATAATTCTTTGATTTGAATTATTCATTTGAATTACTACATAATCACCATATTGAGTTGTATCTAATGCACTATCAGAATCACTATATGTAATCTTATAGCTCTTATTATCTTTATTCTTCATTTTAATAACAAAATTATCTATTTCAATAATTTCATTATTATATTTGAATTCGGCATATAAAGTATTACCATATTTATAAATCTTAACAGTTGTACCTTCCTTGAAGCTACCCTCAATTAGATAGTTCTCATAGCTTAATGTTGTAATAATTTGAGTATATGAAGCATAAACATTTTGATTTACAAAATCATAAGTATTATTATCCCAATTAACAATATAATTACCAGAATCAGTTTTATATATGTATTGGTTATTAATTAATTCGGCATATTGGAACTTAGGATATAGTTTAATTTCATCATTATAGTAGAATCTATAAGTATCAATTAATTCATATTTTTCCTTTTCATCAATATCTCCACTATCCTGATTCCATTCAAAGAAATTAATTTGAATAGAAATACAAGCATATTTATCCTCTAAATCAAAGAATTTTCTATGATATTTATTAAATAATTCTTCCATATCATAATCAACATCTTTGAAATTATCATTTTCTTTATAAAATTCAAATTCTCTTAAATATGGATATGAATATTCATTCTTACCACCAATGAAGCCATCTTGTGCGAAATCTATATCTAAATAAGGAGATAGAATATCCTTACTAGCTAGCTCATTAGATTCTAGCTTTTTTGCCATATCTAAAGAATCAGCACCAAAGTTGTATTTATAAATACCATTATATTCAGAACCAATAAAATAATTATATTTAATATTATCATTTTTTGTATCAGCAAAAGGTAAGCCATCAACATAGCCTATAACATATCCAACATATTCAGTAGCTTCATTCTTTTCCATAATTAGAGTATTAGAAATTGAAGATATTAATTTACCACTAGATGTCATATATCCAATAATACCACCAATATAATCATTACCAATTAGATTAGTAGTAGAATAAGCATATCTAACAGTACCACCATTATATCCAATAATACCACCAACATATTTACCCTGATTAACACCAGATGCTTTAATTGTAAAAGTAGCAAATACTGATTCAGCTGTACCAGATGTTAAATAACCAATAATACCACCAGCATATGAACCATTTTTTGCTTCAACATTACCACTAGAAATAGCGTTCTTTAGATTTAATCCTGTACTAGTAACTAAACCAATAATACCTGCAATATCATTTGAACCATAAATATTACCTGTATTATATAAATATGTTAAATAATGCTTATTTAAATCAGTTTCCTCTGTATATTCAGAATAATCATTTTCATCTCTTAAAGAGCCATAACAACCTATAATACCTCCAACATAGCTTAAGCCATTGATATTACCATTATTGAAATCATAATAATACATACCAGTAGATAGACCACAAATACCACCCACAAAGTTTCCGATATCCTTATATCCTACAATGTTATTATTTGTACATTCAGCAATAATGCCAGTTGAATAACCACAAATACCACCGATTCCTTCAATTGTTTTAGTAGAAGAATATGATTTATTATTTATTTCACCATTATTTGTACATTCATAAATCTTTCCACCATTAAATCCGGCAATACCACCAATATATCTTTCACCATAAATATTACATTCGTTTACTACATCAGTAATAGTACCATATCCATAATTCTTATTAGATTCAACAACCTGATCATCATTCTCAAGCTTATAATTAGCATTATATCCAACTATACTACCAACATGATCTAGTCCCTTAACTAACCCTGAAATCTTGATATTAGAAATTGTACCATAGTTATAGCCTACAAATCCTACATTACTAGCTTTATCAGCTGTGATAGTGATACTTACATTAAGTCTCTTTATTACCGCATTTTTTCCTAATACTCTAAAGAAGGCAATATTTGTTAATGAATCATCTGTATTAAGATTTATATTTAATAATGAATGATAATTGCCATCAAATGTACCGTAGAAGGTATTAATCATTAAATTATCTTCTTTAACTTTAATATCATTTGTTAAATAGAAATATTTATTGATAGAATATTCAGGATTTTCATTACAATTATTAATCATTGTAATAAAATCATCATAGCTTTCAATCTTTATTTCCTCATATTTAATATCATCGCGCTCTAGGCTATATTTGAAATATTGGTTTCTACCATATAAATGAGAATCACTAAATAAAATCTCATATGTACCAGCCACATTAAATGTAATATATTTTGTACCATTCTTATAGAAACTTAATCCATCTGTAATATATAAATCAGTATTTAATAAATCGTTATTAATAGTAATAAATAATCTATATTGATCATAATCCTTATTATAGTCATCATCATCAGAATCAAGCTTAATGAATTTATAATCATCACTTAAATTAGTACTACCAAATTCAGTATATAAATAATTATTTTCCTCTGAAGCTAAATAGTAATTACCAAAATTCTTATCCTGAATATCTATTTTAGATGCATATACACCATTAACCTCAGTTAATGATAATGTATACCATCCTATATAGCTACTTGTAAGCTTTGAAACAGTAGTATCATCATCATTATCATCATCAATAAGAATATAATCAGCAGGTCCCTTTAAATAGATTGCATATTCAAGCTTAAAATCTATTACATTAATGAAGAATGATTCGGTTTTATAAATATTATCATTTGGATGATTTAAATCCTTTTGTAAAGGATATAAATTTTCACCATTATATTCTATAGGAGTAGCTTTATCATAATTAACATTTTTGAAGGATATGAAATATTCCTCTTCAATTTCAGGATATATTTGATAAATATAATCATCTCCAGAACCATATTCTCCATCCTCATTGAATTGATATGTTTTACCATCAGTTACTTTAGCAGGAGTATAGATAATATGATATTTACCAGTAGTTTTAATTGTATAGCTAGCTAATACATTTTCATCCTTACCTAATACCTCTATTACTTGATTTTCAGTTAATTCAACATTAGATGCTTCAAAGCTATCATATTTCTTTTGATAGGCATTGAATTCAAGAGTAATATTATTATCATCATCAAGCTTTAATGTATAGCTTCCCTTATTATATAAAGCATATGTATAATGACAATCTGAAACATACATACCATCACTTACATGCTCATTATCATAATTAAAATCCTTTGAAAAGAAGATTGTATATGCTAGTGATGTTGATTCTTCAACTCTCATTTCACTATTACTTTTAGAATAATACTTTTCACCCTTGCCATTAGTGATATAAAAAGCATCAATCTTACTTAATGTTACATTTTCTAAATAGAAGGTATTATTATCTTCATTTTTTAACATTATATTTTTATTTTTTATTGCATAGTTTTCACTTTGGAAGCAAACATAATATGAATCTTCATTAGCTAAAACCTTAGTAGGAATAAAAAGTAAACTAAATATAAATAATAGACTAACTAAATATTTAAATATTTTTTTCATTTTTCTTCTCCTTTATTTTATTAAATAATATATCCATTTTATTTGATTTAGGTAAATCAGTCTTCTTAAGCTTATCATAGAAGAAATATAGTAATAATGGTAATACACACATTACTGATAATATTGAAATTATTGTACCTCTACCTAATGCTAAGCCTAATGTAGAAATTAATGGATCTGATACTAAGAAATTAATTAAGAAGCCAGCAAATGAAAGAATTACACCTGATGTAATAATTGTTGGGAATACCTGATTTAAGGTTTCTATTACAGCCGTCTTCTTATCCATTGTTTGTACTAAATCCTGATATCTTGTTGTAGAAACTATTGCGTAATCTATTGTCGCACCCATTTGAATAGCTGAAACTATTAAATAAACGAAGAAATATAAATTTGTATTAGTTAATACTGGTATAGAAAAATTAATGAATATTGCACCTTGTATAGTGGCAACAAGAAGGATAGGAATTCCCCAGTTCTTCAATGTGAAAATTAGAATAATATATACAAAGACAATAGTTAATATTGAGATTAATAGGTTATCTGTAGAGAATGATGAATTTAAGTCATATGCACTCATAGATTCTCCAGCAAATATAGCACCATTAACTTCAGTTTTAATGTTCTTATCTAATCTTTCGATTAAAGCAAATGTTTCTTTTGCTTCAACCTCAGTTGTAATATTACATACAACTCTAGTATAGTTAATACCTATTAGTTGATCCTCAGCATCATTAATTTGTTCCTTTATATCATGATAATTATCTAATGCATCAAGATCATCTCCTAATGCTGCTTCAATAAAATCATTATATTTAAAAGCACAATCTGCTAAATTTAAAATACTACATGTATATTTATCAGGATTAGCTTCAAATACGGCAAGCTCTGTTAATCCATCCTTTGATTTATCAGAATTGAAATAGCAATACGCTCTAAAGATTGTTTTAGCTGTATCATAATCAGTACCAACAAAATGAGCTAAATCTTTATAATTGATTTCTTCAATTAAGGAATGTGTTTCTCCATTAGCATTTAGTTTAACATTACTAATGGATGTTATCTCATTAATATTTGCTTCCTTTTCAAGATTCTCTACAACCTTCATTTCATTTTTATAGTTATTATCCTTTGGAACTAATATAACAAATTGATTTTTAGAACCAAATATTCTATTTATTTCTTTATTAGCTATCATTGCTTCTGTTGGATTTGAGGTATCAATTGAATCTTGAGCATATACATAATTAACATTAAATGATAAAACACCACAAACACATACTAAAGCTAAGAAGATAACAGGTAGAACAAATCTAAGCTTTAATATAGCCTTACCAAAGAAAGAAATCTTTGGTACTAAATTCTTATGACTTGTTTTATCAATAGCCTTAGAGAATAACAGCATTAATGCTGGCATTAATAGGAATACAGTAAGCATTGAACAAACAATACTCTTTGCTAGAACTAATCCTAAATCAGCACCAAGCTTTAATGTCATACAGCATAAGGCTAATAGACCTGAAATAGTAGTTAATGAAGAACCAAATATTTCTGATATAGCTTTAGCTAATGCTTCAATCATTGCATCCTCACTATTATTTGCATGCATCTTTTCTTCTGCAAAACGATGAGAAAGAATAATTGCATAATCAATTGCAAGTGCGAGCTGTAAAATAACACAAACTGAATTTGAAATGAAGCTTATCGTTCCAAACCAATAGTTTGTTCCCATATTTAGTAGTGCTGCAACTCCAAACACTATTAAGAATACTAATACTTCAGCAACACTATTAGATGTAAATAGTAATACTATTATAATAATTATGATTACATAAATTAATATCTTATTTATATCTGATTGTAACTGATCAGCATAATTATCTACTAGTCTTGCCGCAACTAACGCATCATATCCTTTAACCTTTTCTATTACCTCATTATAAGCATTTATTGAAGTTTGGTCTTCATCATCACCTGTATAGGTAATTGAGAAAAGGGCAGTTGATTCTTTATAATAATCTTCAGTGTTTTCGAATTTTAATTCCTTAACACCTTCTATATCAACAATTTCCTCTTTAAGCTTATATGCGTCCTCATATGTTATATTTCTTATTAGAATTGTTGATGTGCCATAGGTTACAAATTCATCATCCATTATATCTAGGGCCTTTTTAGTATCTGTTTCTATCGGTAGATAGGAAGTAACAGAGTACTCAATATTTACCTTATTAATAGATAAGATACTGTAAACTATCAGTGCTGCGAAAAGCACAAGTATTATTTTTGAGTATTTAACAATAAAACTAGATATCTTTTTCACTTTTACCCCTCTTTACTAAAAAAAATAAAATAACATTTGTAAAATAATTTACATGTGTTATAATAACTATATGAATGTAAAGAATCAATTACAATTTGTTATAAAATGTAAATTATTAAACAAAAAATAAGGACGTGTAAAAATGAAAACAGATTTAAGAGTTTTAAAAACAAAGAAGGCATTAAAAAAATCATTAGAGGAATTATTACAAAATGAATCATTTGATAAATTAACTGTATCTGAGATATGTGAAAATGCGTTTGTTAATAGAGTGACTTTCTATTGTCATTATCAGGATAAGTATGAACTATTACAGGATTTTATTGATGATATAAAGAATAAGGTAATAGAAAGAACCTTAGCTGATTTTACTGATAAAAAAGCTATTAAGAATAATATTGAAAGATTTTGTATAGCTTTAACTAATAATATAATAGATATTACTGTTGAGAATAAGTCTATATTAAGAGCTTTTACTAATGAGGGTAATCAGGTAGCTATTTATATGATTGAGGATTTCGCTATAAAGGAATTAAGTAAGCTTTATGATGAAATTGCGAAATTTAATGCTGATGATAATACATATCTTATTCCTTTTATTGTAGGAGGAGCTTCTAAAATTATCAATGAATGGTTAAATCGTGGTGGTTCAAAAAGAGATGTTGAATTATTTAAGACTAAAGCTGTTAAGCTAATTCATGACGGACTTTTAATATTTAATGAAACTCGCAAGTAATATATAATTGTTTAATATAAAAATTCAATTTTATAATAAATTTATTTAAAAATATGATAAAATTATGTCATAAAGGAGTAATGATATTATGGATATGAAGGAAAAAAGAATTTCTGGTGAAACTATTTTTGAAGGACATGTTGTTAAGTTAATAAAGGATAAGGTTTTATGTCCTAATGGTATGGAGTCTTATAGAGAAATAGTTAAGCATAATGGAGGAGCTGCAATATTATGTATTAATAAGAACGAAGAGGTTCTATTAATTCGTCAATTTAGATATGCTTATGATGAGGTTATGTATGAAATACCTGCTGGTAAGCTTGAGAAGGGTGAAAATCCATATGATGCAGCAATGAGAGAATTTGAAGAGGAAACTGGTAATAAAGCTTCTCATTTAGATTCTTTAGGAGTTATTTATCCTACATGTGGATATTCATCTGAAAAGATTTATTTATATTTAGCATTAGATTATGAAGCATCACATACTCATTTTGATGAGGATGAGGTTATTGTTTCAGCTTTTGTACCACTTACTAAGGTTAAGGAAATGATTTTAAGTGGTGAAATTAAGGATGCTAAAACTATTTGTGCGGTAAATTATTATTTAATGAAATACAATAAAATTTAATTATTATTTAATTTCTTGTCGAATTATGTTTTAAAAACAAATTTTGATGCTATAATTATAGGAAAGGGAGGATTTTATATGTCTAAAACAGTTAATATTTTATATACTAATAAGGATTTAAATGAATTAAATATATGGGAAGATAAATTAGCTATTGATTCTATTTCTCTTAAATTAAATGATATTTCTGATAATTCTAATAAAATTTCAGCTAGAGTTACATTAATTAGAAGTGATTTCGTTATATTCTTTATTTCTGAAAATATATTAAAGGATGAACTATTTTATTCTTTAATTAATGAATTTAATGATACTAATAAAAAATATGATAAGCCTATATTATTTATAGCTAATAATAGTATTGATAATTTATTTGATGATGTCTATAAGGATGAAGAGATTAGTGATGAAGTAGTTATTAAAGCTGATGATTTTAAGAACTATTTAAGTAATACTAATGTATTTTATAATGTAGATGATTTATTAAGTTTTTTAGGCTTAGAATCTACTCCTAAAAAAGAAGAAATTATTGAAGAAATAGAAACTAATGATGTTAAAGAGGAGATGCCTTTGGTTAAGGTTATTGTTAATAATAGAGTTAATGAAGCTATTTTAAAGGATGCTATTAAAAAATATAATGATAAGGAATATGAAGAGGCATTCTCTTTATTTGAATCTATTAGTATTGATGGAGAGGCATCTCGGTATTTAGGATATATGTATTTTAATGGAATAGGTACTACTAAAGATTATAAAGAGGCTTTTAAATGCTATTTAAATGCCTGTAATTCTAATGTTAAGGAATGCTATCCTAATTTAGCTGATTGTTATTACTATGGCTTAGGTACTACAAAGGATGATAAAAGTGCTATTTATTATTATGATTTAGCAAGTAAGGAAGGAGATAAGGATTCCTTATATCATTTAGCTGATTGCTATTTTTATGGTAGTGATGAGGTTAGAGATTATCCTAAAGCTTATAAAATTTATGAGGAATTTAAGGATAGTAAGCCAATAGCTAAACATAATTTGGCTTATATGCTATTAAATGGTTATGGAGTTGAAAAAAACTATGAGCTTGCTTATGAGTATTTAACTGATCTTGCTGAATTAGGTAATGCTGAAGCTATTAATGATTTAGGTGTAATGTATTTATATGGATATTATGTAGCAGTTGATTATGCAAAGGCTATTAAGAGTTTTAAGGATGCAGCCCTATTAGGAGAAGCAATGGCCTATGTTAATTTAGGTGAATGCTATCAATTAGGTAAGGGAGTTAAGGTTGATTATAAAAAAGCAATGCAACAATTTAAAAAGGCTCAAGCCTTAGGTAATACCGAAGGAATGTATCGAATTGGATTGTTATATGATAAGGGGCTTGGAGTTGATTTATCATATGATGAAGCTTTAAAGTGCTATAAAAAGGCTGCACTTGAGGGTAATAGTAATGCCCAATTTGAGCTTGGTGAGCATTATTATTATGGATATGGTTTAAATAAGAGTGATACTGAGGCATTTAATTGGTATAAGAAGTCTGGTACGCAAAATAATTTAGCGGCTTTATTTAATCTTTATAGATGCTATCAAAATGGTGTTGGTACTAAAAAGGATATTAATTTAGCAATTGCTACATTATATCGACTTGATCAATTGAATTATTCAAAGGGCGTTACTGAGCTTGGTAATTGCTATTACCATGGTGAAGGTGTAGCACTAGATTATGAGAAGGCTGTTAAGTGCTATCAAAAGGCTATTAGCCTTAATGATAGTGAAGCATATTATGCATTAGGTAAATGCTATCAGTTTGGTTATGGAGTAGAGCTTGATTTAAATAAATCATTTGAATGCTACATGAATGGTAGTAAAGAAAATAATTTAAATTCAATTCTTGCTTTAGCTGATTCATATTATTATGGAACTGGTATAGCTATTAATTATAAAGAGGCTTTAAAGCTTTATAAGAAGGCTACAAAAGAGGATTCTATGTATGCCTATTATATGATTGGTATGTGCTATTTAAATGGTAATGGTGTTACTAAATCTAGTAAGGAAGCATTAAAGTATTTTGATGAGGCTGCAACTAATGGCTTAGATCTTGCTGAATATGAGCTAGGCTTATATTATTATAATCCAGAGAATCCAGATTATAATTTAGTTAAAGCCTTTGGTTATTTTGAATTTGCTAGTAACCAGGATTTCCCTCCTGCTGTTTTAAAACTAAGTGAATGCTATTTATTTGGTAATGGTATTGAAAAAAATCAAGATTATGCTAAGGAATTAGCTAAAAAGGCTATTAGCTTAAATGCCTTTGGTAGTAAGGAATTCCTAAAAAATAATTTTTAATTCAAAAAATATAGAAAAAATTTATTATTTTAAGTATTAATAATAGTTATTATTAATGACTTGAGACAAATTTTAAAAAGTAGTTATTTTTACTTGAAATAAGTATTAAAAATGCTATACTGAATTTAAATTAGATTGATTTCTAATCGGATTTTAGTATAGCTCTTTTTTATTTCAAGAGAAAACTCTAAAAAAAAGTTGTTAATTAATTATTTAAATGCTATAATTAGGTAGAGATTCCTAAGAAAATTTATCTTAGGCTAAGTGTTTTTATTTGGAGTGATATAATGAACAGAAGAGAAGCTAGAAAGTTAGCAATGACAATTATATATACAGCTGATTTCAATACTATTTCTATTGAAAATGCAGCTAAGATGGTTTTAGAAAATGAGGATCAAACTATTGATTATTTCTTAGACTGTGTTAAGGATAATTTAACTAAGATTGATGAATTAATAACTATATCATTAACAAACTATAGTATTGGAAGATTAAATCTTGTTGATAAAGCTATTATTAGATTAGCAACAGGTGAAATGTTAAAGGGCGATACAGATAGAAAGATTATTATTAATGAGGCCTTAGAATTAACAAAGGAATATAGTGATCAGGGTGATCATAAGGCTGTTTCCTTTAATAATCGTTTATTAGATTCAATTAGTAAAAATATTTAATATTGAGGTGTTTTATGGAGGAACGTTATTTAACGGTAACGGCTCTTACAAAATATATCAAGTATAAATTTGACCACGATCATCATTTAGATGAAGTTTTGCTAGAAGGAGAGATTTCTAATTTCAAGCATCACTCTCGTGGGCATTTTTATTTTACGCTGAAGGATGAAAATGCACAAATTTCAGCTATGATGTTTGCGAGAGACGCATCAACTGTAAAATTTGATGTTAGAGATGGTATGAAGGTGTTTGTAAAGGGGAGAGTTACTGTTTATGAACCATCTGGTAGCTATCAAATAAATGTAACTGAATTAAAGAGTGATGGTATTGGTGATTTATATTTAGCTTATGAAAAGCTAAAAGGTGAGCTCGAAAAGGAAGGATTATTTGATCCTTTACATAAAAAGCCTATTCCTAGATTTCCTAAGGCTATTGGTGTTATAACGTCTCCAACAGGAGCGGCTATAAGAGATATTATTAATACTATCAATAGAAGATATCCCTTAGCACATATGATATTATATCCTGCAATTGTACAGGGGGTTGATGCGAAAGACGATATAACAAGGCAAATTAAAAATGCTAATAGGGATGGACTTGTTGATGTTTTAATTGTTGGCCGTGGTGGTGGATCTATAGAGGATTTATGGGCATTTAATGAAAGAGTAGTAGCTATGGCTATTTATAATAGTGATATTCCTGTTATTTCAGCTGTTGGTCATGAGATTGATTTTACTATTGCTGATTTTGTTGCGGATATGAGAGCTGCAACTCCTACGGCAGCTGCAGAGCTAGCTACACCTAATATTGATGTATTAAGAAAAAATGTTGATTATTATTTAGATACAATGAATAAGAAGATATCTTATATATTCAATGATTATAAAATGCGTTTAGCTCAATTAGATAAAAGATTAGATATTAATAATCCTATTGAGACTTTAAAAAGAGAAAGAAATTCTATTGATGTTAGTGTTAAAAGATTAAATAACGCTATTAATAATATTATAGATTCTAAAAGATATTTATTTGATCGTTATAGAGCGTTATTAGAAGAAAAGAATCCTTTAGCTATTATGTCTAAGGGATATTCTATAAATAGTATTAATGGAGAAATAATTACAGATGTTAATAAGGCTAAAAAGGGTGACTTATTAACTACTGAAATGAAGAATGGTAAAATTATCAGTGAGGTTGTAGAGGTGATAGCTAATGGAAAATAAAGAATTATCATTTGAGGATTATATGAGTGAACTTGAAAATGTTTTAAGAGCTCTTGAAAATAAGGATATATCCCTTGAGGATGCAGTTAAGGCCTATACAAAGGGACTTGAAATGTCTAAGAAGTGTTATGAGATTTTAAATACTAGTGAGTCTTTAGTTACACAAAAAATGACTGAATCTGGACTTGTTGATTTTAAAAAGGATTCACTATGAGACTGGATTTATATTTAGTAGAAAATAATTTTTTTAAAACTCGTAATAAGGCTAAGCAAGCTATAGATGATAAGGCTATTTATGTTGATGATAAGCTTATTACTAAAGCGAGCTTTGATGTTTTACCTGATTCTAAGGTTGAAATTAGAGGAGATATTTGTCCTTTTGTTTCACGTGGTGGTTATAAGCTACTTGGGGCAATAAAGGCCTTTAATTTAGATTTTAAAGATAAGGTTATTGTTGATATAGGCTCATCAACAGGAGGCTTTACTGATTGTAGCCTTCAAAATGGTGCTAAAAGGGTATACGCAATAGATGTTGGTACTAACCAATTAGATGAAAAGCTTAGAAATGATTCTAGGGTTATTTCTATGGAAAATACTAATGTATTAGATGTAGTAAGCTTTGATAGCGAAATTGATTATTTAGTAATGGATGTTTCTTTTGTTTCTATTGAATATTTATTACCTGGTATTAATAAGCTTATTAATGATAATAATAGTCTTGTTTGTTTAATTAAGCCTCAATTTGAATTAGGTAAGGCTTATATAAAAAATGGAATTGTTAAGGATAGAAATCTCCATATTAAGGTTTTAAAGCAGGTTAGTGAAGCTTTAGAGATTTATAATTTAGGAATTAAAAAGCTAATTCCTTCACCTATTTTAGGTGGTAGTGGTAATAAAGAATTTTTAGCTTTAATTGAAAGAAATGTTAAATCAAATATTAATTTTATTGATGTTTGTAGTAAGGAGTAAAAATGCTTGAATCATTATCTGTAAAGAATTTCGCAATAATTGAAGATATTAGAGTTGATTTTAAGTCTGGTATGACAGTATTAACTGGTGAAACTGGAGCTGGAAAATCATTAATAATTGATACTATTTCCCTTTTATTAGGCTCTAGGGCAGATAGTGATATGATTAGATATAATGAGGATCACGCGAGCATTACAGGTGTATTTAGCTATACCTCTTTACTTGATGATTTATTTAATAAATATTCTATTCCTAAGGATGATAAAATAACTCTACATAGAGAAATTTGGAATTCCTCTAAAAATGTTATTAAAATTAATAATGTATCAGTTAATCTTGCGGTATTAAAGAATGTTTCAGCTTTATTAGCTGATATACATGTTCAAAATGATACCTTTAAGCTATTTAATCCTGATAATTATTTATCTTTTATTGATCCTAAGGATGATAATAAATTTGATAATTTAATGGGTAATTATTCAAAACAATTATTCATTTATAAAGAGAAGCTTGATAAATATAATAAAATAGCTTTAGGTCAAAAGAATACATTAGAAAGATTAGAATTCTTAGAATATGAAAAAAATGAGCTATCCGGATTGAATCTATATGAAGGTATAGATACTGAGCTTGAAGAAAAAATAGCTAAGCTTTCTAATTATGACAAAATATATACTAGCCTTAATGAAACAATGGGCTATCTAGATGGTGATAATTCGGCAATAGATTCTATTTATAATGCCTCAAGTATTCTTAGTAGTATATCTGAATTTGATCTTGAATATAGTGTTGGTAGTGATAAGCTTAATGATTGTTATTACACATTATTAGAAATTAAGGATAATATATCTCATCAATTAAGAGACTTTGATTTTGATGAGAATGAATTAAATTCTTTAATTGATTCTTTAAATGAGATTAATAAGATAAAAGATAAATATAAAAAATCTGTTTCAGAATTAATTAAGGAATTAGAAGAAATTACTCTTGAAATAGAAATGGCTACTAATTATGATTCAGTATTAGATCAAGCTTTAGAAGAGCTAAATAAAGCTTATTATGATTCAAAGGATATATCTATTAAGCTTTCTGATTATAGAAAGAAAAAGGCAGTTAGTATTGAAAAAGAAATTATTAAGGAATGTAAGGATTTAGATTTAGATAATGTTGAATTTAAAATTATCTTTGATGATGTAACATTTTCTGATTCTAAAAATCATTCTATTTTTAAGGATAATGGTATTGATAATGTTAATTTTATGATTAGCTTTAATAAGGGTGAACCACTTAAAGCCTTATACAAGGTTGCCTCTGGTGGTGAAATGAGTAGAATTATGTTAGCATTTAAGAGCTATTTATCTAAAACAGCTAATAATTCTTTAATGGTATTTGATGAAATTGATACAGGTGTATCAGGAGCAACAGCGAAGAAAATTGCCTTAAAGATGCATGAAATTTCTTTAAATACTCAAATATTATGTATAACACATCTTCCTCAGGTTGCGTCTATCGGTGATTATCATAAGCATATCTATAAGGTTTTAGATAATGGTAGAACTGAAACTAAAATCAAAGATTTAAGCTATGATGAAAGAGTTGAGGAGATTGCGTTAATGTTATCAGGTGACAAATTAAGTTTGTATGCCCTTGAACACGCTAAAAGTTTACTAAAGGAGAATAATAATGAAAATATATGATAATTCTATATTTGAAGCTGAATCAAATAAAAGGTTTATTGATTTAATTATTTTTATTTTATTAGATGTAATATTAATAGGTACTGGCTTATGTTTAATATTTTCTGAAAAAAATAGTTATATAGCTTGGATATTTTTAGGATTAGGAATATTTATTCTTATTTTGACAATATTTTATATTATTATTAAAAATAAAGAAGAAAAGAAAAGGCTTGATACTACCTTTGGTAAAATATTACATGATATTGAATCAAAAAATATTAAGAATATTTTAACTAATATGGGTGTAGATGTATCAAAATGTGACTGCCGTATTTTAAAAAGAGAAGCTTTACTTTCAATTGGTATTGCTTATAATGATTATTGTTATAGTGAGGTTTTATTAACTAAAGATAATTATTATTATAGTGTTGAACCTATGGAGGAATATTTTCATTTAGTTTCAATGCTTCCTAATGATGTAAAAGAGTTAATTGGTAGTGATAATAAGCTTTATTATGATAATATTACTAAAGAAGATATTTATAATAATTGGCTAAAGTTTACTAAAGAAAATGAAGATAATGCCTCTTTAATTGAAAAAACTTTAAAAAAATTAACTGAATAATTTTTAAATCCTTTAGTCATTGATTAAAGGATTTTTTTAAATTTTAATATAAATAATAATTGAATATTTTTACACTATATATTTACAATAACTTTATAAATAAATATTATATTTTGGAGACATAATAATGAATCTATTAGAATTAAAGGAGAAGAAAAGATATGTTTAATTTCCTTTTAATATGGTATAAAGAAGAAGGAATATATAAATGAAAAATTTAAGAAAAATATTATCATTAGCTTTCATATTTGTTTTTTCAGTGTTTAGTTTAGTAGCTTGTAGTAGCTCTTCAACAAGTGATTCAATATTTTATAAAGGATCATATAGTGATGGATCTTATGTTACTACATTAAAAGATGAAAGTGGAAATGATGAAAGAAATGTTTATCAGGTAATAGTTCAAGTATCAAATGAAGGCTCAAGTTATAGCGTTAACGCTAGTGATTTTACTATTAAGGTTCTGAATGAAACGTATATTTGTGAATTTTTCATTTTATCATCAAAGCTCTCATCAACTACTGTTAATGGAATAACTAAAAAGATTACTTTAGTGATATCTAAAGCTGAAACTTATAACATTGCTAGTAAAGAAGATTCCATTCAAATGATTTATTGTGCATTTTTAGTTAATCCAACTGAAAACTTTAATATTTATTATAAAGGATCTTTATTAGGTTCTTTAGCTTAAAAAGTATTATTACTTTTTAGATATATAAATAAAAATATATTCATATAATCATATGGTGATAGTATGAATATATTAATAGATGATATCAATATTAATTATGAAATGATAGGCTATGGCGAGCCTATCATTTTTCTTCATGGTTGGGAAGCTAATCATAATACCTTTAATTCTTTAATTAATAAAATAAGTAATAATTATCAATTATATTTATTAGATCTACCAGGATTTGGTGAAAGTAAAATAGATAGAGCTCTAAATGTATATGAAGTAGCAGACATTATTAATAAATTTGTTATTAAATTAAATCTAAGAAATCCTATAATTATAGGTCATTCCTATGGAGGAAGAATAGGCATTATATATTCAAGTAAATATAATGTAAAAGGCTTAATATTGATTTCATCTCATGGTGTTAAGCTTAAAAAAAGTGGATTAAAGAAAATTAAAATATATATTTATAAAAAAATTAAAAAATTAGGTATTAATTTAAATATAGGTTCAAGTGATTATAAGAATAGTAGTGGTATAAAAAGAAAAATGCTAGTAGATACAGTGAATAGAGATTTAACTAAGGAAATGGAAACTATTAATATACCTACATTATTAATATATGGTAGTAATGATAATGATACTCCTATAAAGGGAGTAGGAGATTATATTAATAATCATATTAAAAACAGTGTATTAATAACTATAGATGATTCTAGTCACTTTGTTTATCTAGAGAAGCCTTTAATTGTATCATTAATTATTAATTCCTTTTTAGAGGGAATATAGAATAAAAGAATATAATTAATATTTAAATAAAAATATCGTTTTAAATAATTTTGAATGTAATCTAATTTTATGAATGCTTGATATATCTTAAGAATGAAATAAAAGTAATCAAAATCTCTAGTAATAAGCAATTATGCTTATTATTAAAATGAGCCTATTGATTACTTTTTATTTTTTTAAAATTTACTAAAATTTTACAATTTTTTACAGGTTTATGAAATATTTTGTTATTTATTTTTTCTAAAATATTAATGGTGAAGTTAAATGAAGATAGTATTTAAGGATATTTGTAAATCCTTCGGTGAATTTAAAATTGAAAATTTAAATATAGTTATAAATGATAATTCATTTTTTACATTATTAGGACCATCTGGTTGCGGAAAGACCACAATATTAAGAATGATATCTGGACTTGAAACTCCTGATAGTGGTGAAATATATTTTGATGATGAATGTGTTTTTTCTAAGGAAAAGAAAATTAATAAGCCTGTTGAAAAAAGAAATTTAGGCTTTGTGTTTCAAGATTTTGCCTTATGGCCTCATATGACAGTATTTGAAAATGTAGCTTTTCCACTTAAAGCTAGAAAGGATAAAGAGAATCTAAATAAAAGAGTAGAGGATGTTTTAAAAATAGTAGAACTAGCTGGTTATGAGAAAAGATATCCATCAGAGCTTTCTGGCGGACAGATGCAAAGAGTATCCTTAGCTAGAGCGATTATAGCTAATCCTAGGTGTATATTATTTGATGAACCATTATCAGCACTTGATGCGATATTAAGGGATGAGATGAGAGCGTCTATTAAAAGAATTATAACTAATTATAATATGACTGCTGTATTTGTTACACATGATCAGTTTGAAGCAATGAGCTTAAGCGATGAAATATTAGTTTTAAATCAAGGAAGGGTAATGCAATTAGATAATCCTATAAATTTATATAATAATCCTAATAATAAATTTGTTGCTAAATTCATAGGTAAGTCAAATTGGATTGATAATAATACCTTCTTTAGACCTGAGGATTTATCATTTGATTATATTAATAATTCTGAGGTTTTTCAGTGTATTATTACATCATTTATTTTTATTGGTGAAAGATATCAAATGGAACTTAGATATGAAAATCAAAAATGGATAGCCTTTTCTAATGAAAAATTTGGATATAATCAGAAAATTTCTGTTTATATAGATAAAAATAAAATAATAAAATTTGGAGGAGAAAATGAAAAAATTATTGTTTAGTTTTGGTGGTGTAATGCTTGTAGGATTAATGCTTGCATCATGTAAAAATGAATCGAAGGAGGTTAATGTATATATGCCTAGTCCTTCATCATTGAATGAAAAATATATTCAACAGTTTGAGGATAAAACAGGTATAACTGTTAATTACTTTGAGGGTACAACCGGTGAAATATTAGCTAAGCTTGAAAGTGAAAAGAGTAATCCGATTGCGGATGTTGTTGTTTTAGCATCATGGAGTGATGGCTTGAATTATGCTGAGAATAATGAATTATTAAGTTTTACGCCTTTAAATAGTGATAAGCTATATAGTGGCTGGAAGAATGATGATAATACATTATTTGGAACATCAGCTTCAGCATTAGGTGTTATTTATAATACAAATCAAATAGAATCTCTTGATGCAGATTGGAAGGATTTTACTAAGGCTGAATACAAGGATTTAGTATGTATTCCTAATGGTGCTAAATCAGGATCATTTAAGGATTTTATGGCTGGATATATGTATTCATTTAGTAGTGATAAAGCTAATTTAGATTATTCTACATGGGAAGGTATAGCTAATAATGGATTATCAATTCCAGGTGCTAATAAGGCTGCACTTCAGGCTGTAATATCAGGTGAAAAGGCTATATTAATTGGTGGAGTTGATTATAATGCTTATACTAGTATTGCTAAAAAGGAAGCTATAAAGATTTATTATCCAAAGAGTGGAACTTTAATTAACCCAAGACCAGCAATGGTATTAAAGAGTAGTAAAAATCAAGAAAATGCTAAAAAATTTGTTGAATATCTATTAAGTGATGATGCTCAAAAGCTTGTTAGTAATGCTTATTTATTACCTGGTAGAAGTGATATAACTTGTACTAATAGAACTAATGTTTCTGATATTCCTCAATTTAGTACTGATTGGGAATGGATGAGAAAAAATTCTGATACAATAATAAAGAAAATAAATAGTCTTTGTACAAAGTAGGATAAATATATGGAGGTATCAAAATTTAGAAATATCACTAAGATATTAATTATAGTAGTAGCTTTAATAATACTAATCATACTTCCAGTCATTTCAGTATTTTCTAAAGCGGTCATCATTGATGGTCATTTTAGTTTATCTTTATTCTTTGAAGCTTTATTTAAGCTTGAAAATTTAAAGACAATTGGTAATTCATTACTATTAGGTCTTTTAGTAGCTTTATTATCTACACTAATTGCTACACCATTAGCCTTCATCCTATCTAGGACTAAATATAGTAAATCTAAAGCATTAGATATAATATTATTAATTCCTTTTATGACTCCACCTTATATATCATCAATGGGATGGATTTCATTTATTCAGAGAAATGGCTTGTTTGAACAACTAATTCCTTTTACAGGTCATTCTATTGAGGGATTGTTTTCATTGTTTGGACTTGTATTAATAATGAGCCTTCATGTTTTTCCTTTTCTTACAACTCTTTTAAAGAATGCTATTTTAAATATAGGACCTAGTATCGATGAAAGTGCTAAGGTGTGTGGAGGAGGATTTTTCTATAGATTAAGAAGAATAACCTTTCCATTATTAACAGGAAACTACGCAATTGGCTTATTATTAGTATTTATTAAAACATTATCAGAATATGGTACTCCAGCTACATTTGGATATCGTATAGGCTTTAAGGTTTTTACTACTGATATTCATGATTATGCTACTATTGCGCCTATTAATTTTTCACTTGCTTCAAGTCTATCTAGTGTTTTAGTAATTATATGTATGATTTTATGGTTAGTTCAATCTAAAATTACTGAGAAAAAAACATATAAGCTATTAGGTGGTAAAGGTGCTAAAAGGACTATTTATAATAATAAAATAGTTAATATATTAAGTACCATTTATTTAATAATTATAATAATTTTAGCTATTGTAATTCCTTATTTTTCTATAATATCAACATCATTAATTAATGTTAAAACATCTGGATTAAGATTTGACAATTTAACATTTGATAATTATATTTATTTATTTAATTCTAGAGGTTCTTTAAATGCGATTAAAACTAGTACCCTAATGGCTTTAATCTCAGCTACTATTTCATCATTATTTGCTTTAATATTAGTGTTATTACTAAGAAAGAATAAAAAAATTAAAAAGCCATTGATGGCTATTGCGACATTACCAGAAATGATACCTAATATTGTATTAGTATTAGGATTGATGATATTTTGGAATACTATTTATAATATAATACCAGTATATAATACAAATATATTTATGGCATTAGTATATATAGTTATGTTTTTACCATATGGTATTCAATATATATCTAATTCATTTATGCAAATAAATGATTCATTATTTAATGCTGGAAGAGTGTGTGGTGCTAAAAAGTTTTATTTAACTATTAAAATAATTCTTCCTTTAATTTTTAAAGGTATATTATTTGGTTGGATGATGATTTTTATAATAGTATTTAGAGAGCTAGTTGCCTCAAGCTTAGTATCTCCTTTAGGAACTAGAACTATATCGACTTACATTGTTAGTCAATTTAACCAAGGAGAAGTAGGAGTAGGAATGGCTATGGCTGTAGTTTGTGTTTTGATTTCAACTTCTGCATTAATTTTATTAAATATATTTTCTAATAAGAGTGTTAAATATGAAAAAAATAAATGAAATTGAAAATATTGTTATTAATTCTAATGAATATTGGGCAATTCATAGTAGACTTGTTTCTATAAATGCTAAAACACTTGCAGAAATGTTAGGCTTAGATTCTAAAAGAGCTTATTATTATGGATTGTTCCATGATATAGGAAGAATGTATCATTTAGATGATTTCTCACATTTATATAAAGGCTTCGATTTTTTATTCCATAATCTAGGCTTTAGCTATGCAAGAATTTGTATTACACATGCCTTTCCTATTAAAAATGTTTTATCCTTTAATGGTGAAATAACTAATAATGATATGAAAGAATTTATTATTAATTTTCTAAATGAAATTAATTATGATATATATGATTTATTGATTCAATTATGTGATTCTATTTCCGTAGATAAAACTATTACTATCGAAAAAAGATATGAGCTTCTTAAGCTTAAAAATAAATGGAATGAATATACTAATGATAAAATTAATAGATTGAATGATATTAAAAGCTATTTTGATAAATTATTAGGTAATGATATTTATAAAATATTAAATATAAAATAATGATTAGGTATATAATTTGAGTTTATATTAGTTTACTATTTTCTAATTATATATTTAAAATATATTTTTATAAATCAGTATTATTGAATTTTCTTATTATAGATTTATAATATTATCAAAAGATATATTTTTAAGTTGGAGGATATATGGATAGATTAGAGGAATTACTTAAAAGAATAGATAAATTTAATAAGGATAGAGATTGGGATCAATTTCATTCTCCTGTTAATTTAGCTAAAAGTATCTCAATAGAAGCTAATGAACTATTAGAATGCTATCAATGGAGTGATAATGCTAATATTGAAGAAGTTAAAGAGGAATTAGCTGATGTAATGAATTATTGCTTACAAATGGCTATTTCATTAAATATTGATCCTATTGATATTATTAATAAAAAAATGGATAAAAATGAAAAGAAATATCCTGTAGAAAAGGCTAAAGGTGTTTCTACGAAATATAATAAGCTTTAAAATATAATGATTATAATGAATTAAAAAATTCCTAGATATAATTCTAGGATTTTTTATATACTTCTAACGTTTCTGTTAAAGTCTTGATAATTTTATTTTTAAGACTAAATGGTTCTATTATTTCGAAAAATTCAATATATTGTAATAGCCAATAAAATAATGCATCTTCATCAGTTTTAATTATTGCATAAGATTTATTATCTTCTGTAATAATTCTTGCATTAGAACCAAACCAATCATAAATATAGGTAATGCCATTTCTTTCTTTATTAGGTTTGATTAAAATTTTAGCTGTAATAACATCTCCTCCAAATAAATAAATATGCTCATTAATATATTTGTTAATATTAAAATTATTACCTAATGATTCTATTTCTTCAATTGGTTTTATTGCTTGATTTATTATTTCTATATTAGTTAAATAATCTAATCTATAGATAACATGATTATTATAATTATTATTTGAAGCTACTAAATAATATTTACCAAAGTTATTTATTAAATAATAGGGAGAAACAATATATTTATATCCATTCTTTCTCATTTTAATAGCACCATTTATATCATAATAAATATAATTAAAGGTTATTTTTTTCTTTGATTTTATTGCTTCTGTAATTAAATCAATATTATAAAAGAAGTTTTTATTATTTGTTCTTGTTATTTCAGTAGATTTATAAATATAAGTATAGTCCTTTTTTTGATATTTAGATAATGAGGAATATAATTTAGTAGCTAATTCCTTAGCTTGAGATGCCGTAATAGATTTAGAGGAATAGATGGCATCTATTAGAAATTTTATTTCAGTTTCATCAAATTCTCTTTCATTTAAATAACAACCATTTGTAGTTTTAATAATATCATAATCTAAAGAAATTAATAAATCTATTGATGATGAAATTGTTTTTCTTTCAATATCTATCATATAGATTTGTTTTAGCTTTTCTATTATTTCTTTTTGAGTTAAGGGATGATATTCATCAGAATATTCTTTTAATATATTTAAAATATAAAATATTGAAGCCTTTTTATCATACATATAATTATCACCGTAGGAATATTATATAGTAAATAATAGCTTATGTCCATTTTTTGGGACATAGTTTTTGTTATAATCAAATTAGTTAAAGGAGGATACATTTATGACAATTGAAGAGGTATTAGTTAAATATTATGGTGAGGAAGCTCAATATGTAGTAGGTAGACTATATAAGATTGGAGATAAAAAGGTATTTTATTCTTTAGGAAAGCCTTCACAGGTAGGTAATGATAAAATTGAATTTATAGATGGTAAGCTTTATAGGATTGGAAAGAATATCGTTAAATATCGAAGATCTAATGTTTTAGCTATAGGTAATGTTAAAATTAAATAGAGTTATCAATATTAATAGTATTTAATAATAAAATGTTATACTAAAGAATTGATAATTATAAAAAGCTAGATTAGTTTTCTAATTTGAATGGAATTTATAAGTATGTAGTTATCTTTTAAGCTAGATATTTATTAGTTAGGATTAACTACTTAATTAATAATTATGAGTCAAATATTGATTTTTTCTTATTAATATGTTATATTTAATTGTACAAATTTTTATATATAAAAATAGGAGGAATTGTTATGAAACATATTAATACAATTAAAACTCGTAATCTTTGTTCTAGCGCTAAGAACGGTGGATGTGGTGAATGCCAAACTTCTTGCCAATCTGCTTGTAAGACAAGTTGTGGTATTGCAAACCAAAAGTGCGAAAATAAAAAAGAGATTAGAAAGTAATCTTTGAAAGAATGCCGCCTATATGGCGGCTTTTTCAGTGATTAGAAATGAGGTAGAAAATGATTCATCAATATAAATTAAATGGATATAATATAGTTTTAGATATCAATTCAGGCTCTGTTCATGTTGTCGATGATGTTGCGTATGATATTATAGCTTTATTTGAAAATAATAATAAGAATGAAATTGTCCAAGAAATAGAGGAAAAATATAGTAATACCTTAGGCGTTTCTAGGGAAGAAATTGAACAATGTTATGATGAGGTTAATGAATTAAAGGAATCTGGTCAATTGTTTACTGAGGATGTTTTTAAGCCTATTGCTAAAGAATTAAAGAAAAGAACATCTGGTGTTGTTAAGGCTTTATGCTTACATGTAGCTCATACTTGTAATTTAAATTGCTCATATTGCTTTGCAAGTCAAGGTAAATATAATGGTGATAGAGCTGTTATGTCATTTGAGGTTGGTAAGCAGGCATTAGATTATTTAGTTCTTCATTCTGGAACTAGAAGAAACTTAGAGGTTGATTTCTTTGGTGGAGAGCCTTTATTAAATTTTGATGTTGTTAAGGATCTTGTAAAATATGCTAGAAGTATAGAAAAAGAAGCTAATAAGAATTTTAGATTTACATTAACTACTAATGGTATGTTAATTGATGATGATGTTATTGATTTTGCGAATAAGGAAATGAGTAATGTTGTATTAAGTCTAGATGGAAGAAAGGCAATTCATGATAGATTCCGTGTTGATTATAAGGGTAAAGGAAGCTTTGATACTATTGTTCCTAAATTCCAAAAGCTAGTAAAAGCTCGTGAAGGTAAGAATTATTATATGAGAGGTACATTCACTCATGCTAACCCTGACTTTTTAGAGGATATTAAGACAATGCTAGATTTAGGCTTTAATGAATTAAGTATGGAGCCTGTAGTATGTAGTAAGGATGATCCTTCTCATTTAACGGATGAAGATATAGAAATTGTTTTAAAGCAATATGAGGATTTAGCTAAGCTTATGATTGAGCGTAGAAGAGAGGGAAGACCATTTACCTTCTATCATTATATGATTGATTTAAGTGGTGGTCCTTGTATTTATAAGAGAATTTCTGGATGTGGTTCTGGTACTGAATATATGGCTGTAACTCCTTGGGGTGATTTATATCCATGTCATCAGTTTGTTGGTGATGAGAAGTTTAAGCTTGGTAATATTTGGGATGGTGTAACAAATACTGATATTCAAAATGAATTTGCTTCTTGTAATGTTTATGCAAGAGAAAAGTGTAATGACTGCTGGGCTAGATTATATTGTTCAGGTGGATGTAGCGCTAATGCTTATCACGCAACAGGTAGTATTACTGGAGTATATGAGAGCGGATGTGAATTATTTAGAAAGAGAATAGAATGTGCAATTATGGTTGCAATTTCTGAAATGGATGATGAAAACGCCAATAATTGATTTTGTTAGAGAATATAATGATAAGAAAGCTATTCGTCTTCATATGCCAGGCCATAAGGGAAAAAATCTTTTAGGCTTTGAGGAATATGATATTACAGAAATTGATGGGGCTGATGTTTTATATCATTCTGATGGAATTATATTAGAAAGTGAAAAAAATGCTTCGGAGATTTTTGAATCTAATACCTTTTATTCAGCTGAAGGATCATCTTTATGTATTAGGGCAATGCTATTTTTATCTATGAGTAAAAATAAGAGTAAAAGACCTTATGTTTTAGCAGCTAGAAATGTACATAAAACATTTGTTACTGCAGCTAGTTTATTAGATTTTGATGTTAAATGGCTTTATTCAAAGGATAATTTATCTTATCATTCTTGTCATATAACAAAAGAAATGGTTGAAAATGAATTAAGTAGTGCTAAGGAATTACCATTTGCAGTATATTTAACAAGTCCTGATTATTTAGGCTATATAGCTGATATTAAGGGTATAGCTTTGGTATGTAGGAAGTATAATGTTTTATTATTAGTAGATAACGCCCATGGTGCGTATTTAAAGTTTTTAGAAAAATCATATCATCCTATAGATTTAGGTGCTGATATGTGCTGTGATTCAGCTCATAAAACACTGCCTGCTGTAACAGGTGCGGCTTATTTACATATTTCTAAAAATATTGATAGCTATTATTCACTTCACGCTAAAGAGGCTTTAGGCTTATTTGCATCAACTAGTCCTTCATATTTGATATTACAATCTTTAGATTATGTTAATTTATATATAGCTAATAATAGAAATATATATATTGATTTTTGTAATAAACTAAAAGAAGTAAGAAAGCAATTAATTGATAATGGCTTTATTCTTTTAGGGGATGAGGATATGAAGCTTACAATTGATGCGAAAAAATATGGCTATACTGGTAATGAAATGTCTGATTATTTATTAAAAAATAATATTGTATCAGAATTTCATGATGAGGATTATCTTGTTTTAATGCTTACACCAGAAAATACTGATAGTGAGCTATTAAAATTAAAAGATGTTTTATTAGCTCTTCCTAAAAGGAAAGAGCTTAATAGAGTTGAATTTATTCCTAAGAAAAAGGAAACCATTATGTCTATTAGAGAAGCAACATTCTCTTTAAGAGAAAGGGTTAAGGTAGAGGATGCCATAAATCAAATATTAGCTGATACACAAGTATCATGTCCTCCTGCTATACCTATTGTTGTTTCAGGAGAAAGAATAGATATAAGTGATGTAGAAATGTTTAAATATTATGGAGTTGATGAATGCTCCATCGTAAAAAATGATATTTAATTTATGTAATTAATAGTTAAAATAGTAAAATATATTACATTTTTTTCAATATCAAAGATAAAAATCTTGATTTTATTTACATATAAAGATAAAATTATATTATATTAGTTATAAAAAAAGGAGAATTTATATATGGCAATTGAAGCTGGAGATTTTAGAAACGGATTAACATTAATTATTGATGGTAAATTATATGTTGTACTTGAATTTATGCATGTAAAACCTGGTAAGGGTGCTGCAATTCTTAAGACAAAGCTTAAGGATTTAAGAACTGGTACAGTATTAGAAAGAAACTT
This sequence comes from uncultured Anaeroplasma sp., assembly GCA_934216145.1. Lineage (GTDB taxonomy): Bacteria > Bacillota_I > Bacilli_A > Acholeplasmatales > Anaeroplasmataceae > Anaeroplasma. Next base: position 52,068 of record CAKQBG010000006.1, read on the forward strand.
CAACACAAATACAAAGTTTGAACAAGCAATGATTGAAACTAAGCCTGTTCAATATTCATATGAGGCTGGCGGAACATATTTCTTTATGGACATGGAAACATTTGAGACTTATGAGTTATCTGCAGATGCTGTTGGTGATAATAAGTATTATTTACTAGAAGGTATGGAAATTAGCTTACGTTTCTTTGAGACTGAGGTATTAGGTATTGTTATGCCTGATAAGGTTACTTTAGTAGTTACTGAAACTACAGATGCTGCACCGGGTGCTTCATCTACATCTACAAAGGATGCAGTATTAGAGACTGGCTTAAGATTAAGAGTACCTCAATTCATTAAGCAAGGCGAGAAGATTATTGTTTCAACTCTTGATGGATCTTATTCAAGTAGAGCTTAATCAATGGCAAAGGTTGCATTAGTTACAGGCAGTGCTAAGGGTATTGGTGCTGCAATTATCGAGGAATTAGCTTTAAGTGGCTATGATTGTGTAATTAATTATAATACTTCTAGGGATTTAGCTTATAAGCTTTATTATAAAATAAAAGACTATGGTATTAGAGCTTTAGTTATTAAATGTGATGTTAGTGATGAAGCTTCAGTTAATGAAATGTTTAATGAAATTGAGTCTAAACTTGGTGGAGTTGATATTCTAGTTAATAATGCCGCAGTTGATATTCCTGAACTTTTTAGTAGAAAAAAAGTTGAGGATTTTAGAAAAACCTTAGATGTTAATTTAATTGGAGCCTTTTTAACAGCTAAAAGAGCTGAAAGACATATGCTTGATAATAAATGGGGACGTGTAATTAACATTTCCTCAACTAATGGGATGAATACATATTATCCTATGGGTATAGAATATGATGCTTCTAAGGCAGCATTAAATTCTTTAACTCATAATCTTGCAATAGAATTCGCACCATATGTAACAGTTAACGCAGTTGCTCCAGGATTGATAGGTACTGAGTCTGAAATAGCTGATTATGATGATGAATTTATGCAAATGGAGCTAGATAAAATTCTAGTAAGAAGAATTGGAGAAGCAAAAGAGGTAGCTAAGCTTGTTAAATTTTTAGTTAGTGATGATGCTTCATATATTAATAATTCAATTATTAGAATTGATGGTGGACAATATAGTAGTAATTAGATATAGAAGGATGTTAAATGACATCCTTTTTTTTATAAAAAAAAGAGGACTAAGTCCTCTTAATAATTTGCTAAAAGAATAGGTTCTTTAAATTCTGAGGTAGGTAGGTAGTTACCCTCTTAAAAATTGAGGTAGGCAATGATTTAATACCTCTTTTCCATTTTAAGGTAGTTATGTATACA
>CAKQBG010000007.1 GCA_934216145.1 uncultured Anaeroplasma sp.
TTTCCAGATTTTAAACTGGTTTGAAACCCCATTTTTGTTTATCGAGGACTGATTATTTCTTCACAGCCCCTTTTTTTTATTTAAGAGACTTTAAGCAAAAGAAAAATGGTGACTAGCACCATTCATCATTTTCTATTATCAAAGGCACGTTTGCTCTTTCTAATTGATTCCTTATAGGTAATATTATATTCCTTTAGGAATTGCTCAAAGTCCTTTGTTCCTTGGTTAACATCATCAACCTCGTATTCGATTTCGTAATCAATATGACCATAATAAACACTCTTATCGAAGAATAATGTTCCATCCTTATAAGGTATTGAACAACGATAAGTTGTTAGCTCTGCTATTTTGTTTACATAATATGGTAAACCAATAATTATTGCATCAAAGCCATTTTTTAATAAATCTAAAGCTTTTTCTTTCGATATTAGGATATGGGTTTCATCAGCACCTACATCAGCGCGTGTTTTCTTTGTAATTTTAAAATTCTCACCTTTTTGGCGAATTCTAAGAACTGTTTTTTCATTAAGAAGCTTTGTGTCCTCAGTATCAAAATAATAGTTTGTTTGAGGAAAAACATTATTTTCTAATTCAAATTTTTTTATTAAATAATTATACTGCTCCTCTGTGATAAAAGTTTTAAATTCAATTTCTTTATTTACGTACATAAACTCATCCCCTAAAACAAAGTCTAGTCTTATTATCTAATAAATCTAGATAAAAATCAAGTCTTGTGATAAAATATTATCATATTTGATTGTTTTATGGTGTTTTTAAAAGTAAAATGGTAATAATAATCGAATGGTTGGATATTATATTGAAAAAGGGTGAATTTATGAGCTATTGTATTGTTGTAAGAGATGATATTGATTCTCATTTGATTGAAAAAAATATAAAAGAAAAGGTATCTTTAGAATATAATAATGAAAATCCTGATATTGTTGTTGCGATAGGAGGAGATGGAACTATTATTAAAGCTACACATTTATATCCTTCAGCTATTATTTTTGGTGTTCATACAGGTCATTTAGGCTTTTATGCTAATTATAGTAAGGATGAAATTGATTTATTAATTAATGATATTAATAGTAATTCTTTTGAGGTTGAGAAGCTTAAGAAGCTTACTTGTGAAATAGAGGATTTTGATGGAAAAGTAATTCATGCTGATGCTTTAAATGAAATTACAGTTGTTACACCTCCTAGGACTCTTATCCTTGATGTCAGTATTGATAATGAATTTTTAGAGAGATTTAGAGGTACTGGTTTATGCATATCTACTCCTAGTGGTTCTACTGCGTATAATAAATCTTTAGGTGGAGGAGTTGTTGATTCGACACTTGATATTATGCAATTAACAGAGATGGCAGGTATTAATTCTAATAGCTATAGAACTTTATCATCTCCCCTTATTTTAGCTAGTAATAGAAGAATAGAGCTAAAATCTATAGGTGATGTAGAGGTTTATATAACTGTTGATCATTTGAATTATTTGATAAATCATTTTAAATCTATAGTTATATATTATGATAAAAAAGTAGTTAAAATGGCATATCATAATCATGAGAATTTTTTAAAGAGAATTAAAAGAACATTTCTTATCAATAATGATTAAAAATATTAATGATTTATAATTATTCGCTAATGTTTGATTATATTAATTTAATAATGAAAAATGCTATGAGGAGTAAAATAGTCTCTCATAGCATTTTTATTTAGCTTTTCTTAGATATTATTTCATCTATTAGTCCATATTCGAGAGCATCAAATGGTGACATATAATAATCTCTTTCTATATCTAGCTTTATTTCATCAATTGATTTTTTAGTATATTTAGCTAATAATTCTATCATTTGCTTTTTGGTTTTTAAAAGCCTTTTAGCTTGAATATCAATATCACTAACAACACCCTCTATTCCCCCATAGGGTTGATGAATCATAATTTCACTATGGGGTAAGGCATATCTTTTACCTGAGGTGGCAGTTAAAAGGAATGCTCCCATTGACATTGCCATACCAATGCAAATGGTATTGACCTTACTTGATATATAATGAATTGTATCGTAAATAGCCATACCAGCAGTTATGCTTCCTCCTGGGGAATTGATATATATTTGAATATCCTCATTATTTATTGAATCTAAATATAAAAGTTCGGATACAATAATAGATGATGCCTCATCATTTATCTCACCTATTAGAAGAATTATTCTATCCTTTAATAATCTTGAATAGATATCATATCCTCTTTCTCCGTTTTCGTTTTGTTCTAAAACATATGGTATATAAGTCATAAAAATCTCCTTTCTTTGTGATTTTACACTAAAACGTTTACATTATTTTGTTTATTTATGTCGATAGAATTATGATTGCAAAAAAAATAATAAGGTGGTAAAATATGAAGCGTAAAAATATTACAATTTTTTAGGAGGAATAAAATATTATGGCTGTAAAAGTCGCAATTAATGGTTTTGGTCGTATTGGCCGTTTAGCTTTCAGACAAATGTTCGGTGCTGAGGGCTATGAGGTAGTTGCTATCAATGATTTAACAGATCCAAAGATGCTAGCAAACCTTTTAAAGTATGACACTGCTCAAGGTGGATACTGTGGAAAGATTGGCGAGAATCTTCACACTGTAAGTGCTACTGATTCTTCAATCATCGTTGATGGAAAGGAAATTACAATTTATAAGCAAGCTGACGCTAACCTATTACCTTGGGGTGAATTAGGTGTAGACGTAGTTTTAGAGTGCACAGGTTTCTATACAAAGAAGGAAAAGGCTCTTGCTCACGTTAACGCTGGTGCTAAGAAGGTTGTTATTTCTGCTCCTGCTGGAAATGACCTTCCAACAATCGTTTATGGTGTAAACGAGAACACATTAACTAAGGAGGATAACGTTATTTCTGCAGCTTCTTGTACAACTAACTGTTTAGCTCCTATGGCTAATGCATTAAATAACTATGCTCCAATTCAATCAGGTATCATGTCAACAATTCATGCTTACACTGGTGACCAAATGATTCTTGATGGACCACATAGAAAAGGCGATTTAAGACGTGCTCGTGCTGGTGCTGCTAATATCGTTCCAAACTCAACTGGTGCTGCAAAGGCTATCGGTTTAGTTATCCCTTCATTAAAGGGTAAGTTAATTGGTTCTGCTCAACGTGTTCCAGTTCCTACAGGATCTACTACAATTTTAACTGCAGTAGTTAAGTATGATGGTGAATTAACACCTGAAGGAATCAATGCTGCTATGAAGGCTGCTGCTAACCAATCATTCGGTTACAATGAGGATCCAATCGTTTCTTCTGATGTTATCGGTATGAGATATGGTTCATTATTTGATGCTACTCAAACAATGGTATCTCCACTTGGAAATGGTTTATATCAAGTACAAGTAGTTTCTTGGTATGATAACGAGAACTCTTACACAAGCCAGATGGTTCGTACCATTAAGTATTTCGCTGAATTAAACTAATTAATTTAATTTAATTCTAGGAGATCTAGGTATTCTAGGTCTCCTATTTTTTTATTTTTGGAGGCTTTTATGGAATGGAATGAATTTATTGATAATGAGAAGAAAAAGGAATATTTTGAAAAATTAATGCAATTTGTTGATGAGGAGTATAAGAGTCATCGATGCTTTCCTGATTATAATTTGATTTTTAATGCTTTTAATTTAACACCTTTAAATGATTTAAAGGTAGTAATATTAGGTCAGGATCCATATCATGAGCTAGGACAGGCCCACGGACTTGCTTTTTCAGTTTTATGCGATAAGCTACCTCCAACATTAAAAAATATTTATAAGGAGATTGAAGCTGATTTAAATGTTAAATTAAATCAAAATGGTGATTTAACATATTTGGCTAAAGAGGGAGTGCTATTATTAAATACTGTTTTAACTGTTAGAGAAGGAGAAGCTTATTCTCACTCTAAAAAGGGCTGGGAGATATTTACTGATAATGTTATATCCTACATTAACACTATCGATAAGCCTATTGTATTTATATTATGGGGTAAGCCTGCCCAAAAGAAGCTAGTGCTTTTAAATAATCCTAAGCATTTTATTATTAAATCAAATCATCCTTCTCCATTATCTGCATATAGAGGCTTTTTTGGTTCTAAGCCTTTTTCAAGCTGTAATGATTTTTTAATCAAGAATAATATTAAACCAATTAATTGGGTTAAAGCCTAATTTATAGTATATAGGTTTCATATATTACTTATGGGTGATAGTTAATGCAAGGAGATTGGAATCTCTCAAATTATAATATGTCTCAATATGTAGTAAAGCCAGGAGATAGCTTATATATGATAGCTAAGGCTAATGGTATTACTGTTGATGAACTTAAAAATGCTAATAATTTAGTTTCAAATGTTATTTATCCTAATCAAATTTTATATATTCCTAAAAAGAATGGTTACTCATGTAATAATAAAACCTATACAACTGAACTAGGAGATAGTATTAAAAATATTCTTTCTAGACATAATATTACTATAGATGATTTAGTTTTCTATAATGATTTAGATAAGCTAACTCTTGAAGGAAATCAATTATTATATATTGATAAAAAGAAAAACACTCATAAGATAACTCAAAATGATACAATTGAAAGTATATTAGCTAAATATAATTTAACTCCTATGGAATTTCTTAAGTTAAATGAAGCTAAGCTATTTCAAACTGGTGAAGTAATTGTTGGTAAATAGTAATCCTCTATGAGGATTTTTTCTTTTTTATCTGGTACTATAAAATAAATGCATTTTGGGTATATAAATGGAATCAAATATGATTATAATATATATTGTTTATTTAAGGGGGAGTTAATTGTGAATAAAAAAATAATATTTAAAATTAGTCTTATTGCTGTTTTTTCAGCAATGACATTTGGTCTAACTTTTATTAGTATTCCACTTCCTACTGGCGCAAAGGTTCATTTAGGTAATTTTGCTTGTACGCTTGCAGCATTATTATGTGGTGGCTTAACAGGTGGACTATCTGGCGCACTAGGTATGGGACTTAATGATTTAGCACAGGGCTATTCCTGGTCTACAACATTAAGAACGTTTATTGTCAAATTTATTTTTGGCTTTACAGTGGGTATTTTATTTCAGGTATTTGTTAAAAAACAAAAGTTATCTAAGGCTTTAATGTATGTGGTTGCAGGATTGTTTGATGGATTATTCGTTGTATTCTTAGTATTATTTATTAATGGACAGCTTAACATTGTTATAGGAGATGCTAATAAGGGGTTAACTGTTTCAATTTTATGTCCAATTTTATTAGGAATTATTGGTGTATTATTAACTATAGCTGCTATCTTTAGTAATAAGCTTAAAGGTGTTTCTTCAGTAGTTTTAACTGTTTCAGCTATTGGAGTTTTAATTAATACAATAATGGAATTTTTACTTAGATGGCTATTTAAAGGAATTGAAGCAGGTGCTACAAGTGCTAGCTTTAATGTCTCATTAGTTGATTCAATTACTAAGCTTCCTGCTAATTTTATTACAGGTATCGCAACAGTAGTTATCACTGTTATTATTTATTTACCATTATATAAAGCATTAGTTAGTACAGGTTATTCTAAATATATAATATCTTATGATAATGCTGATGAAAACGAAAAAGTTGAAGATTAATTAGGAATTAAAATATATATCGCGTGTGATATATATTTTTTTGTTATTTATATTGATAAGAAAGCGTATTCTTATATTTGAGGTAAACGCTTACTGCATAAAAATATAATTAAATAGGTTATAATAAAAATACAAAAGTGGAAATGCCACTATAAAAACGGAGGATACAATGGAAGAAAAGATTTTAACACCTCAAGAAGAGGTAGATGCTTTAGTACAAAAGGCTCTAAAGGCTTTAGATGAGTACGCATCATTTACACAAGAACAAATTGACTACATTGTGGCAAAATGTTCTGTTGCTGCCCTTGATAAGCACGGTGAACTTGCTAAATTAGCAATCGAAGAAACTGGCCGTGGTGTATTTGAGGATAAGGCAACAAAAAACTTATTCGCATGTGAATATGTTACTAACAATATGAAGAGATTAAAAACTGTTGGTGTTATCAGTGAGGATGATGTTACAGGTTTAACTGAGATCGCTGAGCCAGTAGGTGTTGTTGCCGGTGTAACACCAGTTACAAATCCAACTTCAACTGCTATTTTTAAATCATTAATTTGTTTAAAAACTCGTAACCCAATTATTTTTGGATTCCATCCAAATGCTCAAAATTGTTCTGTTGCTGCTGCAAAGGTAGTATATGAAGCTGCAATTGCTGCTGGTGCTCCAAAGAACTGTATTCAATGGATTGAGCATCCATCTATGGAAGCTACATCAGCTTTAATGAATCACCCAGGTGTAGCTACTATTTTAGCTACAGGTGGTAACGCAATGGTACGTGCTGCTTATTCATGTGGAAAGCCTGCTTTAGGTGTAGGTGCTGGTAACGTTCCTGCTTATGTTGAAAAGAGCTGTAATTTACGTCAAGCAGTTAATGATATCGTTATGTCAAAGAGCTTTGATAATGGTATGATTTGTGCTTCTGAGCAAGCAGCTATTGTTGATCAAGAAATTTATGACCAATTTGTTGAGGAAATCAAGAAATATGGTGTTTATATCGTAAATAAAACTGAAAAGAAGAAGCTAGAGGCTTTCATGTTTAATGTTCATTCTAAGGATGAATGTCCACAAGCTAAGCTTAACCCAACAATCGTTGGTAAGCCTGCTACATGGATTGCTCATGAGGCTGGCTTTGAGGTTCCTCAAAATACAGTTATTTTAATTGCACAATGTCAAGAGGTTGGTCCAAATGAGCCATTAACTAGAGAAAAGCTTTCTCCAGTATTAGCCTTATTAAAGTCTAACTCAACTGAGGATGGCTTTAAGCTTGCAAGACAAATGGTAGAGTTCAATGGTTTAGGACACTCAGCTGCAATTCATACAGCATCAAAGGAATTAGCTACAAAGTTTGGTGATTTTGTTCCTGCAATCCGTGTTATTTGGAATTCTCCATCTACATTCGGTGGTATTGGTAATGTTTATAACTCATTTATTCCATCTTTAACTTTAGGTTGTGGTTCTTATGGTCATAACTCAGTTGCTGGAAATGTAAGTGCAGTTAATTTATTAAATATTAAGAAAGTAGGACGTAGAAGAAACAATATGCAATGGTTTAAGGTTCCAGCTAAGATTTATTTTGAAAGAGATTCTATCGAATATTTACATCAAATGAAGGAAATGAAGAAGGCTCTAATCGTAACAGACCGTTCAATGGTTGATTTAGGCTATGTAAATAAGATTATTGATCAATTACAACTTCGTACTCCTGAGGTTCAATATCAATTATTCTGTGATGTAGAACCAGATCCATCAATTCAAACAGTATTAAAGGGTGTTGAATTAATGCGTTCATTTGAACCAGATACAATCATCGCTTTAGGTGGTGGTTCATCAATGGACTGTGCTAAGGGAATTTGGTTATTCTATGAACAACCACAAGTTAACTTCAATGATTTAAAGCAAAAGTTTATGGATATTCGTAAGCGTGCCTTCCAATATCCTGAATTAGGAAGAAAAGCTAAGCTTGTTTGTATTCCTACAACATCTGGTACTGGTAGTGAGGTTACTCCATTCGCAGTTATTACTGATAAGGTTGAGCATAAGAAATATCCATTAACTGACTATTCTTTAACTCCAACTGTAGCTATAATTGATCCAGCATTCGTTATGAATTTACCACGTTCAATTGCTGCTGATACAGGTATGGATGTATTAACACATGCTACTGAAGCATTTGTTTCTACATTAGCTTCTGACTATACAGATGGTCTTGCAATTCAAGCAGTTAAGATGGTCTTCCAATACTTAGAGCGTTCTTATAAGAATGGTAAGAATGATCCTGAGGCTCGCGAAAAGATGCATAATGCTTCATGCTTAGCAGGTATGGCATTTGCTAATGCTTTCTTAGGTATGAATCACTCAATGGCTCACAAGATTGGTGGAGAATTCCATGTACCTCATGGTAGAGCTAACGCTATTCTATTACCTTATACAATTCGTTATAATGGTCAAAAGCCACAAAAGCTTTCTACATGGCCAAAATATAACTACTATCGTGCAGATGAGCGTTATGCTGAATTAGCTCGTATTCTAGGTTTACCTTGTTCAACTATTGAAGAGGGTGTTGAATCTTACGCTAAGGCATGTGGTGAATTAGGTAAGAAGGTTGGAATCAAGATGAATTTCGAATCTCAAGGCTTAGATCGTGAAACATATATGTCTCAAGTTGTTAAGTTATCTTATTTAGCTTATGAGGATCAGTGTTCTCCAGCTAACCCACGTGTTCCAATGGTTGAGGATATGCAAAGAATTTTAATTGATGCATATGATTCAAAGGAATTCTTAGAGGACTAATATGCTAACTACAAAGCAAAGAGTATATTTAAGATCTCTTGCTCAAACTGAACCAACTACTTTTCAAATTGGTAAGGATGGACTAAGTGATAATATGCGTACTGATGTTATGAATTATCTAAATAAGCATGAAATAATCAAAATATCAGTATTACAAAATTCATGCATAGAGGAACAAGATGTAATAAGCTTTTTTAGTGTTAATGATGTTGAATTTGTTCAACACATTGGTAGGGTTTTTGTATTTTATATGCATTCTGATAATGCTAAAAATCCTATTGAGCTTCCTAAAAAATAAAATTTATTTGACTGTATTAAAGTAGCTATTTTATAGTGAAAATAATACAGTCTTTTTTTAGTGAATAAGTTCAGTATATATTTTAAATTATAAATGCTAGTAGTATTTATGTAGAAAATATGTTATAGTATTAATGTTTAGATAAAAAAATAAATTTAGTTGGAGATAGTGTACTATGAATTATATGGATATTATTAACTTAATATTTGCTATTATTTTGGGAATATATTCTCTTATGGTTTTACATTTTGTTGTCTTTTTTATTATTGGATTATTTAAAAGAAAAAAATTTCCAGAAACAACAGTTATGAATAAGTATGGATTGATTATTCCAGCAAGAAATGAAGAAAATGTTGTAGGAAATTTAATTGAAAGTATTCAAAAATGTAAATACCCACAAGACAAACTTCATATCTTTGTAATAGCTCATAATTGTACTGATAAAACGGCTGAGGTTGCTAGAAAATATGGTGTTACAGTTTATGAATATAATAATCCAAATGAATGTACAATGGGCTATGCATTTAGATATTTATTTAAGCAAATAGAAAAGGATTATGAGACATCTAGTTTTGATGGATTTTTCTTATTTAATGCTGATAATGTAGTCGCAGAAGATTACTTTAATAAAATGAATGATGCCTTCCAGTATTATAATAAAAAGAATGTTATAACATCATTTAGAAATGGAAAAAATTTTGGTGCTAATTTAATTTCTGCATTATATGGTTTATATTTTGTTAATGGATGTAGATTTGAAAGTCGTGGTAGAAGCGTTTGTGGCTGTTCAACTAGAGTACAAGGTACAGGTTATGTAATTAGTTCAGATTTGGTAAAAAATGGCTGGAATTATGTAACATTGACAGAAGATTGGGAATTTACAACAGATCAGATATTAAACAATAATAGAATAGTTTATTGTGATGAAGCTGAATTCTTTGATGAACAGCCTACTAGTATGAAAATAATGTGGCGACAAAGAGTTAGATGGTCTAGGGGACACTGGTTAGTATTTGTTCAAAAAATTAAAGATTTATTCAAAGGGTTATTTAATAAAGAAATAAAACATAAATTTTCATTATATGATATCACTATGAATATTCTTCCTTTTTGTTTAATACTATTAGGTATTAATGTTTTACATTTTATTTTGTTATTATTTACACCACTTTTTAGTGATATTAGCTTGCGATATGTTTTTTTTGATAATCCTTCATATGGATTTTTAGGAGATATAATTGCTAAAATGGCTGGTGTTACAAGTTGTTATGACGTTTTAGGTGAAATATGGACAAAACTTTTATTTGGTAATGCTTATATGTTTGGTTTGGCTAGAACTTTTATATTATATTTAATTAGTATGTCCTTATGGGGTGCATTAACATTTATTGTTGAGCATAAGAGAATAAAAAATATTTCTTTAGGCTTAAAAATATTAGCAGCCTTATGTTGGCCTCTATTTTTGATTATTCAGTTTTTAATTGATATTCAAGCTGTTTTATCTAAGAATTTAGGCTGGAAGCCTATTCCTCATAAAGATAAAACAAATATAAATAATTTAAAATAATATATGATAGGAACAATTTAGTTGTTCCTATCATGCTTTAAAGGTGTATTATGGATTATTTTGATATTGTATATATTGTTTTTACAATAATAGTAACATTATATTCTATATTGATGATTTTGTTTCTTATTTATGGGTTTGTTGGTATTTTTTGGAAAAGAAGATTTAAAGAAACAAATACAAAAAGTAAATTAGCTATTGTTGTCTCAGCTAGGAATGAAGATAATGTTATTAAAAATTTAATAGATAGTATTAAGAATTCTAATTATCCTAATGAATTAGTTAAAATATTTGTTGTTGCACATAATTGTATAGATTCTACAGCCTTAGTAGCTAAAGAATCAGGTGCTATAGTTTATGATTATAACAATGAATTAGAATCAAGAAAAGGATATGCCTTAAAATACTTATTTGAAAAAATTGATGCTGATTATGGTATATCATCCTTTGATGGATACATTATATTAGACTCTGATAATACTGTATCAAGTAATTATTTATCTAAAATGAATGATGCTTTTATTGCGAATAAAAGAAAATGTATAATTACCTCATATCGTAATTCAAGTAATTTTGGGGATAATGTTATAAGTGCACAATATGGACTATTTTTCATGATGGCTAATAGATTAGGCTTAAGAGGAAGAGCAGTTTTAAATGCTACAGGAAGAATTTCAGGTACTGGCTTTTTGGTGCCAAGTGAATATTTGGTTGATGGCTGGAAATATACCTCATTAACTGAGGATTTAGAAATGAGCGCATCAGAAATTTCTAATAATCATAAAATTATCTATTGTGATGAGGCAGAATTCTTTGATGAACAGCCCACTAAATTTAGTATTATGTATAAACAAAGATTAAGATGGGAAAAGGGATTATTAATAGTTTTTAAAGAGAAGAGTAGAATGCTTATTAAAGCTATATTCAATAAGAGTACTAAATTTAAAGTATCAACATACGATATGCTAATGAATATATTACCTGTTTCTTTAATTTTAGTTTGTATTTATTTATTAGAATTTGTATTTCTATTAGCTGGCTTTTTATTTATTCCTAATGTTAGTTTTTCTAGTATTTTTTTAAATACTGGAAGCTTTACATATTTAGGTGAATTATTTATAAATATTTTTAATATTCAAAATATTAATAGTTTTCTTTTTCAATTTTTCTTTTCTACTGGCTTAATTTATTCAATAGCTAAAGCTATTTTATTATTTATGCTAGCTTCGATTATTGGAGCTATTATTATTTATATTATTGAAAGAAAAAGAATAAAAAATGTATCATTAGGTATTAAAATTATTTCATCATTATTATATCCAATTTTTATTATTCTTCAGTTTATTATTGATATTAATGCTTTATTTTTAAATAATGTAGCTTGGGATAGAATTCCTCATAAAGGCAAAAAAAATAGTAATAATAATTAATTTTTGTTATAATAGTAATATATAATTTAAAAAGGAAGTGAAGGTCAATTTGACAATACTATGAAAAGAATGATTTTAGTCGATGGTAATTCATTAATGTATAGAGCGTACTATGGAATGAGTGCATCAGGTAATATTCAACAAAACTCTAAGGGTTTATATACTAATGCTATTTATGCTTTTGCAAGAATGATGAATCATTTAATTAATAGTGAATATGATAATATATTAGTCGCATTTGATGCAGGTAAAAAAACAATAAGACATGAAATTATGGCTGATTATAAGGCTGGACGTCCGCCTATGCCTGATGAATTTAGAATGCAAATTGCTTATATTAAGCAATTCTTAGACATTATGAATATTAAGCAATATGAACAGCCATTATATGAGGCTGATGATATTATAGGTACAATGTCAAAAAGAGCAGAGGAGGCTGGATATCATGTTGATATATATTCCTCTGATAAAGATTTACTTCAATTAATTAGCGATAATACTACAGTTCATTTAACTAAAAAGGGAATGACTGATTTAGAGGACTATACTCCTGATATATTCTATGAAAGATATAACATTAAATACACTCAATTTATTGATTTAAAGGCACTAATGGGAGATAAGAGTGATAACTTACCTGGTATTCCTGGAATAGGTGAAAAAAAGGCGGTTAAATACCTTCAAAGCTATGAAACATTAGATGAAATTATTGCTCATAAGGATGAAATAAAGGGTGCTGATGGTGAAAAGATAAGAAATAACTTTGAGAGTGCTAAAATATGCCAAAAAATGGCTACTATCATTCGTGATTTTGATATGAATATTTCACTTGAGGATACTAAACGTAGAGATTGTGATAAGGATAAGCTTATTGCTTTTTATACTGAGCTTGAATTTAAGTCTTTATTAAAGGAAATGACTGTAGAAAAGCCTAAGCTAGATGAGCAATTTGATTATGAGGTTATAAAGGATCCCTATCGATTTAGAGATATTTTAGTTCCTTATTCAGCTTTATATTTTGAAACATATGAATATAATTACCATAGATGTCCTATTTTAGCTATTGGTATTTCTAATAGCTTAGGTAATTTTATTGTTGAGCCTGAAATGATTTTCACTAGTATGGATTTTATGTTATTTTTATCTGATAAAACAAATCATAAATCTATATTTGATTATAAAAAAGCCTATGTTTTATGTAAAAGATTAGATTTAGAATTACTTGGTGTTGATTTTGATTTATTATTAGGTACATATATTTTAAATCCAAGTATTACAAAAGAGGAATTTAAGCTTATAGCTGATTCTTATGGCTATAATAATACCTATTATGATGAACAAATATATGGTAAGGGTGCTAAAAAATGTATGCCTTTAAAGGAAAATATTTTTGTTCATACTGCTAAAAAGGCTAGAGCTATTTATGAATTAAAGGATAATGTTATAGATGAATTAAAGAAACGTGAACAATATTCTCTTTTAAGTGATATTGAAATACCATTATCAATTGTTTTAGGTAAAATGGAATATAATGGTATGACTGTAGATTTAAATGAATTAGAAAATCAAAGATGTGATTTATATGATCAAATTACTAATTTAGAAAAGAAGATATATGATATTGCAGGACATACTTTTAATATATCATCTCCTAAGCAATTAGGTACATTATTATTTGAGGAATTAGGTATTCCTTATCCAAAGAAAAAGGGTAATAGCTATTCAACCGATATTGATGTTTTAGAAGCTATTAAGGAATTAAATCCAATTGTTAATTATATAATTGAATATAGGGCTAAAACAAAACTTTATAATACATATATCATTGGTTTAAAGGATTTAGTTTATCCAGATAATAAGGTTCATACTATTTTTCAGCAGGCATTAACTCAAACAGGTAGATTGTCTAGTATTGATCCTAATTTACAAAATATTCCAATTAGAACACCTGAAGGACATAAAATAAGAAAGATGTTTATTCCTAGTAAGGAAGGAAACAGCCTTTATTCAGCGGATTATTCTCAGATTGAATTAAGAGTACTAGCTCATATGGCTAATGTTAAAAAGCTAAGAGAAGCATTTATAAGTGGAGATGATATACATTCTAAAACTGCTAGAGAAATATTCCATAAGGATGAGATAACACCAGAAGATAGAAGAAGAGCTAAAGCTGTTAATTTTGGTATTGTTTATGGTATTTCCGCTTTTGGACTTGCTTCAGATATTGGAGTTACTAACGCAATGGCAGCAGATTTTATTAAAAAATATTATGAAGCTTATCCTGAAATAAAAGAATTTATGGATAATACTATAGAATTTTGTAAGGAAACAGGTTATGTTAAAACTATGAAGAATAGAATTAGATATATACCTGAAATTAAGTCTAATGTTTATATGCAAAGAGAATTTGGTAAGCGTATGGCTATGAATGCACCAATTCAAGGTAGTGCAGCTGATATTATTAAAATAGCTATGATATTAGTTGATAATGAGCTTGAAAAGAATAATATGAATAGTAAAATGCTTGTTCAGGTTCATGATGAGCTTGTCTTTGAGGTCGAAAAAGGAGAAGAAGATAAGCTACAGAGAATCGTTAGAGATTCAATGCAAAATGCAGTAAAATTAAGTGTACCATTAATAGTAGATGATTCATTTGGTAGTAATTGGTACGAGGTAAAATAGAGGTAAATTATGCCAGAACTTCCAGAGGTTGAAACAGTTAGAAGAGTTCTTAATGAGGAATTAAGTGGTCTAGAAATTAAGGATATAGATATTAGATATCCTAATATTATTGAAGATGATATTGATTATTTTAAAAATAATGTAATTAATAAGAAAATAGTTGGACTAGATAGATTAGGTAAGCATTTGATATTTCTTTTTAATGATGGAGCTATGCTTAGTCATTTAAGAATGGAAGGAAAGTTTTTCTATGTTAATCCTGATTTTGAAATTAATAAGCATATTCATGTTATATTTCATTTATCTAATGGTAAGCTTTTATGCTATCAGGATGTAAGAAAGTTTGGTAGATTTTGTTATAGAGAAAATAAAGAATTATATACTACCCCACCATTAGTTAATGTTGGAGTGGATTTAACTAAAAATAATAATCCTAATATTAATGAGCTTTATAAAAAAATAACTAATAAGAGAATTCCCATTAAGACTACCTTACTTGATCAATCTATTATTGCAGGATTAGGTAATATTTATGTTGATGAGGTTTTATATGAATCTCATATTAATCCTAATAGAGCTTCTAATTTAGTTTCAATAGGGGATGTTTCAAATATTGTTTTAAATAGTGAGAAAATCTTTAATAATGCTATTTTGAATAAGGGTACAACTATTAGAAGCTATACTTCAAGTCTTGGAGTAATAGGAAATTATCAAAATTTTTTAAAAGTTCATACAAAAACTGAATGTCCTTGTTGCAAAAACACCTTAATTCGTGTTAAAATAGGTGGAAGAATGACTTATTTTTGTGAAAAATGTCAGAGGTGACTATGATGAAGAAAGTAATTGGTATCACTGGTGGCATTGCAAGTGGTAAAAGTAATGTATGCAATGTAATAAAAAATGAAGGTTATCAAATTATTGATAGCGATAAAATAAATAGAGATCTATCTTTAAAGGATGAACCTATTTATTTAAAGATAGTTGAGAAGTTTGGTACTGAATACTTAACTTCAGATGGTGAAATTGATAAAAAGAAGCTTGCGAAATTAATTTTTCATGACAGCAAGGCAAAAGAAGAACTTAATAATATTTCTCATCCCATAATAATTAATGAAATTAAAAGACAAATTGATTTAGCTACTGATGATATTATTTTTGTTGAGATACCTCTATTATATGAGGCCCATCTTGAATATCTTTGTGATAAAGTTATTTGTGTCTTTTTAAATAAAAAAACACAGGTTGAACGTTTAATGCAAAGAGAAGGAATTGATGAGGACTATGCCTTAGAAAAAATTCATTCTCAAATGGATTTATATATTAAAAAGATTAAAGCTGATTTTGTAGTTGATTCAAAAGGTGATTTTGATGAAACTAAAAAGCAAGTTATTAAAATATTAAAGGAAATAAAAGGAGCATAAAAAGATGATTACAATTGAAACTTCAGAAAATGCAAAGAGCTTAAATTTGCAAACACATTATTATAAGGCTTCATATCAACAAATTAAGGCTTTATATTTAGAGATTCTAAAAAGCCTTGGTCATAATATTGTTTCTGATAATGATGATTACAGTGAAATATATTCAGAAGTACCTCATATGGAGGTTATTGCGAAGATTATTATGCAAGACCCTAAGGAAACTTCAATTGATTTTTATATTAATTCAGATTTTTTAGTTGCTTCTAAATCAAAGGCTTTTAAGTTTATTGAAACAGTTTTAAAGAAGATTGAAGAGAAGTACGAATTTAAAGGCGTTTCATTACATAAATAGGTGATATTATGGCTAAAAAGACATTTGATGTTCAATCTAAAATGACTATCATGTCTAGCTTCACTTTGTCAAATGATGACGTTTCATCCTTATCGCTATTATATGCACCACTTATTGGAAGTGATGCATTATTGCTTTATTTAGCCTTTGAATCTTTTCTAGAAAGAAATAATTTAAAGAGTGAGGATATAATACATCAGGATTTTCTAGAGATTTATTCTTTAAATGCTAATAGTTTTTTAAAGGCTAGATATAAGCTTGAGGGTATTGGATTAATAAATACATATGTAAGGGATAATTCATTTATTTATGTAATTTGTCCTCCTTTAACCCCTAAGAATTTCCTTAAGGATGCTACCTTGGGGTTATATTTATATTCTAAGGTTAGAAAAGAAACATTTGATTTAATTTGTAAGCATTTTAAAATTGAACGCGTTGATAAGGCGAATTTTGAAAATATAACTAAAAGCTTTGATGAGGTATTTGATTCAAAGGTTGATAGTAGTGTTACATATGAGAAATTCCAGTATATATTAGGTAAAAACCCTAGTAGAAGTATTAAACTTTCTACTGCTAATAAGATTGATTTTGATGAATTTGTTAAGAATATCAATTTGGATTTTCTTGAAACTGGTATTACAGATCAGTTTAAGAATCAAATTATTACTATTGCTTATGTTTATGATTTTGATATTTCAGAGATGATTTCATTATTTAATGATTCAATAAATAAAAGTGGTTTATATGATTATAGGCTTTTAAAGAAGAAGGCTAATCTATTATTTAATTATAAAAAGAATATGAGGGGACCTATTCTTGAGAGTAAGGATAATGATGATGTAACAGATAATGATTTAGTTAATTATCTTGAGAATGTTTCACCTAGTGATTTCCTAGAGGATATTATTCCTAATTACCCACCAAAATATTTAGATATAATTAATGATATTTATATTAATATTGAACTTCCTAGAGGAGTTATTAATTGTATGATAATGAAAATAGTTAAGGAAAAGGCTGGAGAATTACCATCATTAAAGTATTTCCAAAAGGTTAGTGAATCCTGGATAAAGGATAATATATTCTCTACTGATGTGGCTATTAAATATGTTACTGAATATAAGGGTAAGGATGATACTAAGAAAGAGTATGATAAGTATGGAGGCTTTGATGTACTATGAAAAAGATTACAAAGGAATATGATGCAAATATTGTTGATGAATTCATAGAAAAGCTACAAGCTAGATTACCTCAATATCATATTGATATTAATAACGCAAATGATTTTGAAACATTATTAAATGAAAGAACTAATTGTAGTGAATGTAAGGGTATACATGATTGTAAGAACGAGCATAAAGGCTTTTATACTACTATAGCTGATGGTAATTTTTCTTTAACTGAATGTGATTATAAGAAAGAACTTAGAAAAGAAAATCTAAAGGATAGTCTTATTAAGACTTTATATTTACCTAAGAAAATATTAGAGGCTAATATTAAAGATTATTATGTTAATTCTGAGAGTAGAAAAAAGATTTATAGCTCTATGACAAATTATATTACTAATTATAATCGTAATTCTTTAAATAAGGGATTATATTTGTTTGGTAATTTTTCTGTAGGAAAAACCTATACTCTTGCTTGTTTAGCTAATGAGCTAGCTAGAAATAATATTTCTTGCTTATTAATATATTTTCCTGATTTAGTTGCTGATTTAAAAAACGCAATTGGTACTCCTAGATATGAGGCATTAATTAATATGCTTAAAAGTGTTGATGTTTTAATGCTTGATGATTTAGGTAGTGAAAATATGACACCTTGGTTAAGAGATGAGGTTGTTGGACCTATTGTTAATTATAGATTACTAGAGGGTAAATCTATTTTTATTTCCTCTAATATTACTCCTGGAGACTTAGTTAATCATTTCGCAATTGATAAGGCTCCTCAAAGTAGAATTAAGGGTGAAAGAATAGTTTCTAGACTTAAGGATTTAGTTACATCTATTTGTATGGATGATTGTAATGTGATTAGAAGATAGCTAAATTTTTGTGTTATCACTTGAAATGTTTGGGGCTATTTGATATAATATTGGCGTTGATGATAGAGGACAAGATATATTTCTTTTATTTCTAGAGAGAATACGGCTGGTGAAAGTATTTAATAGAGATTTATGTTACTACCTTTGGAGATAAATGGAGGAAATGCCATTTCGTTTGCCGCGTTAAGGCTTTGAGAGTTAGAAGAAATTCTAAAATTAAGGTGGTACCGCGATAATTCGTCCTTTTTAGGGCGATTTTTTTTATTTTAGGAGGAAATGAAAAAATGTTAAAGATTACATTAAAAGATGGTTCTATAAAAGAAACAGCTGAGGATAATTTAATTATCAGCTTTGCGAAGGAATTATCATCATCATTAGCTAAGAAGTGTGTAGCAGCTAAGTATGATGGTGTATTAGTAAATTTAAGTGATAAGCTTACTCATGATGGATCATTAGAGTTAATTACTGAGGATGATGAAGAAGGATTTAAGGTTTTAAATCACTCTACAGCTCACCTTTTAGCCCATGCTATTTCATTACTATATCCAGGTGCACATATGGGTGTTGGACCTGAGATTGAAGAAGGCTTTTATTATGATTTTGATTTAGGTGAAAATGTATTAGTACCTGAAGATTTACCTAAAATTGAAAAGAAAATGATGGAGCTTGCTAATCAAGATATTAAGATTACACATTATGATGTAACTAAAGAAGAGGCTCATAAGCTAATGGCTTCTGATCCATATAAGCTTGAGCTTATTGACGCAATTGAAGGCGATACAGTTCATGTTTATGAACAGGGTGGCTATTATGAGGTATGTAGAGGACCTCATGTTATGTCTACAAAGAGAATTAAGCATTTTAAGCTTTTATCTATTGCTGGAGCATATTGGCGTGGTGATAGTAAGAATAAAGTATTAACTCGTATTTATGGTACATCTTGGTTTAGTGATCAAGCATTAAAGGAGCATTTACAGGTATTAGAAGATAGAAAGGCAAGAGATCACCGTAAGCTTGGTAAGGAGCTTGGTATCTTTATGTTTGATGATTTAGTTGGTAGAGGTCTTCCTATGTGGTTACCTAATGGCTTTATCGTAAGAAGAGCTTTATCTGATTATATTATGGATAAGGAATATGCTTTAGGCTATAAGCATGTTATGACTCCATCATTAGGAAATGTTGAGCTTTATAAGACTTCTGGTCACTGGGCTCATTATAAGGATGATATGTTCCCTGCAATGGAGCTTGATGATGAGGCATATGTATTACGTCCTATGAACTGTCCACATCATATGGTTATGTATCGTTCTAAGCTACATTCATATCGTGATCTACCAGTTCGTATTGCTGAAATTGCAAATGACTTTAGATTTGAGGCATCTGGTGCTTTAACTGGTATTGAGCGCACTCGTGCATTTAGCCAAAATGATTCTCATATTTTCTGTAGACCTGATCAAATTGCTCAAGAATTTAAAGGTGTTGTTCAATTAATTCTTGATGTTTATAAAGATTTTGGATTCAAGAATTATAAGTTTAGATTATCATTAAGAGATCCTCTTGATACAGAGAAATATTTTGGTAATGATGATTTATGGGAAAAGAGTGAAGCTGAGCTTCGTCATGTATTAAATGATTTAGGTGTTGATTATTATGAAGCCAAAGGTGAGGCTGCTTTCTATGGACCTAAGCTAGATGTTCAGGTTAGAAGCGCAATCGGTCATGATGTTACATTATCTACAATTCAATTAGATTATCAATTACCAGAAAGATTTGAATTAACATATATCGATGAGTCTGGTCAAAAGGCAAGACCTGTTGTTATCCATAGAGCTATTTTAGGTTCAATGGACCGTTTCATTGCTTTCTTAATTGAAGAGACTAAGGGTGTATTCCCTGTATGGTTAGCACCAGTTCAGGTTGAGGTTATCCCTGTTAATTTAGAGTATCATAAGGAATATTGTGATAAGATAAGCTTTATTTTACGTAAGAATGGAATTCGTTTTGATCGTGATTATAGAGAAGAAAAGCTTGGTTATAAGATTAGAGAGGCTCAGACTAAGAAGATTCCTTATCAGCTTGTTATAGGTGATAAAGAGGTTGAAAATAATACAGTTACATATCGTAGATATGGTGAACAAGCTCAAACAACAGTTTCTATTGATGAATTTGTTGAATTAATGAAGAAGCATAACTCAGAATTAAATTAATAATATAGCCTAGCTTTATGCTAGGCATATTTTTTAGGAGGATTTATGGCGTTATTAGAAGTTGAGAGTTTAAAATTTAAATATACTGATAAGGATTTATTTAATAGTATTAACTTTAGAATTCTACCTCATGATCATATTGTTTTAGTTGGAGAAAATGGCTGTGGTAAATCAACATTTATGAATTTAATAGCTAAAAACTTGATTCCTGATCAGGGAAGTATTACTTGGATGAATAATATTACTTATGGGTATTTAGATCAGCATTTAAAGGTTAAAAATGATATTTCTATATATGATTATATTACTGAGGTATTTAAGCCTTTAATTGAAAAAGAAGCTTTAATGAATTCTTATTATGAGAAGCTTTGTACATGCAAGGAATATGAATATGAGAGATATTTAGCATTTGCTCAAAGTGTTCAGGATGAACTTGATAAGGCTAATTTTTACGCTATGAATTCAACTATGGGTAATATGGTTAATGGCTTAGGTATTAGTGAATATGGAATGGATACAAAGCTTTCTAATTTAAGTGGTGGTCAAAGAGCTAAGGTATATTTAGCTAAGCTTTTATTAGAAGCACCAGATGTATTATTAATGGATGAGCCTACAAATTTCTTAGATGTTAGTCATATTGAATGGCTTAGTAAGTATTTGAAGGATTTTAAAAAGGCTTTTGTTGTTATAAGTCACGATGAGGGCTTTTTAAGAAGTATTGGTACAACTGTATATAATTTAGCTAATAAGCAAATGACTAGATTTAATATGTCTTATGATCAATATTTAATTGAAAAGGAAATAAGACAGGAACAGTATCAAAAGGCTTATGAGAATCAACAAGCCTTTATTAAAAAGACTGAGCAGTTTATTCAAAAGAATATTGTTAGAGCTACTACAACTAAGCAAGCTCAATCAAGAAGAAAAATGCTAGAAAGAATTGAGGTTTTAGAAAAGCCTAAAAATCATGAGCCGATGCATTTAACATTCCCTTTTTCAAAGGGACTTGGTCAAGAGGTATTAAAGCTTGAGGATTTAGCTGTAGGATATCCTGATAAAACGGTTTTAAGTGATTTGAATTTCTTGATGAAGCATAATCAAAAGATTGCGATATTAGGACATAATGGAGTAGGTAAATCAACAATATTAAAAACAATTATGGGGATTTTACCTCCTAAGGGTGGTAAATATACTTGGAATCCTTCTGCTGATTTGAATTATTTTTCTCAAGAGGAAAGATATAATGATAATGAAACTCCGATTAGCTATTTAAGATATTTTTATCATTTAAAAACTGATGGAGAATTAAGAAGTGTGTTAGCTACAGCGGGTATTAAAGGTGATTTAGCTACTAAGACTATGAATAGCTTATCAGGTGGAGAACAAACTAAGGTTAGATTAGCTTTAATGACTATGAAAAAGAGTAATGTTTTAATCTTTGATGAGCCTACTAATCATCTAGATGTTAATTCAAAGGCTGAATTATGGGAGGCTATAGATAAATTCCCAGGCAGTGTTATATTAGTAACTCATGAGGATGATTTCTATGAGGGATTAGTTGATACTGAATTAAAATTTGAATAAATTTAATTAATAAAATTATATATTTAAGCCATAATAAAATATTATAGAAGTTATATTCTAATAAATGATTTTTTTCTTGACAACAGATATTAAAATCATTATAATGGTAATGCTGAGGTGATTTTATGCAGTTTACTTTAGCTCAATTAAGGAAGCTTGGAAATAATTATTCCTTTGATGAGAAATTGGATTTGAGTAATGAATTGAATGGATTTGAGGATATCATTTCATCATCATTATGTAATGTTCATACTATTATCAAAGAAAGAGGAGAGAATACCTATTTATGTCAATTTCATATTGAGATTGATTTAATTTTAGAGGATTCAAACACACTTGAAGAGATTCCTTATAATATTAATGTAGATGCTGAAGAGTTATTTTCTACAGATGAATCATTAGATGATGCCTTTATTATTGAAGGCATTACATTAGACACAAAAGAAGCTATATTAACTAATATATTAATTAATAAGCCTATGTCTACCTCTAAGACAAGTTATGTAGATGATGCAGTAGAGGATGAGCCTGAGGAAAAGATTAATCCAGCATTTGCGAATCTAAAGGATTTATTATAGGAGGTGTATTACAGTGGCAGTACCTTTTCGTAGAGTATCTAAGATGAAGAAGAGAATGAGACGTTCTCATTTAGCTTTAAATGTACCTGGTATGATTACTTGTCCTAATTGTGGTGAATTAACATTAGCTCATAGAGTATGTTCAAACTGCGGTTACTACAAGGGTAAGCAAGTAGTTCAAGCTAAGGCTTCAAAGGAAGAAGAATAAAATAGCTAATAGAAATAGACGCCTTGGGTGTCTATTTTCTATTTATGGATAAAAAGGAGAAAATATGTATATACATAAGAGTGTATTATTAGATGAAGCAATTGAAGGCCTTCATATAAAGCCAGATGGAATCTATGTAGATGCGACAACCGGTGGTGGAGGACATTCAAGTCATATCCTATCTAAGCTTACAACAGGCCATTTATATTGTTTTGATCAAGATGAGTATGCTTATACTAGAAGTAAAGAAGTTTTAGACCCTATTAGTAGTAATTATACTTTTATTAAGTCAAACTTTGTTAATATTAAAAGTGAACTTAATAAGCTTGGAGTAACTCATATTGATGGTATTTTATATGATTTAGGAGTTTCTTCATTTCAATTTGATATTCCTGAAAGAGGATTTTCATATAATTATGATGCTCCACTTGACATGAGAATGAATCAAGAACAGGAATTATCTGCATACACTATTGTCAATACATATCCATATGAGGAGCTTGTTCGTATTTTTTATAGATACGGTGAGGATTCCTTCTCAAAGCAAATTGCGAGAGCTATAGAAAAATCAAGAGCTATTAAGCCTATTTCTACAACATTTGAGCTTGTTGATGTTATAAAGAGTGCCCTTCCTGAAAAGGTTTTAAGAAAAAAAGGTCATCCTGCAAAACAAATATTTCAGGCTCTTAGAATAGCGGTAAATGATGAATTAAGGGTATTTGAGGTTTCTATATTAGATGCCTTAGATATGCTTAATAGTGATGGCTACGCAGTAGTTATTACCTTCCATTCTTTAGAGGATAGAATTTGTAAGACTGTATTTAAGGATGCATCAACTATTCATATTCCTGAGGGAGTTCCGATGATTGTTACTGAGGAGGCTCCATTTGAGCTTGTAACTAGACATCCAATCACTGCAAGTGAAGAAGAATTAAATGAAAATAATAGAGCACATAGTGCTAAAATGAGAATTATTAGAAAAAGATAAGGAGAATTTTTATTATGGCAACAAAAAAGACATCATCTAAATCAACTAAATCATCTTCATCAACTCTTACTTATAATAAGATTGCTGGTATTTTATCATTAATATCTTTATTTATTACAGGTATTTTATATATGGTAAATTTTATTTTAAGTTTCTTTGGAGGCTCAGCTTCTATTGGAATTTTAAGTATGATTGCCAACATTATGATGATTTTAGCAATTGTTATGATTTCGTGGAGAGCTTTAAAGAGTGCTCATTTACCTGGTAAAAAGATTGTTTGGATTGTTATTTACTGGGTTATTGTAGCTTTAGCTTTAGTTGGTCAAATCGCATTATTAAAGTAATAAATAGTTATAATAAAAATAAAAAAGCAGAACTTCAATTTCGAAATTCTGCTTTTTTTGCATTTTAGATTACTTTGCTAATAATCTAAGCTCATTATTGCAGGCATCTAATACATAAGGAATATCAGGCTTTATTTCACCCTTTATAATCTTAGTAGCAACAAATGTCTCAATATATTTTTGAATGTAACGCTTTACTGGTCTAGCACCATATTCAGGATCGAATGATTGATCAAGAATATATTTCTTTAAGGAATCAGTAAATGTTAGATTAATACCTTGAGCTATTAATCTTTCATCAAGGTTACGTAAAAGCTTAGATACAATCTTTAATTGTACATCCTTATTCAATGGATGGAAGTAAATAATCTCATCGATACGGTTAAGGAATTCTGGTTTAAATGATTGTTTTAATAATGCTTCAACCTTTAAATCAGCTTCTTTTGTATCCTCAAGTAAATATTCACTACCAAGGTTAGATGTCATAATGATAATTGTATTTTTGAAATCAACTGTTCTACCTTGAGAATCTGATAATCTACCATCATCTAGTATTTGAAGTAAAATATTAAATACATCATGATGAGCTTTTTCAATTTCATCGAATAGAATAATTGAATATGGGTTTCTACGAACCTTTTCAGTTAATTGTCCACCTTCATCATATCCAACATATCCTGGAGGAGCACCAATTAATTTAGCGACACTATGTGATTCCATATATTCACTCATATCAATACGAATGATATGTGATTCACTATCGAATAGTGCATCAGCTAATGCCTTTGCAAGTTCTGTTTTACCAACACCAGTAGGTCCTAGGAATAAGAATGAACCAATTGGTTTATTTTCATCCTTTATACCGGCACGCTGTCTAATGATAGCATCGCTTATTAATTCAACAGCTTCATCCTGTCCGATTACTCTATTTTTTAGAGTGTCTGCTAAAGCTAATATCTTTTCTCTTTCGCCTTGCATTAGCTTAGAAATAGGGATATTAGTCCATTTAGATACAACCTCAGCTACATCCTCTTCGTTTACAGATTCAGATAAAAGGTGATCTTCTTTAGACTTCTCCTGATATTCCTTAATTTTAGCTTCTAATGCAGGGATTTTAGAATATTGAAGCTCTGAAGCTCTTTTATAATCTCCCTCATTGAAGGCCTTTTCTAGATTAAATTTAGCGTCTTCAAGATTTTTCTTTAATTCCTTATAATCTTGAATTTCCTTCTTTTCTTTAGTCCATTTATCAGTTAATACCTTTTCTTTACTATCAAGATCTTTTAACTCATTATTAATTACATCAAGTCTTTTAACTGAAGTAGGGTCAGATTCCTTCTTTAATGCCATTTGTTCAATCTTTAATTGAGTTATCTTACGATCTAGATCATCAAGCTCTGCTGGTTTTGAATCTATTTCCATACGACAAGAAGCACAAGCTTCATCGATAAGGTCGATAGCTTTATCTGGTAAAAATCTATCAGTAATATATCGATTTGATAATGTAGCAGCAGCTACAATAGCGTTATCCTGAATAGTAACACCATGGTGAAGCTCAAATCTTTCTTTAATACCTCTTAGGATTGAAATAGTATCCTCAACAGTTGGTTCTGATACTAAAACCTTTTGGAAACGTCTTTCAAGGGCTGTATCCTTTTCAATATATTCACGATATTCCTTAAGAGTAGTAGCACCTATACAATGTAATTCACCTCTAGCAAGCATTGGCTTTAAAAGGTTACCTGCATCAAGTGCGCCATCAGCCTTACCGGCACCAACAATTAAGTGAATCTCATCGATAAACATAATGATGTTTCCATCAGATTCCTTTATTTTGTTTAAAACAGCCTTTAATCTTTCCTCGAACTCACCACGATATTTAGCACCAGCAACTAAGGCACCCATATCAAGCTCGAAGATTGTTTTATTCTTTAATGATGTTGGAACATCGTTAGCAACTATACGTCTTGCAAGTCCTTCGATGATAGCTGTTTTACCAACACCTGGTTCACCTATTAAAACAGGGTTATTTTTAGTTTTACGAGATAATATTTTTATTATACGACGAATTTCCTCGTCTCTTCCGATTACGGGATCGATTTTTCCCTCTCTAGCAAGAGCGACTACATCACGACCATATTTTTCTAATACGTTCTCGTTATTCATTTGATTTTCATCCTGCATCATAATTATCCCACCTTTTCTGTAGTTCTCATCAACTACAATTATATTATATCACTAAAATTAGCACTGTCAATAACAGAGTGCTAAAAAATAATAAATAAATTTCTCTTGACAATACTTTGGGATTTTGATATACTTATATTGTTCTCAAGATGGCCCTGTAGCCAAGTGGTAAGGCACGGCACTGCAACTGCCTGATCGTTGGTTCGAATCCGATCGGGGCCTCCATTAGAGTTAAGTATAGCTGATACGAAAGTATTGGCTATTTTTCTTTATATAGACATAAATGCAGCAATTATTAATGATTTATAGGGGATTTTTACAATAATTAAGGAAGTAGTATTATATATACCATTTATATGTAAATTTAAATCGTTAAATTATTGTTAATCGTTAAACTACTACTAACTATATATAAACATATATAAGAGAAGAAAATCAATTTTTATAAATACCCTCACGTGACAAACGTGACAGATTTCGCAAAATAAAAACTCTAGCTATACTAATTAGAGTTAAATATTTATTACTGAGCCATCTTTGAAATTAAATTCGAGATGGCTATCTTTATATACTTTTATGTTGATGATTGTTAAAGTGAAGAGTTTATCGTTAAATTCTAAATTCGGTGTATCGGTAGCTTTAATTTTATTGATGAATGCTTGAAGCTTAATCAATTGTCTGTTCCTGTCGACTTGTTCAGACATAAGTTTATTGTATTTATCATGAGCTTCAGTAAATCTTTTAACCAAATCTACATATTCTTCCATGTAAGCTTCATATTTCATTTGTTTCTTATCTTTGTTGAAGATGTGTTCACATAAACCACTAACTACTAGCGTTACATTCTTGACTTGTTCTATAGGCTTGGATAGATTTACATCTAGTATTTTTCTTTTACTGGAAGAAGATTTGAAATAAGAAGTTCCTTATCTTTTAGAAGAATGTTTAATGCTTTTAAATGAGTATTTTTAATTGTTTCTTCATCAAAAGTAGGAGTTGTGCATTTAGTTCCGTTAAATTTATTATTACATTGCTATACGACATACCCATAGATATCATTTGAATGACATACCTTAGGTCCATATATAGATCCACAATCAGCACATATGACTCGACCGAACAATACGTTATTACTATGACTTTTAACTTGATTATTAAGTTCAAGTTTAGCTTGTACTAGTTCCCATTCATCAGGATTAGATTTAATATAATTTTCATAATAATCTCTTTGAACCTGTAAAGAATGAAACTGTTCATCTTGTTCAGTTGATACTCTTGCGTATGCTGCGACTCGTTTTTAGTAGGTGCATTTTCGACCTTTTTCTTTATTGGGGTAATTTCTTTAATTATCTTTTTCATCGTTTTCCTCCAACACACTAATTATGGGGTTATATTTTTTAATTAGCTTTCTCTTAAATGATATAAGTTCATCTTTTGTTATAAATTTATCTTTATGCATTTGATTTAGAAGAAGACATGCAAATCTATATTTTATTTCACCTTCAATTTGTTTATGAAGCATAATAAAAAAACTCCTTAAAGCTGTGTCTATCTATCACTCTAAAGAGGCTTAAAGTCAAGTTGTATCGAAAAGGTGCTGCATTAAATTTTATTGTGTCTTAAAACTAATTCATTCCTAAGTATCAATAATGTTCTAACAGATATTACCCATAATTCTTGATTTTTCTCTCATTTTATGGTATATTTTACGAGAAAGGAGTTAAATATGAGAGAATTTGATTATAGTAAATTAAAAGATAGATTATGGAATAATGAGATTCTAATTAAGGTTGCAAATATCCATGAAGCTAAAGGAAGACAAGAACTCTATTTAGTTCAAAAACCTGAGGAATTAAATAGATTAGTAGAGATTGCTAAAATACAAAGTACTGAAGCAAGTAATGCAATAGAAGGAATTAGAACAACATACTCAAGATTAAAACAACTTGTTAGTGAAAAAACTACACCAAAAAATAGAAATGAAAAAGAAATAGCCGGATATAGAGATGCTCTATCTGTTATACATGATAGTTTTGAATATATTCCGTTAACCCCTAATTATATTTTGCAACTTCATTCAATTTTATGTTCTCATAATGATGAAGTTAATTATGGCGGTAAATATAAAAATGTCCAAAATTACATAAGCGCTACTGATGAAAATGGGAATAGTTTCACATTATTTACCCCACTTTCTCCATTTGAAACACCTATGGCAATGCAAAATTTGTGTGATGAATATAACAAAGCAATAGAAAAAAGAGATGTTGAGCCTCTTGTATTAATTCCTGTTTTTGTTCATGATTTTTTATGCATACATCCATTTAATGATGGAAACGGAAGAATGTCTAGATTGCTTACAACCTTACTTTTATATAGAAGTGGATATTATGTTGGTAAATATATATCTTTAGAAGCAAAGATATCTAAAATAAAAGATTTATATTATAATGCTTTATTTGAATCTCAAAAAGGATGGTATGAAGGTAATGATGATCCTACGCCTTTTGTCAAATATTTATTAAGTATTATTGAGATGGCATATGAAGATTTTGAAGATAGGGTAAAACTTATATCTAAGAAGGCATCAGCATATGAATTAGTAGATAATGCTATAAAAAAGAAACTTGGAAAAGTTACAAAATCAGATGTTGCGGAACTATGTCCAAGTCTATCTATTAGCGCTATTGAAAAAGCAATCGCTAAAATGGTAGAAGAAGGAAGACTTGAGAAAATGGGTTCTGGTAAAACAACATATTATGTGGTTAAACTATAGTTACTCTCATTTTGTAAGCTGTTTTACGAGAAAAGACTAAGATGTGAGAGAAAGAACGATGTTGTATTAAATAGATATGGTATTTTTTTCTTGTATCAAATTTGTAATTCATACTTAAGCGTCACATTTGTCACACCAGTCACATGTCCCTTGGCATATATACCTATAAAAATGGCTTTAGAGGGCGGAAATTACTGCAAGATTAAATTTGATTCCTTATGATGGTTCAATTGAAATAAAAGATAGAGACGGTAAAAAATATATTTATATTAGAAAGCGTGTTTTAGGACGTAATACATCAACATATGTTGATTCTTATTCTGATGAATTGTTTGCTTCTATATCTAAATTATTAAAAGATGCTAAAGAATATAAAAAGCAAATAAGAAAAATAAATAAAGAACTAGCAAAATTAGGCTATAGTGGTCAAGAATTATCTTCTAGAGTATTATTAAATATCGATTTTGCTAGAGCTAATATGAAATCAAATATTTATAATCAAGCCATTCTTGAAGGCATAGCCACTACATTTCCAGATACCGAAACAATTATTGAAAATGGAAAGGTTACTGGAATGACCGCATCTGATGTTCAAAAAATATTAAATTTAAAGCATGCTTGGGAATTTATTATGGATAAGGATGTCGTTGCATCCAAATCAAGTTATTCGATATTGTGTTATATTGCTGGCCTTGTGAATGAAGGATTTTATACTTATGGCGGTAGAATTAGATGTGTTCCAGTAACAATTGGAGGAACAAGTTATATTCCACCTATGCCTATAGAATTTGTTGTTAAAGAAAAAATAGAAGAAATATTGAATAAAAATGAAGAACCAGTTGATATAGCTATTGAATTGTGTTTGTATTGTATGAAAACACAAATTTTTAATGACGGAAACAAAAGGGCTTCGGTAATTTTTGCAAATCATTTTTTAATTTCAAATGGTGAAGGATTATTAGTGATCCCAGAAAATAAAGTTTCAGAATTTAAAAAAATGATGGTTGCCTATTATGAAGATAGAGATAATGGTGAAATATTAGAATTTATGAAAAAATATTGTTGGAAAAAATTTTGATAGGGTGCAAATAACTATTATTTGATAACAAATGCACCCCATAAAGCATCAAGCCAAATTAATTTTGATGCATTGTATCAAAATTGTTTTAAAATATTTTTATTGTATAAAATATGCATACATACCTAAGTGTCACGCCTGCCATGTGTCATAAAGGCAAATAGCTAAAAGTATGAATAAAAGGTGCGTCTTAGGTTTAAAAAGGTGCAAAGTATCAAGTTTACTTACCTTTCACATTAGAGTTAAGTATAGCTGATACGTAAGTATTGGCTATTTTCTTTTCTAGGTATAAATACTGCAAATATTAAATAATTTATAAGGTACGATGTAAAATATGTGGTAAAACTCATGCAGTATTACCTGACTTTATTGTTCTATATTTACATGATCCACTATTAAGTTTGTTAGAATTAGTAGTAAAATCATTAAGAGGTTTAGACTATTATTATGCTAAACTTAAAAATAAAATATTAAATAAATGGAAACCAATTCTTCGTAGCTTAGGAGTAACATTAGAGCATGAATTAAAAGAATTGTTTTTTTTATTCTGCTAAATTTAAAATGTGTTTTATGCAAATTTATCGAAAGAAATATTTTTTTAAATAATGAATCCAAATAACGTGGCATTTGAGTCTTTTTTATTCTTCTATATAATGAGCTTGTTAAGTATTCATTAATATGAATTTAAAATGGATTAGTGAAATGTTTAAGGTAGAAGAAGAGGATAGAAGAGCTTTTTTCTACAATTGATGATTCTATTAGAAATGGCTCTAGGATATACTTTGCATTAGAAAATAATAAGCAGTTAGATGTTTAATGTTATGTATAATTGATGATGAGAACTATGAATTATGTAAATATGCTTCAATAGGTGAGGTGAAGGAAACTGGAAATTTAGTATTAGAGAATGCTTTAAATGATGCTAAAGGATTTGCTAAAAGAATATTTATTGCTACTAATACAAAATGTAAGGCAACTGTACATCTATATGAGAAATTTGGATTTAAATTATTTAAATCTGATGAAAAGTTTGGCTTTGATAGAGTAAATCTTCTTTATGAAAAATATTTAAATTAATAAGAATTTATTATTTGACATATTTAATATATTTTGAAATTTGATATTAATTGTGTAGCTCATGATGGACAATATATTGCGTTAAAGGAAAATAATTCAGTAAAAATTTATTTAGCTAAAGGTTCTAAATTAACAGTAAATATGCCATATAGTAGTGGTGTTACACTTAATGGAGAGGCAGTAGAATTAGTAGATAATAATTTAGTATATACTGCGCTTACTGATATTGAAATAGTTATTACAGGTTCTGCTGGAAATTCTTATATTACATCAATCACAGTAGTTAAAGAATAAAACAATTAAAATATTATATAAGACATCAATTTATTATGTGATATGATTGATGTCTTTTTTTCTTAAACTATTTTCTGAGATTTTTATTAATGGTATAATATAAAGGCTAATGAATTGAGGAAGTTGTATGAAAAAAATATTTTTGGGAATATTATCAATAATTAGTATTATTATTTTATCAGCTTGTAGTGATAATATTAGATTTGAAATTAGTGATAATATTGAAATTGAATTAAGTCAATATAATAAGGATTATGATTATAGTAATTATGTTAGGTGCTATCAAAATGATGTAGAGGTAGAATATAATGAATTATCATTTACAACTATTGATAATCCTATAGTTAATATCTATAGTATTTTTGTTTCTTATAAAAACGAGAAAAAGGAATTTAAAATTAATATTGTTAATTCTTTAATTAAGGTTAATATTAATATTTATTATGGTGCTGAAAAAAGAAACTATAATTTGATAAAAGGAAAAGGATTAAATAGCTTAAATTTAGATGATAATTATACTATGAATAATAAAGAGGTTTTAGCTATTAGTGGATATTATAAAGAATATTCATATAAGAATAAGGTAGAATTAAATGAACCAATTAATAATGATATGGATATTTATGCTAAATGTATTTATAGTGATAATAGTATTATTAATAAGAATGATTCAAGCTCTATTATTAATAATTTAAATAATTATATTAATAAGCTTATTACTAATACCTCAAGCTATATTCCAAGCTGGAATAAAGAAGGCTTTAAGGGAAGATGGAATTATATTGATGGTGTATTTTTAAACTCAATTATTAATCTTTATAAGGAAACTAATAATGAAGATTATAAGAATTTTGTTATAAAATATGTTAATTATTATATTGATAAGAATGGTAATTTTATTAATCCTGAGGGAAAAGGTAGCGGATATCGTGACGGTGAGCTAGATAGTGTTTGTGAATCAAGAATTTTATTTGATTTATATGATTATACTAATGATTCTAGATATTTAAAGGCTATTAATAATACTTATCAATCATTAAATAAGGTTCCTAAAGCTTTGGGTACTAATAATTATTATCATAAGGAAAGCTATTCAAATCAAATTTGGCTTGATGGTATGTATATGTATATTCCATTTTTAGCTAGGTATGCTAAAATGATTAATAATAGTAGTATTTTTGATGATATTAAAGGACAATATGAATATATTAGAAATAATATGTTTGATGAGGATAAATCTCTTTATTATCATGGTCATGATACAACTAAATCTATATTTTGGGCTAATAGTAATACTGGAAATAGTGAATCATTTTGGCTTAGAAGTAATGGTTGGTTTATTGTTTCATTAGTTGATGTTTTAGAGTATTATCCTAATGGTAGTAATAAAAATTATTTAATTAGCTTATTAAAAGAAGCAATTGATGGTATTTTACTATATCAGGATGAAAGAAGTAGTATGTTTTATCAATTAGTTGATAAAGGACCTACTTTATATTTTGTTAATGGTAGTTATTTAAATAGTTTAAATAATAGTAACTATAAAGGAGATTCATCTATTAAGAATTATTTAGAATCATCTGGTTCAGCAATGGTTGCTTATAGTTTGATGAAGGCCTCAAGACTTGGCTATATTAATGGTAACTATATGGAAAAGGGAAGATATACTTTTGAAGGTATATATAATTATAGCTTTAAGAATTTATCATTAGGTAATATTTGTATTACTGCAGGATTAGGTCCTTCAGATAGATTATATCGTGATGGTAGTATTGCTTATTATTTAGCTGAAGAGGTTGGAAATGATGATGCAAAGGGAGTAGGACCATTTATTATGGCATTTATTGAATATGATATATAAGGAAAGATGTTTTTGGTGTAATTTAAATAATCCTAAATATATTGAATATCATGATAATGAATGGGGTAAAGGTAACTTTAGTGATGAATATTTATATCAAATGCTTATTTTAGAATCATTTCAGGCTGGTTTATCATGGGAATGTGTTTTAAATAAAAGAGAAGCTTTTTTAGAGGCTTATGATAATTTTGATATTAATAAGGTTATTAATTATGATGAAAATAAAATGCTTGAATTGGTTAATAATAAGAGTATTATTAGAAATAAGCTTAAGATAAAAAGTAGTATTAAAAATTCTATTATTTTTAATTCTATTGTTAAAGAATATGGCTCTTTTTATAATTATTTAAGATTGTTTTGGGATGGTAAGGTTATTTATGAGAATGATAAAACTACTTCCTACTTAAGTGATGATATTTCTAAGGATTTATATTCAAGAGGAATGAGATTTGTTGGTTCTACTATTATTTATTCATATTTACAAGCAATTGGAGTGATTAATTCTCATATGAAAAAATGTTATTTATTTGTGGAGGTATAAATGGAAAAGATAATATCTAATTATCATACACATACCTATAGATGTGGACATGCGCTAGGTAGTGATGAATCATTTGTTAAGGCAGCTATTGAGTATGGTATAAAGAATTTAGGATTTAGTGATCATATTTCTTTTAAAGGTCTATCATTTCCTAAGATGAGACAGGATAGAGATATGCTTGATGATTATCTTAATTCTATTAATAATCTTAAGGAAAAGTATAAGGATGTTATTGATATTAAAATAGGTTTTGAGGCTGAATATATTGAGGAATTTTTAGATGATTATAGAGATTTATTAAATAGTCATAAAATAGATTATTTAATATGTGGTCAGCATTGTGTTATAAAGAATAATGAGCAGGTTTGGTATAATAGAAATTATCATGATGAAAAAACTATTATTTCTTATACTGATATGGTTATTAAGGCTATGAAAAGTGGATTATTTAAATATATTGCTCATCCTGATTTATTTATGAACGGATATCAAATTTGGGATGATGCTGCAATTAGAGAAAGTAAAAGAATAATTGAGGCCTCAATAGAATATAATGTACCGCTTGAGATTAATGTTTCTGGATTAAGATTTCATAAAGGTAAAAATAAAAGAAATAAAGAGGGAAGATTAATAGAAAATATGTATCCCTATGATGATTTTTGGGCACTTGTTGGAGAGTATAATGCTTTAGGAATTATTGGTGTTGATGCTCATAGAGCTGAGGATTTTTTAGATGGCGTTATCGAAGAAGCAATTAATATTGCGAAAAAATATAATATTAGTTTAGTCGAAAAGTTGGATTTTTAGTTTTATTGAATAAAATAACAGATTCAATTTGTTGTAAATATAGCATATTTGATATATAATTAAAAGTAATGAAATTATAGGTATGGTGATAAAGTGTTTAACTTATTAGACATTAAAGATCCGTCATTTATAAAGGATTTATCTATCTCTGAGCTTAAAGAGTTAGCAAATGATATTAGAACCTTTTTAATTGAAAATATATCAAAAACAGGTGGTCATTTAAGTAGTAATTTGGGAGTTGTTGAGCTCACGATAGCTTTATATTATGTTTTTGATACGGATGTTACTGATTTATTATTTGATGTTGGACATCAATCATATGTTCATAAAATATTAACAGGCAGAGCGAAAGATTTCTCAACATTAAGACAATATGGTGGAATGTCTGGTTATATTTGTCGTAATGAATCAAAATATGATGTTTGGGAATCTGGACATTCCTCTACATCTATTTCAGCTTTGTCAGGATTGATGTTGAAGGATGATAATAGAAGACAAATAGCGATTATTGGTGATTCTTCAATAATGAATGGTGTCGCACTTGAGGGTTTAAATTTTTTAGGACAAATCAAGGGGAAGAATCCAATTATTATTTTAAATGATAATAAGATGGGAATATCTAAATCAGTTGGTGCTCTATCTAATGTTTTTTCTAAGCTTAGAGGTACTGGATTTTATATTCATTTAAAGGCTTTTTGTAATAAAATATTCCCAAGACATTTTAATAATTTTTGTCATCAATTAAAAAGAGGTTTAAAGGGTTTAATTCAAAGAGATAATATTTTTGAAGATATGGGATTTGATTATTATGGTCCTTATGATGGAAATGATTTATCAGCATTAATTAGTATTTTAAATAGAATTAAGGAAAGAAATGAGCCTGTTGTTCTTCATGTTCTGACTAAGAAGGGGAAGGGCTATATTCCAAGTGAAGAGGATACTGAGGGAGATTTCCATGGCGTTTGTCCTTTTGATATTAAAACTGGTAAGTCTAAATGCTGTGATAATACAATGATTTCTTATTCTAAGGTTGTTGCTAACTATTTAGTAGAAAAGAGAAAAAAGGAAGAATTTGTTGTTATTACACCGGCAATGAAATCTGGAGCTAAGCTTCAGGAGTTTGCCAAGCTTTATCCAAAGGATTTTTATGATGTTGGAATTGCTGAAGAGCATGCGGCTGTAATGAGTGCAGGATTAGCATTAGCTAAGAAGAATGTAGTTTTACTTATGTATTCAACATTCTCTCAAAGAGCTTATGATGAAATATTAAACGATATTGCTAGATCTGATTTTAAGGTTATTATTGGTATTGATAGAGCTGGTATTGTTGGTGAAGATGGTGCTACCCATCAGGGTGTATATGATGTTTCTATGTTTATGGCTATGCCTAATATTGTTGTAACAATGCCAATGGATGATGAGGAAACATATGAGTTATTTAATTATGCATTTACTCAAAATCATCCTATAGTTATTAGATATCCTAGAGGTTCTATTAAGAATAATCCTAATGTTGATTATTCTAAAATATGTAATTTTGAATGGACTATTTTAAATCATGGTAATAAGGGTATAGTTATTAGTTATGGACCTGATGTATTGAGAATTAATAATATTGTTAAAGAAAATAATTTAGATGTTATGGTTGTTAATGCTAGATTTATTAAACCAATGGATACTAATTCGCTTAGAAAACTATTAGAGCTAAATATACCAATTTTAGTTGTAGAACAGCTTGTTAGATCTGGTACTTTATATCATAATATATTAGAATTTAAAGAGGAAAATTGTTTTAATAGTAGAGTATATACTCATTCCTTTGATTCTAATACTATTATTCCTTTTGGCCATATTAGTGATGTTTATGAGCATTATGGATTTAGTGATGATGAGATTTTAGAGGATATTAAAACTAAATTTAATCTATAAAAAAATGATACTGAAATTAGTATCATTTTTTTTGTTATTGTTTCTTTAAATAGTCTATTATTTCATCAACTATATAGCTAGGAGTAGAAGCACCTGAGGTAATAGACACACTATTAATTCCTTTTAAAGCTTCTTTATCTAGTGAAGCTAAATCCTCACATAATACAGTTTTAATATTAGCTATTTCGCTTGCTACTTTGGCAAGCTTTTTAGTATTACTGCTTTTATTATCACCTACAACTATACATAAATCTACAGGCTTTTGATAGGCAACTGCTTCCTGTCTTATAGTTGTTGCGTTACATATTTTATCCTCTATAATAGCATTAGGATATTTTTTCTTTATCTGATTAAATATATCTTTTATATCAAATAAAGATAGTGTTGTTTGATTAGTTACATAAATTTTATTATTATTGATTGATAGATTATTAATATCATCCTGATTAGTAATAAAACTAATAGAATCTGATATTCCTAATACTCCTTCACATTCAGGATGTTTTTTAGTTCCAATATAAATAATAGAATAACCATTATTTATATATTCTACTATTCTTTTATGAACAATTAAAACATTGCTACAGGTTGCATCTATTATATTTAAATTTTTTTCTTTTGCTCTTTCATAGATTTTGGGAGAAACACCATGTGCAGAAAATATTATTGTACCATTATCAATTTCATCTAAAAGCTCAAGCTTTGTTTTATTTTTATCATCTAAAACAATTATGCCACTTTCTTTAATTTTATTAATAACATGAGTATTATGTATTATTTGACCTAATAAATAAATAGGTCTTTTAGTACTATTATCATTAATAGCCTTATTAACAATATCTAATGCATGCTTAACTCCACCACAATAGCCTTGAGGTGTTATTTTATTTATTATCATTTCTTTAATCCGCCAAAGCGTCTATCACGTGATTGATAATCTATTATGGCTTTTTCTAATTCCTTTTTATCAAAATCAGGCCATAATATATCAGTGAAGTATAATTCAGAATAAGCTAATTGCCATAATAGGAAGTTAGAAATTCTTAATTCTCCTGATGTTCTAATTAATAAATCAAGTGGTGGTAAATCCTTTGTAAATAAATGATTTCCTATAGTTTCTTCAGTAATATCATCTATATTTAATGTACCATTTTTAACCTCAGTAGCTATTTCCTTTACAGCTGTTGTTATTTCATCATAGCTACCATAATCAATACATAATGTTAGAGTAATACCAGTATGGTCCTTTGTTGATTCCTCTAGATCATTTAGCATTTCAAGGAATTCAGGTGATAATCTATCACGTCTACCTATAGCTTGAATTTTCGCTCTAGAATTAACAATATCCTTATGATATTTTTTTAGAAATCTAATAGGTGCAGTCATAATATAATTTACTTCATCCTGTGGTCTTTTCCAGTTTTCAGTTGAAAAGCAGAATACAGTTAAATATTTAATACCAAAATCAAGACAAGCAGTAGTGATATCCTTAATATTAAATGCTCCCTTTCTATGACCAAGTGTTCTTGGAAGCATTCTTTTTTTGGCCCATCTACCATTACCATCTAATATTATCGCAATGTGATTTGGAATTCTTTCTGGATTAATTTTTGTCATTTTTTTCTCCTCTTAATGGACCCCTTTGTTCTAACTCTAATAAATTAGTATTATAAATTGAATCTAATATTTTACTAATCTTTAATTCTATTGCTAAAGCCAAGTGGTCAGTATTTTTTATATTTGTATATATTTTTATATCCTTTTTTATTTTATTTAAATAATCTTTTCCTATATCATTAAAACCTAATACTCTAATAAAAGAAATATCATTATTTAATATTTCATTTGTATCAGTCTTAGTGATATTCATAAGAATATATATAAGCATTCTTTTTATTCTAGTATGAGAATATTTTTTATTAGATAAATATTCTATAAGCTCTTCTAAGGAATTAATATTATCTATAGTTAAAAGTCTATTTTCTATTCCTTCATCAACCATAAATATATTTTTAAGCTCATTATTACTAGAGGATAATAGTTTATATTTAATAAAAGGAAATAATATCTTTTCATCTAGTATATTATTATTTTCATAAACAAATTTTGGACAATATTGTTTAATTTTATCTAAATTATATCTAATTGAGGTAGCAGAAGCAATATCATCTGATTCTAATTCTTTAGAGTTATAGCTAGATTTAATTCTTTTTATAGTTTTAAGTTCTATTTTATAGTTCTTATCTTTTATTCTTTTATAATAAAAATAGCCTAATAAATCATTAGAAGAAAAGGGATATTTATTTAATGTATTTCTCTTTAAGGATGTGGAATTATCTATACTTATATTAGTTTCATTTTTATAGCATTTTTCATATAATTCAATATTATTTTCTTCACTGCCAATCCATATTTCATCAACATTTGCTAGATTTAAAAAATCAACAGTGTTATTCGCAAATATATCAGCTCTTTCAAGAGTATACATAAAGGGAAGCTCTAATACTATATCACTTCCAAGCATTAATACTTGATTAGCTTTAGCAAATTTATCATATATAGATAAGTCCCCACGCATAGTAAAAGATGAGGATATTATTGTTATAATTAAATCAGGATTTGCTAGTCTTTTAACCTCTTCAAAATGGTATAGATGTCCATTATGAAGAGGATTATATTCAGCAATAATACCTATTTTTTTCAATTTATCACCTACATTGCATAATTTAAAATAGCATATGCAACTCCTGAATGCTCATTATCAAGAGTTATTTTATTAGCTTTTTCCTTTACCTCTTTAAATGCATTCTCCATAGCAACACCTATACCAGCAACTTCAATCATAGGTAGATCATTTCCAGCATCACCTATTGCCATAACCTCATCTAAGGAGATGTTTAAATAGTTAGCTAGTGCAGTAAGAGCGTGTCCTTTATGAGTTGATTTATTTAGAAATTCTAAGAAAATCTTAGAGCTTCTTACCATTGAATATTTTTCTACATAGCTTTTATTAACTAATGGAATGATTTTTGTAATATTTTCATCACTATCAACCATCATTGCCTTTAAAAATTCATCATTATCATTTATGGTATTAAAATCAAATAAATGGTCCTCTACATGATTAATTGTTGATTCAACATCAGTATAAGGGTTATGCTTAGGAGTAATTAGCTCTTCATTTTTTCTAAATGCATGAAAATTAACATTTAATCTTAAGGATTCATTATATAATGCTTTAACATCAGAACCATTTATTGTTGATGAAAATATTATTTTCTCAGTTCCTACATTATATACCTTCGCACCATTATAGATTATTACATAGTCTTCAGTTGTGGTTAAATTTAATTGTTCAAGGATAGGTTTAACACCACTGATTGGTCTTCCTGTAGCGATTACTACCTTGATTCCCTTTTCTTTAGCTTTTTTTATTGCGTCTATATTTTCTTTAGATATGTTTTTTTTAGCATCAAATAATGTACCATCTAAGTCTATTGCAATTAATTTAATCATAATATCACCTAGTCCATTATAGCATATTATGGAAAAAAGTGGATAATAAATTGTTTTTTATTATTAATACTATTATTGAGGTGAAAAGGATGAAAAGAATTATCATTTCAATATTTATTTTTATAGCATTTATTTTTGGAATTCAAATAAAAGCTTATGATTTAAGCAAAAATGATAAGGTTTATGTTGGTGGAGAAGCAATAGGAATTAAGCTTCATAATGGTATTGAGGTTGTCGGAACATTTGGAGTTACAAATAATAATAAAATCTATAAGCCATGGGATAAAACAGGACTTAGAGAAGGGGATTATATTGTATCCTTATATAATAAAGAGGTTTGGACAAAAGAGGATTTATTACAAGTATTAACTGTTGTTAGCGATAAAGAAATACCTATTCAATATAGAAGAGGAACAAATATAATTACCTCAACAATTACTCCTGCTAAAACGGTTAATGGTTATTCATTAGGCTTATATATAAAGGATAGTATTCAAGGTGTAGGGACATTAACATATTATATTAAAGATGCGAATATATTCGGAAGCTTAGGACATAAAATAACTGATAATAGTTTTATTGATGGTGAAATTTATAAGGCTGAAATTACAGGAATTGTTATGCCTACTAGAAATCAAGCTGGAGAAAAGCAAGCTAGAATTGTAGGAAAGCCTATTGGAAGTATTAGTAAAAATACTAATAGTGGTGTTCATGGCGTTACTAATAGTCGATTTAA
Organism: uncultured Anaeroplasma sp.; assembly: GCA_934216145.1. Classification (GTDB taxonomy): domain Bacteria; phylum Bacillota_I; class Bacilli_A; order Acholeplasmatales; family Anaeroplasmataceae; genus Anaeroplasma. The sequence goes on from CAKQBG010000007.1 coordinate 40,934, forward strand.
TAATGATAGTTTACTTGAGATTCCCTTTAATACTAGAGATAATGTTCATTTAGGAAAGGCTACAATTAAAACCTGTATTGATGGAGTGAATGTTGAGGATTTTGATGTAGAGATAATTGGATTAGAGCATCAGGATGAAAAGGCTGTTAAGGGAATTACTCTACGTGTAACAGATGAAGAGCTATTAAAGAAAACTGGTGGAATAGTTCAAGGAATGTCTGGTAGCCCAATAATTCAGGATGGGGCATTAATTGGGGCAGTAACCCATGTTTCACTTAAGGATAGTACATTGGGATATGGTATTTATATTGAATGGATGTTTCAGGATATGGGGATTACTATTGTTGAATAAATAAAAAAAGAGGTCTTTTGACCTCTTTATAATTATAATTATAGGTTATTGATTATTGCCATTATTAACGCAAATAAGCCACCAAAGCACATTACGAATGAAAGCACGAAAATTATTATTTTACCCCAAACTGTATTTACTGGATTGCCGTAAGTACTCTTTTTTTCTTTTTTATTTTTAGTATCATTTTTCTTACTATTATAATTATTATATTTCTTGTTAGCCATACTCTTCACCTACTTAATAAAAAATGTTATAATTAAAACACATTAATTATATAATAATTTGCTGTAAAAAGGAAGAAGAAAATGGAAAAAAAGGAAAATCATGTTAAAATAATATTTCATATTGATATGAATCAGTTCTTTTGTTCTGTAGCATGTATCCTAGATCCATCACTTAGAGGAAAGGCTTTTGCGATAGGAAGAGAAAATACTTATAAGGGTGTTATTTCTACTGCGAGCTACGAAGCAAGAAAATATGGAATTAATTCAGCTATGCCACTTAGTGAGGCTTATCAAAGGCTTCCATCATTAATTGTTGTTAATCCTAGCTATAAGATATATGTAGAATATCATAATAAATTTATTAATATAATTAAAAGCTATACTAACATTATAGAGGTTGCAAGTATAGATGAATTATATGCTGATATGACGGAGGTATCTAAATCTCGTCATCCTGTTGTTTTAGCTAAGGAGATTCAAGCAAGATTGCTTGAGGAATTATCACTTTCCTGTTCTATTGGAATAGCTCCGACACTATTTTTAGCTAAAATGGCTTCTGATATTAAAAAACCATTAGGTGTTACAGTATTAAGAAAAAGAGATGTATCTAATATATTATATCCTTTATCTGTTAAGGATATATTTGGTATCGGAAAGAAAACATATCCTAAGCTTATAGATAATGGAATAGAAACTATTGGGGATTTTATGAATCCTATTAATAAGGATAAAATAATTTATTTAGTAGGTGAGAATACCTTTTATTATGCTTATAATCATATATTAGGTAATTCTTCAAATAAGGTAATACCTGATAGATATAGTGAATCTAATAGTATTTCAACATCTATTACGTTTGATGTTTTTAAAACGACTATAGATGAAGTTATATATGAGGAAAGAAGATTAACAAGAGAACTACATAATAAGCTTATAAAGGATAAATATATGACTAGAGGTGTTGCGATAACACTAAGGGATGGTAATTTTCAAACTATAACTAGAAGAATTACTCTTGAGGATTATTCTGATGATTTTTATGAATTATTTGAGGCAGTTGTAGAATTAGTCGAGGAAAATTTTAATCCTGAAAAGCAGTATAGATTAGTTGGAGTTGGTTTTTTAGGGCTTGTTGATAAGGGAAGTCTTCCAAAGGAATATAATCTTTTTACTTTGACTGATATTAATGAAAAAGAGGATTCTATTAATTCTCTTATTAAAGAAATGCAAAGAAAGTATGGAGAAAAGGCGTTATTTAGAAAAAGAAATGAAAAATAAAAATATTTCTTGTAAAATAATAAATTAAATGATAATATTTAAAAATGTTTGGAGGTAGGAAAGATGATTTTTGATGGAATTGAATTTAAAGATTATATTGTTAGAGCATTAAATGACTTAAAGTTTAAGGAATTTACAGAGGTTCAAAAGGCTGTATTTTCTAATTTAAATAATAATAAAAATATATTAGCTAAATCAAAAACCGGAAGTGGTAAAACCCATGCCTTTTTACTTCCAATATTTCAGGATTTAGATGAGGATGATTATAAGATTCAAGCAACTATAGTAGCGCCTACTAAGGAGCTTGCGATGCAAATATATAAGGTTAGTCAGCATATTGCTTCTTTTTCAGATAAGAAGATTAATATAAAGCTATATTGTGGTGGTACTGATAGAAATAGAGAAATTGAGAAGCTTAATAATAATATGCCTCAAATAGTTATTGGTACTCCTGGTAAGATTAAGGATCTAGCGATTGATGAAAATGCTTTAAAGATTTATACTTCAAAGTATTTTGTTGTAGATGAAGTGGATATGACATTTGAAGAGGGCTTTGCTTCTGATTTAGATTTAATTAGCGCAGTAGCTACTAATGCTAGAATGATGTTCTTTTCAGCTACAGTTGCTGAAAAAATACTTCCTTATTTAAAGAAGTATATGACAAATGTTGAATTTATTGATATTAATAATACTAATGATACTAGGATTGATCATATTTGGATTCCTTTAAAGCATAAGGAAAGATTTGATGTTTTAGTTGATTTATTAAATACAATGCAACCTTATTTTTGTATTATTTTCGCTAATAAAAAGGAAACTGTAATTGAGCTTGCGAAGAATTTAACTCAGGCTGGATATTTCGTTGGAATGATGCATGGAGATTTATCACCAAGAGAAAGAAAAAAAGTTTTACAGGGATGTAGAAATCTAGATTATCAATATTTAGTTGCTACTGATTTGGCAGCTAGAGGAATTGATATTGATGGTGTTACTCATATCATTAATTATGAATTACCTAGAGATTATGAATTTTATATGCATAGAAGTGGTAGAACTGGTCGTATGCATAAGGATGGTATTGTTTATTCGTTATATGAGGATTTAGATAATACATATTTAGATAATCTAGCTAAGAAGGGTGTAAAGCCTTTATATTTTGAAATAAAGAATAAGGAGCTTGTTCCTTATAAGGGGAGAAACACTAGAGCTGATAGAGTTAAACCTACAACTAATTATCAATTAGAGGCTTCTAAATATATTCCTAAGGCAAAGAAGGTTACTCCAGGCTATAAGAAAAAGCGTCAAGCTTTAATTGATGATTTAGCTGAGAGATTAAAGAAAAACGATCAAAAGAAAAAGAAAAGAAGAAGACCTACAAATAATAATAATAGATAAAACAAAAAAACTAAGAGATTATCTCCTAGTTTTAGTGTACTAAAAGACTGTGAAATCAGTCTTTTTTTAGTAAATAAAAAGGGCTGTAATAATCATTAGAGAATATTACAGCCATTATGTTTTACTTTAATGTTTCGCCTGATTTAATATGCTTATCTTTAAGATTAGATGGATCTAATGATGAGAAGATACGAACATTTCTTTCAACAACTAATCCTTCTGGTAATACAAGCTTCTTACCGATTACATTTAATCCTGAAGATAATACCTTTGGATTTTCTTTATTAGGAGATCTATCATCACCAGTACCGATAATTGAGTTTTTACCAATTATAGTATTCTTATCAATGATTGTATCATTAATTTGACAATTTTCACCGATAACAACATCATTTAGAATAACTGAATTTTTAATAATTGAGTTTTTACCTACAACTACACCAGGAGATAATACAGAGTTATCAACTGTACCATCAATTCTACAACCATTTGAAATTAGAGATGTACGAATCTTAGCATTATCACCAACCTTAACAGGTGGTAAATCCTCTGATTTAGTATAAATCTTCCAATTGTTGTCATATAGGTCTAGGGCTGTATCGTGACATAATTCAAGGTTAGCTTCAACATATGAATCATATGTTCCTACATCTTTCCAGTAATCATAATATTCGTAGGCATAAACACTTTTATCCTTTATCATATCAGGGATAATATGCTTACCGAAGTCTAAATCCGGAATATCTGGATGAGATTCAATGGCATCGATTAAAGCTTGAGTAGAGAATACATAGATACCCATTGATGCCTTATTTGATTTTGGCTCTTTTGGTTTTTCTACGAATTTTTGGATTTTTAAATTAGAATCAGTTTCAAGAATACCAAATCTTGAAGCTTCCTCTAATGGAACGATCTTAGCAGCAATTGTTAAGTCAGCTCCAGTTTGTTTATGTTGTTCAATCATCTTTGAGTAATCCATCTTATAGATATGATCGCCTGAAAGGATTAATACATATTTTGAGGCATATCTTTTAACGAATTCAAGATTCTTTCTAATAGCATCAGCAGTACCCTCATACCAAGCATTATTTGGTTGAAGTAATGTAACGAATGAATCACGTCTATCTAAGTCCCAAGGCTTACCTACACCAATGTGCTCATTTAATGAAAGTGGAAGGTATTGAGTTAAAATACCGATTTGAAAGATTCCTGAGTTTGTACAATTTGAAAGTGCAAAGTCAATGATTCTAAATTTACCAGCGAATGGTACAGCTGGTTTACTACGTTTGTCTGATAAGATATCTAATCTTGAACCACGACCACCAGCTAAAATTAAAGCTAAAGTTTCCATATAATTCCTCCTAATATATTAGCTTGTTATATAAATCCATATATACTAATGCTGAAGAGTTCCAGCTATAGTCCTTTTCCATACCTTGCTTAACAAGGCCATTCCATGCTTCTCTATCATTGTTATAAACATCCATAGCTCTAAACATAGTATCTTTTAAATCCCAAGCATCAAAGCGTTTGAATGTAAATCCAGTTCCTTCTTTTGTATACTTATTGAAAGGAACGACAGTGTCCTTTAATCCACCAGTTTCTCTAACTAATGGTAATGTTCCATAGCGCATTGCGATTAATTGACCAAGTCCACAAGGTTCGAATTTTGATGGCATAAGGAATATATCACTACCTGCATAAATCTTTTGAGCAACAGGATCAGAATAACCAATATAGCATTTAAATCTATCTGGATATCTTCCTTCTAGATATCTAAAATAATCCTCATATTCCTTATTACCACTACCCATTAAAATAAATTTAGCATTTGAATATTGAATTACGTCATCCATAATTGGCATTAATAAATCAATTCCCTTTTGATCAGCTAGTCTTGATACTAATCCAAATAATGGACAATCAGCTTTAGAATCTAATCCGAATTCCTCTAATAGCTTTGTTTTATTAATTTTTTTCTTTTCTAATACATCATCAATTGAATAATTACAATAGATATTTTTATCTGTTTCAGGATTATATTTATCAACATCAATTCCATTTAGAATTCCTGAATAATCATAATATCTCATACCTAATATATTATTAAGCTTATATCCATATTCATCTGTTAATGTCTCATCCTTATATGTTGGAGATACTGTAGTTATCTTATTTGCTTCCATAATACCTGTCTTCATAAAATTGATGCATCCATCAAATTCTAATGAAGGAGAATAAGGCATAAATAATATTCTCATCATTTCCATAGAATACATTCCTTGGTATTGAATGTTATGAATGCTATAAACTGTCTTTGTGAATTGATATCTATAATCATTATAGTAATTTGTTTTCAAAATATAAGGTATCAATCCAGTTTGCCAGTCATTACAATGAATAACATTTGGAAAGAAATTAATAACCTTAATGGCTTCAAGAACTGCAAAATCAAAGAATGCAAATCTTTCACCATCATCAGTATGACCATATAATGTATCTCTATTGAAGTATTTATCATTATCTATAAAATAAAAATCAATACCATCATAAACAGAATGAAATACACCTACATATTCTAATTCTTGACCGATCTTTACAAAGGAATATCCTTTATAATATGCAATATTTTTCTCTTTAATTTTTTTGTAATATGGCATTATTACACGTGCATCACAGCCGTTTTGCTTTAAAGCCTTTGGTAATGCACCGATAACATCTGCAAGTCCACCTGTTTTAGCAAATGGTGCTCCCTCACTTGCACATATTAATACTCTCATTTAATTCACCTCGAATAAAAAATATTTTTACCTAAGTAAATTATATACCAAATAAAAGGCTTTCACAAGATATAAAAAGCAGTTTTGAAAACAATATTTTCATATAAAACTAAGTCAAAAATGCAAAGTTTAAAAAACTAAAAAATTCTATTGATTAAGAGTTTCTTTTTTGTTATAATAAATTAGAGTTTCGGCTCATATTAATAAATGATATAATAATTTTTTGATATTTATTGTAATAAATATATAAGGGGTTTTGAGTATAATGGCATCAAAAAACAGACGTAATAATGTAAAATTTCATTGGACAAAGGAATTAATCATTTTAATTGTTTCTTTAGTTGCAATATTAACTGCTACAATTGTTTTGGCTTTACCTTCTTCAAGTGAGAAGCTAACAAGTGAAATCAATAGTCAAATAACATCATATAATTCTTCAAATAGCACAAAATATTCTACATTGTCTAATGATAATGTATTTAAGCTATTTGATACATATGATGGATTAAAAAATGCAAAGAATGAATCAGGATATGTTTATATATTCTATGGTGTATATTCTAATGCAACATTCCTTGAGCAACTTTCTAATATAAATACTGTTGCTAAAAACAATGATGTTGAAAAAGTTTATCTATATTTAGCTACTGAGGTAGATAATACTGATGATAAGAACGCTACATCCTTTAAGAAGGATATGGAAGCTCGTAAGAATGAAATGAGCGGAAATAAGGATTCAGATGTTGCTGATTTAGATTTAACTGTTTATCCAACATTATTTGTATTCCATGATGGTAAGCTTGTATTCAATACTCAAACTGATGAGAGCTCTGAATTAAGCTGGACTATTTACCTTAATAAGGCATTTACTTTAGGAAAAGAAGTAGAAAACAACTAATAAAGAACAGACTGAGACTTTGTCTCAGTTTTTAATTCATTATAAAGGAGAAAAAATATGATTAATAAAATTAAAGCCGAACTAAAAGAATTACTAGAAAAATATTATTTAGAAAAGCATAATACTAATATTACAATCGTTGTTGAAGAACCTAAAAATAGTAGCTTAGGTGATATTTCGATCCCACTTTTTACTGTTGTTAAAACATTAAGAAAGCCTATGCCTGAATTAGTTAATGAGGCTGTTTCTGTTATAAAGAATTGTGATTTACCTATTTTAAGCGTATCTAATGCAGGTGCATTTATTAATATTTTTGTTGATAAAGCAAAGTTATCTCTTGCTATAATTAAAGATTCATTAGATAAGGATTCTGATTTTGGTAGTAGTAAAATTGGAGAAGGAAAGAATGTAACATTAGATTATTCATCTCCAAATATCGCAAAAAGCTTTTCAGTTGGACATTTACGTTCAACTATGATCGGTAATTCTTTAAAGTTAATTATGCAAAAGTGTGGATATAACACTTATGCAATTAACTACTTAGGTGACTGGGGTACTCAATTCGGTAAGATGATTGTTGCTTTTAAGAAATGGGGAAATAAAGAAGAAATTCTTAAAGACCCAATTAATAAGCTAACTGAGCTTTATGTTAAGTTTCATGAGGAAGCTGAAAAGAATCCTGAGTTAGAAGATGAAGCTAGAGAAGCATTTAGAAAAATGGAATTACATGATCAGGAATATCTTGATTTATGGAAGTGGATTAGAGAAGAATCATTAAAGGAGTCAAAGCAAATTTATGATTTATTAGAAATTGATTTTGATTCTTATAATGGTGAAGCCTTCTATAATGATAAAATGGATTCAATTGTTTCGGAGTTAGAGGAAAAGAATCTATTAAAAGAGGATCAAGGTGCTAAAATCGTTGATTTAGGAGATGATATGCCTCCTGCTCTAATTAAGCGTAGTGATGGTGGTTCTTTATATATTACACGTGATTTAGCTGCAGTTTTCTATCGTAAGAAAGAATATAAATTTGATAAGATTTTATATGTTGTAGGAAATGAGCAAAAGCTTCATTTTGAACAATTAAAACGTCTAATTACAAAGATGGGCTATGATTTTGCAGATCAAATTGAACATGTAAACTTTGGTCTTTATCTTTCAGGTGGAAAGAAGATGTCTACAAGAAAGGGTAATGTTACAAAGCTTTATGATATTCTTCAAAAATCTATATCTATGGCTTATGATATCATTTGTACAAAGAGTCCGGATTTAAAGAACAAAGAAGAAATTGCTAAATATGTAGGTATTGCCGCAATTGTATTTGCTGATTTAAAGAATTTCCGTGGATTAGATATTGAATTCAATCTTGAACAGGCTGTTAAGTTTGAAGGTCAAACAGGTCCATATTTACAATATACAAGTGTAAGAATTGCATCTATATTAAGAGATAAAACATTTGATATTAATAATTGTGATGCTTCATTATTTGAGAAGCCACATTATTTTGAAATTGTAAAGCAAATTTCTCAATTCCAATCTACAATTGAGCGTGCAGCAATGGAAACTTCTCCATCTATTATTGCTAAATATTTATTATCACTTGCTTCAAGCTTTAATAAGTTCTATTCATTAGAAAAGATTAATGTTTCAGATGAAGTAGTTAGAAATACTAATTTCGCATTAGCTAAATCTGTTAGAATTGTTTTAAATGAAGGCTTAAGATTATTAGGTATTCATACATTAGAGGAAATGTAATGCAAGAAGAACTTAAGACTAGAGGAGAAGTAGCTGTAGAAAGCTGGAAAAAAGGATTAAATTGTTCTCAAGCAGTTTTATTAACATATAGTGATTATATTGATATTCCAATGGAAACATTATTTAAATTATCAGAAGGATTTGGTTCTGGTGTTGGTGGTTTAAGAAGGACGTGTGGAGCTTTACTTTCTGCTGTTATTATAGCGGGATTAGTTAATAGTGATGGTGAATTTGATAATCCTAAAACTAAAAAATCTACATATGAAATAGTATCAAATATTATTAAATCCTTTGAAAATAAATATGGTACATCTATTTGTAGTGATTTAAAGGGGATAACATCTGATCATGCTATTTTACCTTGTAATATGTGTATTAAAGAAGCTTGTTTATTAATTGAATCTGAGCTTTTACCTAAAATTAAAAAATAATTTTATTGCAAGTTTATTTTTATAATGTTATAATAAAAAGGCATTTTATTAATGCCTTTTATAAAAGCCCAAATGGCGTAATGGTAGCCGCGAAGGACTCAAAATCCTTTGGTAGTGATACCGTGCGGGTTCGAGTCCCGCTTTGGGCACCAAAATATGAAATTATAGGTTTGATACAATTTGTATCAGACCTTTTTTCATTGTAGATAGGAATATTTATCCTTTCCGCTGGTAAATTATAGAGTCTTGTAGAAGTATCAAACGACATTTTTACAAGGCTCTTTTTCTTTTTAGATATTGCTACGGAACGAAAGCCTTATCAACAAAACGATAGGTGCTACTACGGAATGCAATGTTTTTTGACAATTTTCTGTCTTTTACTAATCTAAAAAAAGTTCCTCTAGATACTCCTAATAATTCAGCTGCTTCAATATTAGTTAATTCTCTATTAATATATTTATCTAATATATCACTAGTGTTAGGTGGGAGTAAAGCTTTTGGTCTACCAAATTTAATACCTTTTTCTTTTGCAATTCTTATTCCCTCAGCTTGTCTTTGTTTAATATTAATCCTTTCGTTTTCAGCGACAAAACTAAGTACTTGTAATACTATATCAGATATAAATTTGCCAACTAAGTTTTTACCTTCAATTCTAGTATCTAAAAGTGGCATATCAAGTACCTTAATATCTGCTTCTATTTCTTTAGTAATTCTAGACCATTCTTCAAGTATCATATGATAATTTCTACCAAGACGATCAATTGATTTGACTATCAATAAGTCGTCTTTTTTTAATTTCTTAATTAGTTTTTGATAATTATTTCTATTAAAATCCTTTCCTGATTCTTTATCAATATAGATATATTTATCATCTATACCTAAAGTTTTAATTTCTTCAAATTGTCTATCAATATTTTGATGTTTTGTTGATACGCGAATATATGCGTAAATCATGATAATCACCTCCAGTAGTATATAACAAAAAAATGTTAAAATTATCAAGTTATTTGAATAAATAAAAAAGGCATCAAAACGGTATAGAAATGTATACCTTTTGATACCTCAGATTATTCCACTAATTTAACAAAATTATATCACATATTTTCTAAAAAATCTCTATTTTAGGTAAATAAAACCTACTTTTTTCTATACTTTGATAAATTC
>CAKQBG010000008.1 GCA_934216145.1 uncultured Anaeroplasma sp.
ATAAAGCCAAATTATCAAAACAAATTTATTTCATCTACATTCATTTGGAAGCTAAGTTTAAAATATAAAAGAAAAAAAATAACAAGTAGTAAATTAAGAAATTTATTATTAATACTTTGTCAAGTTTTAATATTAACATTATTTTCATTATTACTTGCGTATCCGATTATAAAATTAAATCAAAAGACATATCAAGAAGAAACTATTATAATTGTTGATTCATCTGCTAGTATGAGAACAACAACTAATAATACAACAAGATATGAAAGGGCTCTTGATATGGCTAAAATTAAATCACAAGAGATTTTGAATAATGATGGATTAATTTCATTGATTATTGCTGATAATAATCCAACAATTGTATGTCAAAATATTTCATCTAGTACTAAAGATGAATTATATAATCAATTAGATAGTTTAATATCTACAGCGGAAATTAATTGTTCTTACACTAGTAATGATATAAATGAAGCAATTGAATTATCAAATACATTATTAGTTGAAAATCCCAATTCCTCTATTATCATTTACACAGATAAAGATTTTAACTATATACCTGATAAGGTTAAGGTTGAGAAAGTTTATGATGCAAGTGAATGGAATGATGCAATTATAGATGCTTATACCGAATATAATAATAACTATTATGATATTATAGTTGAACTTGCAGCATATGGTAGAGATAAGGAAGTTAACATTAGAGTTGATGTTAATGGAGCTAATACTATGGATAAAAATGATACTGAAGGTAAAAATTATACATTTACAGGAAGTATTTCATGTTATTCAAATACTATTAGTAAAATAATTTTCAAAAGTAATTTGGAAGATAACGATATATATCAAAGCGATAATGTAACTGTAATTGATCTTGAAAAAGAAGAAAGAATATATTCTTATAAGTCAATTTTAATTTCAATTGATAATGATAATGAGGATTCATATATTTTAGATAACTCTTTTTGTATATATGGTGGACAAAAGGAAGTTATTAAAATTCAATATTCTTCATCATTAGCAAATACATTTGTAAGAAGTGTTTTAAATAATTTAAAGAATATATATAGTGATTCTTTTGATATTCAAATAACTGAAGAAAAAAAGGGAAATCCAGAATTAACTGGATATGATTATTATATATTTGAGCATTCAATGCCAAGTAGATTACCTACTGATGGAGTTTGTATATTGTTAGATCCTACATCTTCAACGAATGAATGCGGCTTCAAGTATTCTGGTGTTGTGAATTATTCTAAGATTCAAATGCCATTAACAGCTAACACTGAAATTGATAGTTCACTTTTATATCATGTTAATGTTGATGAAATTATCGTTACACAAATTGATTACATAACTGATATTGATCCTCAATATCAAATTTTAGCTTATGTTGATAATTACCCTGCTTTAATGGTTAAAAATGATGGCAAATCTAAAGTGTTTGTAATGAATTTTAGTATACATTATTCTAATTTATCCATTCTTAATGCATTCCCATTCTTATTTAAGAATATTTTTGATTATTTTACTCCAAATTTAATTGATTCAAATTCATATAAAATAAATGATGAAATTAAATTTAATACAAGAGGTGAAAAGATATATCTGACAACCCCTGATTCATCTGATGATAAAATTGAATTTACTGAATTTCCTGCATCATATATTGCAAATGAACCAGGAACTTATAAAGCAGAGCAAACAACTGATTTTGAAAAAAATATTGAAGAATTATTTTTTGTTAGAACTCCAAAGGAAGAAAGTAATATTTTTAGCATTGAAGAATCAATAACGAATCCTTACTATGAAAAAAGTAATGATGATATTTATAAAGATATAGCCTTTTATTTTGCAATAGCAGCAGTAACATTAATATTCTTTGAGTGGTGGCTAAAGAATAGAGATAAGGCGTAAAGAGGAGAAAAATATGAGTAATTTTAATATTAGTTTTTCTCATCCATGGGTGTTGTTCTTGTTGATAGCCGCAGTGCTATTAACTTTAATTCCTCATTTGAGAATTAAAAAAAAATTTAGAAGAAATAGAAATAGAATTATTTCATTAGTACTACATCTCATTGTTCTTAGTTTGACAATATTAGTTTTAAGTGATATTAGATTTAATTTTACTTTAAAAAATGATCAAAATGAAATAATACTTTTAGTTGATGTTTCTGATTCCGAAACAAATACTGAAGAAAAAAGAGATGAAACTGTAGAAAAAATACTTAATTATGCTAAATTTGATGGATATAAAGTTGGTATTGTTAGATTTGGATTTGATCAAGATTATACTGTACCTCTTACAAATGATGTTAAAAGTATATATTCTCAATATAAAAAAGCATTAAATGAAATAGATACAAGTGCTACAGATATAGCTGCAGCATTAACGTATACTAAAAAGTTATTTACTAGAACTGATACATCAAAAATTGTATTAATATCTGATATGATTGAAACTGATGAAAACTGTTTAAATGTTATTAAATCCATTTCTTCAAGTGGAATTAAGGTTGATGTTTGTCTTCTAGATTCTGTTTCTAATAGCAATGACTTTCAAATCTATGATGTAACTGTACCAGATAATCATATAAGTCTTAAAACAACAAATACATATAAATTTCAATTAAAATCTAATACAATTGAAAAACAAGATATTGAGGTTGAATTATACGATAATGGTTCATTAAAAGGGAATCAAATTTATTCTGTTAATAAAACAGGTTTAGAATGTAGCTTTGATTATGAAATTTCGGAATATGGATTACATAAGTTGGAATTTAAAATTAAAAATGATTCTAATGATAAAAATAATTCTTATTCTACATATATTAATGTAGAAGAATTTAATAAAATTCTTTTAGTTGAATCAAAACATGTTAATGATGATTTATTTAATTTATTATCTGATGAAGGTTATGATGTTGTATTATTAAATATAACTACAGAATTAAAGGAAAACATTCCTTCTACAACTGATGAGTTGAGAGTGTATGATCAAGTAATTTTAAATGATGTTTCAAATAAAGATATGCCATCTTCATTCGTTGATGCTTTATATGAATATGTTGAATTATATGGTGGTGGTTTGTTAACAGTAGGTGGTAGTGAATTAGATGGTGATTCAAATCTAAAATCTAATGCCTATAATAGAGATGATATGTATGGCTCAAAATATCAATCTATGCTACCTGTTGAAGCTGTAAATTATACTCCGCCTTTAGCTATAATGATTGTTGTTGATACTTCTGGTTCAATGAGTAATGCTCTTCCATTAGCACAAAAAGCAGCAAGAGCAACACTGGAAAGTCTTAGTGAACGTGATTATGTAGGTATAATGACATTATCTACAGAAAAAGATATGCAAACATTACTTGAAATAACTCCAAGAAGTCGTGAAAGTAAAATATTGGCTGGAATTGATAAATTGACTGATCAACCATCTGGTGGAACTGAATTTTCTCCTGCAATTGAGGCATCTGTTGTAGCTTTAAATAGTGTCAATGTTGCAAAAAGACATATTCTTATCATTTCTGATGGACAAGCTGGAGACCCAGAGTTATATCCTGATTATTCAATTTCAGCTTATAAAAAGTCTAATATTACTACTTCAATTCTAGTTATTGGTAATCCATCAAATATTGATGGTAATGATTATTTAGGAGCGATAGAATCAGCCACACATAATACTGAAGGTAATTATTATATTTTAAAAGATGAAAAAGAACAAGCTAATATAGTTGATACAATTATTAAAGATTTATCTGTACCTCAACTTAAGGAAGTTGATGAGGTTGATTTTAAGCCTTCTGCTAATAAAATTGGATTCAGTTCAATTTTTAGCGGAATTGAGTGTGATGTTGATTCTGAATCATATATTAACTATCTACCATTTACATTAGGCGGTTTTAATGGTGTTAAGGTTAAAAATAAGGATTATTTAGTTATTTCGGGAGACTATGATAATCCTATCTATGCTCAGTGGAAATTTGGAAACGGAACGGTTGGTTCGTTAATGACGGATTTGACAAACAATTGGTCTAAAAATATATTCTCTTTAGATAGTGGAAAATTATTATTGAAGAATATAATAAATACTTTAATGCCTACAACTAATATAAGAAGTAGTGATATTAATTTAAAAATAACCGAAGATAATTACTATAATCAATTAAGTATAATTACCGATATTGATGAAAATTATACAATTGAAGGAAAAATGTATGCATTAGATGTTAATTGTAATAAAATTTCAGATGAAATTGATAATGTCAATACAATATCATTGAATAATATTCATGATAATTCTAATTATAATTTCTATGTTTTATCAGCATTAGATTTATCAAGCAATTATAGTAGATGTACTTTTATTGTTAAAAAATCCGGTTTGTATTTAATTGAAATTAAAAAGCTTAATAGCTTAGGTGAAGTAGTTTCTTCAAATGAAACATATAAACTTTTTTCATATTCAAAGGAATATAACATTGAACCTGATATTTTATATAGTGAGTTAGAAAAGAAAGCATATAATGTTTCTGATAAGGGGAGTGGTATTTTAATAACAAATGAAGATATGCTTACTCATATCTTTGATACATTTATTCCTTATATTAACCAATCATATGATCCAAGGATTATATTTGTTTCAATAGCTATTGTTTTATTCCTATTAGATATAGCAGTTAGAAAATTCAAATTTAAATGGCCACATGAGTTGTTAGATAATTATAAAAAAAGAAAAGGTTTAAAATAGGTTAAAAACTATTAGAGGGAGGAAATATGAAAAAAATTAAATTATTTAGTTTGTTTATTATTATTGTTATTTCACTAATGATTTTAACTTCTTGTAACCAAAATACTCTTTCTTGCCCTGAAAATTTAAAGGTTAATCTTGATAATGTTTTATCTTGGGATGTGAATAATGATGCTAGAAGTTATATTATTTCTGTTTCAAACAATGATAGTTCATACAATGAAGAATTCAATACAAGAAATAATAAGTATGATTTAAATAAATTAACTGAAGGTGATTATGTTATAAAAGTCAGAGCTGTTCAAGATTATGAAGCAAAAAATTTATCAGAATGGTCAAGTGAGTACTTCTTTCATAAAAGTTTTGATAATGGAGCAAAATACACTCTAATAAATAATAATTCTGAATATGAATTATCTTCTGGACAATCATGTTCCGGTGATATTATTATTGAAGATACATATCGCGGATTACCTATAACAAGCATTGGAGATAGTGCTTTTAAAGGTAATAATAAAATTACAAGTATTAAATTAAATGATTCAATTAAAACTATTGGAAAAAATGCTTTTTATAATTGTTCAAATTTAGAAAACGTAAGTCTTTCAAAAAATATTATATTAATTGGTGAAAGTGCATTTCAAGCGTGTAGATCTTTAAAGAGTATAAGAATTCCTGATACCATAAATAGTATTTCATCAAATGCATTTGCTTATTGTAGATCTCTTACAAGTATAAATTTTTCTAATAATATAAAATCAATAGGTGAAAATGCTTTTTATAATTGTTCAGGATTAACTGAAGTAGTTTTACCAGATGAACTAATATCTATTGAAAATGAAGCTTTTGGTGGTTGTTCTAATTTAAAGACTATAACAATTAATTCAAAATTAGAAAAAATCCCTACATCATGCTTTCAAGCTTGTACTAATTTAGTTAATGTAAAATTTTCGAATAAATCAAATTTGAAGCAAATTGAAAATAAAGCATTCTATGATTGTTCTAATTTATCAGAAATAGTCTTACCAGATGGTCTTGAAAAGATAGGTAGTAATTGTTTTACACTAGATGTTTTGTTAGAGAAAGTCTCTATTCCCGATTCTATAATTGAAATTGGTAGTAATGCATTTTTATATACAACACTGTATTCTTCAGCAAAAGCTAATAATGATAGATTTATATATGCTGATAAATGGATAGTTGGAATAAATGATACAGTTTCCGAAGACAAAAAAACTACAGTTTTAAATAAGGATTATATTAATGCTGATACAATTGGAATTGCTGATTATGTATTTGCAAATAATTCAAGTCTTGTTACTGTAAATTTACCATCAAGCGTAAAGTATATTGGAAATCGTGCATTCTTAGGATGCTCAAATATTACTAAAGTTACGACAAATGGTTGTGTACAAATAGGCGATGGGGCATTTTCTGGATGTTTGACTGCAATGTTCACATTAAATAAGGGATTAGTAAAAATAGGTAATTATGCTTTCTATGGTTGTAAATCTTTAGTTAATAGAAAAATTAATGGAGAAATTGATCTTTCAAGAAGTGTTGTACCAAATACAGTAACAGAAATTGGGACAAGAGCGTTTGAAAATACTGGTTTATGGGATTCTCCAGATCAGTATGGTGTGATTTATGCTGGTAATTGGATTGTAGGCTGTGTTAATCCAACTGCAACTATTGAAATTACTCTATCTAATGTTGCTGGAATTTCAAATTATGCTTTTTATCAAGAAAATAGTATTCAATCTATTCATGGTTTAAATAAGGTAGAAAGAATTGGATATGCTGCATTTTATGGATGCAGTAGTTTAGCAAGAGTATCTTTTAATTCTAATTTATTAGAAATTCCTGATTATGCGTTTTATAATTGTAATTCTTTATATAGTGTTACTCTTCCTACAAATATTAGAAAAATTGGAAAATGTGCATTTTATAAATGCTCTGATTTGACTGAAATTGATTTTTCTACAGGTTATTATTTAGAAGAAATATCAGATTATGCATTTGCTAAATGCAATAATTTAAAAACTTTAATATTTCAAAATTCAATTAAAATTATTGGGGAAGGTGCATTTTATAAATGTTCAGAATTAAAGAATATAACTTTACCTAATTCCTTGACTTCATTAGGAACAAAAGCCTTTTATAAGTGTACTAATTTAGTTGATATTATATTAGGTAATGGGATTGAAGAAATACCTAGCTATTGTTTCTTAGGTGTAGGTGCTTTAAAAATTGAAATACCAAATTCAGTAAAAATTATTTCAAATTATGCTTTTTATGATACCGTTAATTTAGAATATGTAGTTCTAAATGAAGGATTAGAAGAAATAGGGGCATATTCTTTTAGAGGTGCTTCAAAATTAAAAAATATTTATTTACCAAGTACTTTAAAAAGTATAGGCAATTTTGCATTTAAGGATTGCATGAGTCTTGATAATTTATTTTTAGGATCTAAATTGGAAACAATCGGAAAGCACGCATTTTACAATTGTAATAATTTAACTCTTTATACTGAGTTACAAACCAAAACTGAAACATGGAATACAATGTTTAATTCTTCAAATAGACCAATAATTTATAATTCTTCTATTTCTGAAGATTTAAAATATATAATTGAATTTAAATTCGATTCTTCATATTGCTTCAATATTAATGAATTCAGATATATAAATGATCCTACTAGAGAAGGTTATGTATTTGAAGGGTGGGAAGTAACTTATGTTGATGAAGAAGGAAATAATATTGTTAAAATATTTAAATCTGATGAATTAATAAATTTAGCAAATGGTTCTGAAGTTAAAGCTATTTGGAAAAGTGAAAATTAATTTCATAAAATAGAAAGGGAAAAAAATGAAAAAAATTAAAAAAAGTCTATTTACATTATTTGTAGGTACATCACTTGCAACAAGTATAATGTTAACTTCTTGCGGTTCTAAGGGTTTTACTTATGAATTTAATGTAAATGGTGGAGAAAATCAAGAAAAAGAATTTATAGAAGAAGGAAAAGAATTTGAATTACCTACTCCTAAAAAAGAAGGTTATACTTTTTTAGGATGGTATGATAATCCTGAATTTAATGGTGAAAAAATAACTACTATTACAGCATCAAAAAATATGACATTTTATGCAAAATGGGCTAAACTTGGTGTTTTAAATTTTGATTTAAATGGAGCCACTTTAAATAAATCTGTTTTAAATGTAGCAATTGGAGATAATCTTAATGATGTTTTGAAAGATTATATTCCAGTTAAAAATGATTTAAAGTTTGCTGGATGGTATATTTATAATACAGTTTCTTCAAAATATACATTAGTTTCTGATGATGCTGTTATGCCTGAAGAAGGATTAACAGTTACTGCTAGATTTAAACAAAAATGTGTAGTAGAATTTTATGTTAAAAATTCTACTACAGGAAATTATGAATTAAAGGAATCAAGTGAATCTTATGAATTAATAGGTGATACATTTACAAGTTCACATATTGAAGATGGTTATTCTGAGGTTAATACTCCAAATACTGTTTCATCTGTTAAGGTTTCTGAAAATGCTTCTGATAATGTCTTAAAGAAATATTATGCTAAAGATGTTTATGAAATTCATTTTGATTCTAATTATCCAGTGGAAATGGATGCAGTGACATCAAATTTAACATTAGAAAATGGAGATAGAATTAAATTTCCAAAATTATCAGATGTAGAGGGATACGAATTAGTGGGTTGGTCTACATCTAAAAATGGTGAAGTCAAATACGATACAAATAAAATCCTTGAAAATCTATTCAATGATCAAGATAGTTCTTTCGAACCTAAATATTATGCCTCTGGAAGTGAAACTTTATATGCTGTTTGGAAAAAAGGTTCAACAGACATGTTTGGTGGAGCTGATGAAATATATTATTTAGATGAAAAATCTAATGATATTTATTTGAAGCGTGATGGTATATATTTTAAGGGAGTAATTAATGATTCATCATTTATTTTCTTCGATAATAATAAAAAAATTATATTAGAAGGAAAACTTTTAAACAATGGTAAATTTTCTTATTTAGATTCAGAAAGACAAGATTCTGTTTATGGTCTTTATAACAAAGGTATGAATGAGAATGTTAACCTTTATTTTGGACAATATGATGATTTATCATATGTTACAAAGGATGAGAATGGAGTATTACATTCATCAAAGGGAACATTTATAATTTTAGATGATGGAACATATTCAGTTACTTTTACTGATGGAGATTTAAAAGGAACAGTTATGAATTTTGTCATTGGAAAATATCAAGGACAAAATGCTTTCCAAGTTAGAAATGAAGAAGATGTAAATCTTGGTTCTATGAAGGTATATCAACTAGCTGACTATGATTTGGTTGATTCTGGTTTAACTCTAACTTTAAATGGTTATGGTACTGCAGCTTTAAATAGTTCAAATTATTATTATAATAGGAACGAAGATAGCATTTCACTTTATGGTTCAAGCGGACAAAGTGTAGGAACTTTAAAGTTTGAAGAAATTAATAATGAAAAATGTCTTGTTTTATATAATTCAACTTATGATGTAGTAATTAATGATGATAATAAATCACTAACAATTGATGGATTATCATTTGCTACAGTAAAAGATGGTGATGTTGTAATATCTGGTCATTATTATATTGAAAGTTCAATATTAGGAGATTACCTTGTTACAATTAAAGATTCAAATAATGTTCTACATAAATATTTAGTATATACAGTAACTTCAGACAGTGTTGATGGTGCAGAAGCTGTATCTACAACATTATTTAAGGAAGTATCAATTTTATACAAAGAATATTATTATCAAAATGGTTCATCTATTTATTATGCTCCTTTATTAGTAATTGATGGCAAAACTACTGCAACATTATATGGTTTTGTATCAAAGGGTGTATTTGTTAAGGTATCTTCTGGTACATATAATTTAAATAATGATGGTACTTATACATATACTGTAACTAATGTATATGATGAAGCTTCAAAAGCATTAACTAGTCCTTATGATTTATCTACTATTTCAAGCTTTGTATATTCATTAGATGAAACAAATTCTTATAACGTATCATATTGGTATACATATAGCACTAGTGATGGTGAGGTTAATTTAGTATTAGAATATAATTTTACTGATTCTGACACTAAGACATTAAAATTTATTTCACATAAGGTAATATATTTTGATGGTGCTAATACTTATGAAGGAACATTTAGTACAACAGGTGAAATTACAACATTAACATTTGATGATTTTGTATTATATGTCTTATTAGATAATGAATTAAGTACAGCTACAGAATGTCAATTACCTAAAACTGAATATTTATATACAAATGGCAGCATTAATAAGAATGAATATTTCTCTTATGATAAGTTTGGAAATGTTACTTATAATGTTGTAGTTGAAGAGAATAATGAATCAAAAGTTAAAATATATGAAGGTAGTCTTGTAGAAACTGAAAATAGTACAATTTGTGGAGATACGATTTATGAATTTAAATATTTATTAGATGGAAGTTCAACTACTCTAGAATTTATTAAATTTCTAGCAAATAATGGCTCTACATATTATGCTAAGCGTAGTGAATCATATAGTGGTGATTTTACTGTTTCTAATAATAGAAATTTAAAATTCACATTAGATGGATTTGATTATAAAGTTAAATTTACAATTGCTGATGAAGTAATTGAAACATTATATTATGTTGATGATGAAAATAACACAATTTCTATTTACATGCAATCATATACAATTACATTTGATGTAACTGATAAAGAAAATGGAAAGTGTAGAATGCGTGGGCTAGAAGCTGGCTCTTACTTAGTAATGAATAATCAAACTGTTGAGTATTATGTAACATTGGATGGTTATGGTAAAGCGGTAGTTTCTAAAAATGTAAATGGTTCAATCATTGTAGTCGATGAAAATGCAACTTATACATCTACAACAACTATAACTTCATCAGGAAGTTATAATTATAAGTTGGAATTTATAGATAATAATCAAACTATAATTTATTATGGCACATTATTTACATATACAATTAATAATCAAAAGTATAATGCATTTATAGTATCACATTCAGAAATTAATACAAAGTTTGTTAATGAAAGTGATATGTCTGTATTAGAACTTGATCAATTTGGTAATGCAACATTATATAAGAATGATGGAAGCAAAGAGACGGGTACTTGTAAGTTAATTACTTATGATTTACTATATTATGTTAACAATGCTAATTCTGATGCATGTGTATATACATATGATATTGAGTCTGGTACAATTGTTAAAGGTGATTTTGACTTATATGGTTATTATACAAAGGACTTTGAATCTTTAGTATTCTATCAATATGGATTTGCACTTGTTAATGGTTCTGATAGATATTTTTATAATATTGTTGATGGTGCAGTTGTATTATATGAATATGATCCTACAAATACAGATGCCAATGAATATGGATTTGTAGAAATTAAGTTTGGTTCATATGAAAATCAAGTAACATTTAAGGGTAAGACATATTATGAAAATACTGGTTATGCAATTAGTTTCAATAGAGTTCAATCTAATTCTGAGAAATATCCATTAAAATCTACTTCAACAGTAAAAGATGCTAATGGTGTTGAAAAAACACAAACTACTTATTACTATTTAGAGGATTTAACTTATGCGCCTACAGGTGAAACATTTAGCGTTAATGGTGTTGTAAAGGTATTAATGGTTGTTGTTGATCAAGATGGCAATGAGGTTTCGTCAACTGAAAATTCTTATACATGTTCAGTAGTTAGAGAAAAATTAGAAGATGCTTTTGATATGTATGTATTATTTAAAGGTTATAAGTTTGGTATTAATGCAGAATATCAAGGTATGAATGAAAATGATGAAAGTATATCAACTTATGAGGTTACATCATTATCATATACTATTGATTTACAAAATGACACATACCTACAAATGGCTTATTTCTATTATGTATACTTTAGAATGGATATTTCATCTACAATGACAGATCCATATGGCGGACTTGTTGTTGTTACAAGTTATGATGAAAATGGTGATGTTCTTGAAAATTATTGTGATTCAGCATTTACAGAAAAGGCAAATTTAGTAGATTCAAATGGTAATGTATTAAATCTTGAACATGCTAAATATACAATGTCTTCAAGTGGAAATTATCTTTATATTTATGCTTCAGTTGTAGGCAGTGATAATTATACATATAGATTATATATGGTAGTTACAAACTATAATGCTCCTAAATCAGCTTTAGGTGTTAGAGTACTTTATATGACTAGAGTTCAAACTTTAACTTACATTGATTATGAATTAACTATAGAACAAGTTGTTACATATAATGGTAATAACACTATTGATAAAGCTGGTGTTGGTCAATTAGCAAGCTTATCATTAAAGCAAAATGGTGAAGATGTACAAATTGAGACTATAATAAGAAGTGCAAACGGTATTTATTATGGTATTTCTAGAGAATACGATGAAAATGGTATTATCACTTCATCACAATATTATAAATTTAATTTAAAGCAATCATCAAATGTTGAAGATAATAGAGCACAAGTATTTGAATCAGTTGATATTGAATTAGTACCAGTTACTACATATTATTCAAGTGATAAATCATCATATGTAGATATAGATAATGATGGAAATGTACTATTAATTAAAAATGGTGATTCTTATGTAAATTTCTCAAATATGGAATATGATTCTGAAACTGATACATATTCATATGATGTAATTACAAGTGAAGGAACTGAAAAATATACATTGAAAATTGTTGATGGTAAAGTTGTTATTAGTTTAGTTGAAACTAAAACTTCTACAAAAGAATAATTTATAATGACATGATTCATTAAAAGAATCATGTCATTTTTTTAAAATATAATTCAATATTTAATTGCTTGAACTAACGTTATTTTATTTCACTTGATAAACATTATTCAAAATGCTATAATTAAGTAAATTTGTTTTTTTAGGAGAATTATGATGAAAAATGTTGGAGTTGCAATATTAGGCTTAGGTGTTGTTGGTAGTGGAGTATATGAGATAATAGAGTCTCATAAGGAAAACTATAAGATAAGTCAGGATATTAATCTTGAGGTTGTAAAGGTATTAGATAGAACTAAAGAAAAGGCTTATAAATTAGGTATAACAGATGAAAAGATTACTTCATCAATAGATGATATTTGCAATGATCCTAATGTTTCTATAGTAGTAGAAGTAATGGGTGGCTGTACTGCAGCTAAAGATTATGTATTAAAGACCTTATCTTCTAAAAAGTCTGTTGTTACATCTAATAAGGAGCTATATTGTAAATATGGTTATTTACTTGAAGCTGAGGCTAAGAAGAATGGAGTAGGATTATATTATGAAGCTACTGTAGCTGGTGGTATTCCTATTATTAGAACATTACTAGATAATCTTCAGGGTAATAATATCAAATCAATATTAGGTATTATTAATGGTACAACAAATTATATTCTATCTAAAATGATGAATGATGGTATTACTTATGATGATGCTTTAAGCCAAGCTCAAATGCTAGGCTATGCTGAAAAGGATCCAACTAGTGATGTTGATGGATTTGATTCAACATATAAGCTTTCAATTTTATCATCATTAGCCTTTAAAACTAAAATTCCATATACTAAGATTTATCGTGAAGGTATAAGAAATATATCCTTAAAGGATATTAATTACGGATTAAAGCTTGGATATACATTAAAGCTATTAGCTATCGGTAAAAATACAGAAAAGGGAATTGAGGTTAGAGTTCATCCAACATTTATTAGAAATTCTCACCCTTTAGCTACAGTAAATGATTCTTATAATGCAATTTTTGTAACAGGAGATAGTGTTGAGGATGTAATGCTATATGGTAGAGGTGCCGGAAAGCTTCCTACAGGTAGTGCGGTTGTTGGTGATATTTTATATGCTGCAAAGCATGAAAATAGTATTCAATATTCTCCATTTGAAAATACAGCCTTAGAGGATGATAAAATTCATTTTATAGATAATTTTGAAAGTGCCTATTATATGAGATTGCTTGTTAATGATACAATTGGTGTACTTGCAAAGATTACCTCAATTTTTTCTAATTATAACATTAGTGTTGCTGAACTTATTCAATATGAGAATCAGCCTAGTGGAGTTCCTTTAATCATTGTTACCCATGTTACTCATGAATATAGTGTTAGAAACGCTGTTAGAGAAATAAATGAATTAAAGGAATATGGATATGTAGAAGCAGTTATAAGAGTGAATTAATTTTCACTCTTTTTTTATGTATGACTGGCATATCATATATCTAGGGTGATAGTCCCAAGAGGCGCAGTTTCCTTGAACTCGATAGTAACTTGCAAAGCGTAAACCAGTAATGGAGCGTGAAAAGAAGTAATAGCGAAAACGTGGCTCAACGAGTAGGAACTTAAGACTGAAGGCCCATTAGGTGGATAAGTTAACATAATAACATAACAAAGTTCGAAAGACTGTTTAACACCAATTTATATAAAATTAAATTAAAAAATATTAATCAAAATAAATAAGGGTATGAGGTTAAGCTTACTTTAATGGGTAGTCTAAAGAATGATTTTGCTAGCTAACGAAAAGATAGGAAGTAGACAAGCTATGAGTTAACACTTACGTACAAGAATAAAAATGATTATTTGGAAAAAATGAAAGCTTCCGTTTGTAGAAGGGATTATATGTTTGTTGCAATTTCTAAAATACTACAAAATGCAATATCGAAAATTAGACTTGCAACAACAAATAAAAAAGATGAAACGAAGATGTTTGGTCTTCGCTCTTGACTATTTTTTAGCTTGAAGCAAACTTATGAATTGAACCATCGGATGCAAACGTCACGTATGGTGGTGTGAGAGGGAATGAAAAGTAATTAGAAATAATTATTTTTATACTTTACTCGATTTGGAAAGAAATTCTCTTAGAAATCATTAGAATTATTGAAAAAAAATATTATAAATGATATACTTATTTTTGGCTTTTTAGCACACTAAGAAGGAATGGTATTATTTATGAAGTATGATTGTATAATTGTTGGTGCAGGTCCAGCTGGAGTTTTCTGTGCTTATGAATTTGTTGAAAAAAATCCTAATTTAAAGGTATTATTAATTGATAAGGGACATAATATTTATAATAGAAAATGTCCTGTAAATAATCATAAGCTTGATAAGTGTCCTGTAAATAGAGATGGAATAAGTGGTTGTAGTCCTGCTTGTTCTATTACTAATGGCTTTGGTGGTGCTGGAGCTTTCTCTGATGGCAAATTTAACATTACTACAGAGTTTGGTGGTTGGTTAACAGATTATCTAGATGATAAGGAAGTATTAGATTTAATAAAGTATGTAGATTCTATTAATATTAAATTTGGCGCTACAGAGGTTATAACAGACCCTACTACTGATAAGGTTAGAGAAATTGAAAGAAGAGGCTATGCAGTTGGCTTAAAGCTTTTACGTAGTCAAGTAAGACATTTAGGCACTGAAAATAATCTTAAAATATTAATGCGTATTTATGAATATTTATCTGATAAAATTGAAATGCGCTTTAAAGAAGAGGTTAAAGATATAATTGTTAAGGATAATGAGGTAAAGGGTATTATCATTAACAATGGCGAAGAGCTATATAGTGATAATGTGTTATTAGCTGTAGGTAGAGATGGTTCTAAATGGCTTGAGGAAATTTGTAAGAAGAATAATATTCATATGACTCATAATCAAGTTGATATTGGTGTAAGAGTTGAAACTAATGATGTTATTATGGAAGAAATCAATAAGAATTTATATGAGGGTAAATTTATATATAGAACCTCAGTAGGTACAGTTGTTAGAACATTCTGTTCAAACCCAAGTGGTCATGTTGTAGTTGAAAATCATTCAGGAACAATGCTAGCAAATGGACATGCATATGCATCTAAAGAACTAGGAAGTAATAATACTAATTTTGCTTTATTAGTTTCACATAAATTTTCAGAGCCATTTGACTTACCTAATGAGTATGCACATCAGGTATCTCGTTTAGCAAATGAATTATCATGTGGTGGAATTATTGTTCAACGCTATGGTGATATATGTAAAGGAAGAAGATCTACTCAAAAGAGAATAGATGAGGGATTTGTAAAGCCATCATTAAAGGAAGCAGTTCCTGGAGATTTAGGATTAGTATTACCTTATAATACTATGAAATCAATTATTGAAATGATTGAGGCTTTAAATTATGTTACACCAGGTATTGCAAATGAGCATACATTATTCTATGGAGTAGAGGCTAAATTTTATTCAGCTCGTCCTGAGATTAATAATAACTTCGAAACTAAGGTTAAAGGATTATATGTTGGTGGAGATGGAGCTGGATTAACACGTGGTTTAGCTCAAGCTGGCGCGAATGGTGTTTATGTAGCTAGAGATATATTAAAGAAGTTTATGTAATTTAATATTTATATGAAGATTGTAAAAAAATATTTTACAGTCTTTTTTTAATTTTTATATATTTTCACTTTTATTTCTTATTAATACATGATATAATTTTTGTATAAAGAAAACGTTTACAATAAAAGGAGAATTTAATATGAGTTATAACATTCGAAATGTAGCTGTGTTAGGACATCAGGCTTCTGGTAAGACTACTTTAGTTGAAAGTCTATATTCACTATCAACAGGAAACCCTAAGGGAAGTATCGAAAGAAAAAATACTATTAGTGATTATACACAAGAAGAACAAAATAGAAAATCTAGTATTAAATCTAGTATTGTTCCGATTAACTATAATAATTATAAAATTAATTTAATTGATATTCCTGGTAATGATGATTTTATTTGTGAAGCAATTCAAACTATTAGTGTTGTTAAAGGAGCAATTTTAGTAATAGATGCTAAAGAAGGAGTGCAGGTTGAAACTAAAAAGCATTATAATATGCTTAAGAAAAGAAACATACCTACTATTATTTATGTAAATAAAATGGATAGTGATGGAGTTCGATTTGAAGATATTTTTAACGATCTAAGTAATAATTTAGCTCATAATGTAATTCCGTTTTGTTATCCAATGGGACATAATGATAATTTTGATGGCTTTGTTAATGTTGTAGAGTTAAAAGCTAGAAAATATAATGGGAAAACATGTGAGGATTCTGAAATATATTCTGATAAACGAGTGAAGGTTTTAGAACTTCATAATAACATGATTGAACGAGTGGCTGAAAGTAATGATGAATTAATGGAGAAATTCTTTGATGGTGTTGAATTAACACGAAAAGAAATAAAGGATGGATTACGTGATGGAGTGTTAAATGGTAGATTAATTCCAGTATTAGTTGGTTCTGCTACTAAATCAATTGGCCTTCATACTTTGCTTGATATGCTTATAGATTATTTACCAAATCCTAAAGATTTAAATCCAATTTCTGGTTTAATAGGTGAAGAAATAGTTGAAAGAAAAACATTAGATGAAGAACCTTTTAGTGCCTTTATTTTTAAGACCATTGTAGATCCATATTCAGGAATAACTAATATTTTTAAAATAAATTCTGGTATAATTCATTTAAATGATGAAATTTATATTTCGGAATTAAATAAAACTGAAACTATTTCTAATCTATATACAATTTGTGGTAAAAGTTTAACTCCTGTTAGTGAACTTCACGCTGGAGATATTGGATGTATATGTAAGATAGAAGGATTAGAAAACTCTATGACTCTTTCTAATCCTAAATCTAAAATTATTTACCCTAAAATTGAATATCCAACAGCTGTATACTTTAAAGCTTTAAAGCCTAAAACAAAGACAGATGAGGATAAACTATCAGCGGTATTACAAAAGTTAAGATTAGAAGATCCTTCAATTTCAGTAGTAAGAAATAAAGAAACAAAGCAGTTATTGATTGGTACATTAGGATTAGGTCATTTAAATTATTTATTAGAAAAAATGAAAAATAGTTATAAACTCGATATCACTTTAGAAGATTATCGAATTGTTTATCGTGAAACAATAACTAATATAGCAAATGGGTTAGGTAGATATGTTAAACAATCTGGTGGAAGTGGATTCTATGGAATTGTTGAAATGAGATTTGAACCATCTAAAGAGAATCAGTTTACTGAGGAGGTATTTGGTGGTGCAGTACCAAAGAATTACTTCCCAGCAGTTGAAAAAGGATTTTTTGAAGCTTGCGAAAAGGGATTATTAAAAGGGTACCCTGTTATAGGTGTTCATGCAATACTAGTAGATGGTAAATATCATTCTGTTGATTCAAATGAGTTATCATTTAAGAATGCAAGTATATTAGCATTTAAAGATGCTTATATGAAAGCCTCTCCAGTATTATTAGAGCCTATTATTGAAATGACTATTACAGTTGATGGTAGTATTGTAGGAGATATATTATCAGATTTAACTCAAAGGCGAGCTAAAATAGTTGGAATGGAAATTAATTCTATGGGGCAACAAAAACTAAAGGCTTTAGCGCCTGAAGCCGAAATACTAGAATATGTTAATGATTTAAAGAGCTTAACTCAAGGTTCTGGATATTTCAATAGAACATTTTATGGATATGAAAAGGTACCTCAAAATTTAGTTGAAAAAATAGCTGAAAATAATTAAACTTGTAATCGTTTTCAACAAATAACGTTAATTGACATTTAAGTTTATATGTATATAATATAGAATATAAAAATTATTCTAGCTTTTAATGAAGCCATTTGTAGTTAAACTATAAATGGTTTTATTATGTTCTAGAGTTGATAATATTAGGAGGAAAAAATGATAAAAGTATTGAAAAAATGTATTCGTGAATACAAAAAAGCAAGCCTTTTAGCTCCATTTTTTGTTACCTTTGAGGTAATAATGGAATGTTTATTGCCATTCTTTATGTCATATTTATTGGAAACAATGGAAAAAAATGATATTAAAATGATGATTATATGGATGGTAGTGTTACTAGTAGTAGCTATGCTTGGCTTATATTTTGGATTTTTATCTGGTAAGTATGCAGCAATTGCTTCATCAGGTTTTGCTAAAAACGTTCGTCATGACCTATTTTATAAAGTTCAAGATTTTTCATTTGAAAACATTGATAATTTTTCAGCTTCAAGTCTAGTTACTCGTATGACAACAGATGTTAACAATGTTCAAATGGCTTATGGTATGATTATTAGGATAGCAATAAGAAGTCCACTAATGCTTATATTCTCAGTAATTATGGCATTTACAATTAATTGGAAAATAGCATTAATATCTTGTTGTTTAGTTCCAGTTATTGGTATTGCATTCTTAATTATTTCTAAGTGCGCAATGCCTGTATTTGATAGAGTATTTAAGAAATATGATAATTTAAATGAATCAGTTCAAGAGAATATTAATGGTATTAGAGTTGTTAAAACTTATGTTCGTGAAAACTTTGAACAACAAAAGTTTGATAAGGCAGCGGATGAAGTAAATAAAGATTTTACTAAAGCTGAAAAAATTGTAGCATTTAATACACCTATTATGAACTTCGCTATTAATACATTATTAATTGTTGTTTGTGTATTTGGTTCTTATTTAATTGTAAAAACAAATCAAACTGAATTAAAGGTTTCTAATTTACAAGCTTTATTAACCTATAATATACAGATTCTAAATTCTATTATGATGCTTAATATGATCTTTGTAATGCTAAGTATTTCTATGTCAGGAATAAAAAGAATTGCTGAAGTATTAAAGGAAAAGCCGACTATTGAAAATCCAAAAAATCCTATTTATGATGTTAAAGATGGCTCAATTGAATTTAAGAATGTATCATTTAAATATAGTGAGCATGCTCAAAAGAATGCCTTAGATAAAATTAATATTTCTATTCCTTCTGGAACTACAGTAGGTATTATTGGTGGTACAGGCTCATCAAAAACTACTTTTGTAAATCTAATATCTAGATTATATGATGTCACTGAAGGTGAATTGTTAGTAGCTGGTGTTAATGTTAAGAATTATGATTTAAAGACATTAAGAGATAAAGTATCTGTTGTACTACAAAAAAATGTTTTATTTAGTGGTACTATTATTGATAACTTAAGATGGGGTAAGGAAGATGCGACATTAGATGAGATTAAACATGTATGTCATATAGCTTGTGCTGATGAATTTATCAATCGTTTTCCTGAAGGCTATAACACTTATATAGAGCAAGGTGGTACAAATGTATCTGGTGGCCAAAAACAAAGATTATGTATTGCGAGAGCTTTATTGAAATCACCTAATATTTTAATTCTTGATGATTCTACTAGTGCAGTCGATACTAAAACTGATGCAGTAATTAGAAATGGTTTAAAATCTGATTTAGCTGATACTACAAAGATTATAATTGCTCAAAGAATTTCTTCTGTAGAGAAATGTGATATGATTATTGTTCTTGATGGTGGTACTATTAATGGTGTAGGAACTCATGATGAATTATTAAAGAATAATAAGATATACCAAGAGGTTTATGAAATTCAAAACCGTATTTCAAGTGTAGGAGGTAATAACTAATGGCTAGAGGTCCTATGGGTCGTAGAGGTGGCGGAGCTAAGCTTACTAAGGAAAGCTTAAAAACACTTCCTCGTTTAATTAAGTATATTTTCAAGTATTATACTCCTCAAATGATTGTTATTATTCTATGTGTTATTTTATCAGCAGCTATTTCATCATCAAATTCTATCTTTTTAAATTCAATTATTGATACTATTGCAACAAAACAATCAGATGGTAGTTATGTAATTGGTAACTTAAATGATGTATGGCCTACAATGTCTAAAATAATGATTACAATGATATGTGTATATTCAGTCGGTGTTTTATGTTCATTTATTTATACACAAGTTTTAGCTCGTGTTGGTCAAGGTTCTTTAAATCATTTAAGAAAAGATATGTTTAATAAAATGGAAGAATTGCCAATTTCTTTCTTTGATAGAAATCCACATGGCGATATTATGTCAAGATATACAAATGATGTAGATGCAGTTAGACAATTTATTACTCAAACTTTAGTCCAGGTATTAAATACTTTAATTACAGTAATTGTATTAATTGGTTTAATGCTTTATTATTCTATATGGTTAGCTTTAATTTCATTTACTGGTGTTTTTGTTATTCTAGTAATTATTAAAAAGGTTGGTGGTAATTCAGCTAAATACTTTATGCAAATGCAAATTTCCACTGGTCAAACTGAAGGCTATATCGAGGAAATGATGAATGGTCAAAAAGTTGTTAAAGTATTTAATCATGAAGAAAAATCAAAGGAAGAATTTGATAAGGTTAATGAAAAACTTTGTGATGATGCAACTAAGGCTCAATATTATGGTAATATATTAATGCCAATTTTAAATAACTTTGGTAATGTTATTTATATTATTATTGCTGGTGTTGGATTCTTATTATCATACTTCAATGCTTATAATTTATCAATTCAAGCATTCATTGATCCTACAAAGGTTTCAGTAACAATCGCGATTGTATCATCCTTCTTGGGAATGAGTAAACAATTTAGTCAATCAATTTCAATGGTTTCACAACAAATTTCAATGGTCGCAATGGCAATGGCCGGTGCTGAAAGATGTTTTAATTTAATAGAACAAACTCCAGAAACTGATGAAGGCTATGTAACATTAGTTCGTTGTAATATTGATGAAGCTGGTAATATTACTGAAACAAATGATAGAACAGGTCATTGGGCTTGGAAGCATCCTCATAAAACAGGAGAGGTTACTTATACTGAGCTTAAGGGCGATATTTTACTTGATAATGTTGATTTCGGATATTTCAAGGAAAAGATTGTATTACATAATGTAGATATTTATGCTCATCCAGGTGAAAAGATAGCTCTTGTTGGAGCTACTGGTGCTGGTAAGACTACTATTACAAATTTAATTAATAGATTTTATGATATCGCTGATGGTAAGGTTAGATATGATGGAATCAATATTAATAAGATTAAGAAGGACGATTTACGTCGTTCGATAAGTGTTGTATTACAGGATACAAATTTATTCACTGGAACTGTAATGGACAATATTAGATATGGTAGACTAGAAGCTACTGATGAAGAAGTTTATGAGGCTGCAAAAATAGCTAATGCTTATGACTTTATAACTAGATTACCAGAAGGCTTTAATACTATGCTAACACATGATGGTGCCAACCTTTCTCAAGGTCAAAGACAATTATTATCAATTGCTAGAGCAGCTTGTGCAGATACTCCAGTTATGATTTTAGATGAAGCAACTTCGTCAATTGATACTCGTACAGAAGCATTAGTACAAAAGGGTATGGATCAATTAATGCATGGTAGAACTGTATTTGTTATTGCTCATAGATTATCAACAGTACGTGATGCAGATTGTATAATGGTTCTTGATCAAGGAAGAATTATTGAACGTGGTAATCATGATTCATTAATTGAGAAGAAAGGTACATATTATCAGTTATATACTGGTGCTTTTGAATTAGAATAATATAAATTAAATGAATTTATAATTTTTTAAAATTAAATCAATCATACTAAAAACTTCAATTATTTGGATTGAGGTTTTTTTATTTATAAAAAGTTAGTTTGCTATAACCTTATTATTAATAGGGGATATATGTAATGATAAAATAATTTTGTTAGTTAAAACTAATAAACATTTAGATGATAATAAAGAATATCTAGCTATTTACGTTCCTAAAATAGAAATTGAAAGTGAAGGAAATATTAATTCAAATCAAAATTCTATTTGTAACATTCCAAATATTATTGCATATTTTCAAGATAAATAAATAAATGTAGAAATTTCTGTTATTAATCCAAATGGAGAAGAAATTGAATATGAAAATAATGAATTTATATTAGAAGAATTAGGAAATAATTTGATTGTTTATAAAGTTCGACTAATAAATATAAAACTAGCCTTGGTAATGATTCCTATGTTGTAAAAACAATTAATGTTATTTCTTCAAGTGTTGAATCAAGTTTAGTACAAATAAAAGATATAAATAATATATTACCAGAAGATTATACTATTTCTTCCTAAAGAATTATTTTAGGATTAGAATATAATCTTATAAGTAAGCTTATTTGTAATATTACTGAAAATTATGGAATTACAAATATTAATATAAAAAATGTAAATGACGAGTATGCTTTATTAGATAATGATATTGAAATTTATATCAAAGCAAATCCTTATTATAATCATAATTAAGTTGTTGTTTATCACATTGATGGCGATAGTATGACTAAGCTTTCATGCCATAGCTATGGTAGATATATACTTGCAACGACTAATTTAAATTGAATTTTTGTTGTACATGTTGAAGGTGTTACCTTTCATACCAATTTGTACATATATTTTAATAGTATATATTTTTTAATGATTATAGCTTTCATTGTAAGCTTTGCAATAATTATTATTAGAAAAGGAAAAAAATGTTAAATAATTTAAAAAAATTTTTTAAAGTTATTTATTTGGAAATGATAATTGAAATTAAATATCCATAGTAATAAAATTAATTCCTATTATTAAAATAATTAATTATTGACATCAAAATCATAATGAGATTTAGTGTATTTTAGTTTGAATTCTAAGATACACTAAATTTTTATGTTTGACTTGAATGCTTTATTATGAATTTTACCTGATATAAAAAAAACTTTACTTTTAGTATTCATTAGTGTAAAATAAAGAGGTATATGAAATATATAGATTCCATACGAAATAATATGATTTATCAAAGAGAGTTAGTAATGGTGTGAACTAATATAATAGTATTATTTGGATCAATGGATGAATAGGTATTAGGAAATGAGTACCCGTAGCTGGCGTTAACAGACAATGAGGGCTATATTATTATATATAGAACTAAGGTGGTACCGCGATTTTTCGTCCTTAGAATAATAAATTCTAAGGTTTTTTTTATTAAAGAAAGGAAGATGTTTATGAAGGATTATAAGGATACCCTTTATATGGGTAAAACAGCATTTGAAATGCGTGGTAATTTAACTAATAAAGAGCCTCTTATTCAAAAGAAATGGGAAGAGATGGATCTTTATAATAAGGTTATTCGTAAAAACGAAGGAAAAAGGGAATATACATTACATGATGGACCTCCATATGCAAATGGTAATATTCATTTAGGACATGCTTTAAATAAGATTCTTAAGGATTTTGTTGTTAGATATAAAAATATGAACGGCTATAAGTCTGTTTATATTCCTGGATGGGATACGCATGGTCTACCTATTGAGAATGCCCTTCAAAAGAAAGGCGTTTCTCGTAAAAGTATGCCATTATATGAATTTAGAAACTTATGTGAAAAATACGCTTATGAGCAGGTTGAAAAGCAAAAAGCTGGCTTTAAGCGTCTTGGAGTATTAGGAGATTTTGAGCATCCATATATTACTTTACAGCATGATTTTGAACGTGATCAAATTTTAGTTTTTGCTAAAATGGCTGAGAAGGGATTAATTTATAAGGGTTTAAAGCCTGTATATTGGTCTCCATCAAGTGAATCAGCATTGGCTGAGGCTGAGATTGAATATAAAGATGTAACATCAAAAGCTATTTATTTTAAATTCCCTATTGTTGATGGTGAAGGATTATTCGAAAATGCTGAAATTATGGTATGGACTACTACTCCATGGACATTACCATGTAATCTAGCTATTGCTTGTGGACCTATGATGGATTATGTTGTTTTTGAATCAAATAAGGGAAAAATGATTTGTGCTTCTGATTTATTAGAATCTTTAACTAAAAAATTAGGTCTTGAAAATGTAAATATTTTAGGATATAAAAAAGGTAATGAATTATTAACTTTAAAATATAAGCACCCATTATATGGTAGAATTCAACCTGTCATCAATGCTGATTATGTAACTACTACAGATGGTACTGGATTTGTACATATTGCTCCTGGATATGGTGAAGAGGACTATTTAGCTGGTAAAGAATATGGTCTTGATATTATGGTAGCAGTTAACGAGAAAGGCGTTCAAACAGAAAAGGCTGGTAAGTATGCTGGTCTATTCTATGATGATTCTGAAGATGTTATTATTAATGATTTAAAAGAATGTGGAAGTCTATTATTATTAGATCCAATTACACATAGCTATCCTCATGATTGGAGAACAAAAAAGCCTGTTATTTTTAGAGCTACTCCACAATGGTTTGCCTCTATTGATCCAATTAAGGATGATATTTTAAAAGCTATTAGCAATGTTAATTGGAACCCTAAATGGGGTGAAATTAGAATTAGTAATATGATTCGTGATAGACATGATTGGTGTATTTCTCGTCAGAGAGCTTGGGGTGTTCCTATTCCTGTATTCTATGCTGAGGATGGCACTGAAATTTTAGATCAAAAAGTTTTAGCTCATGTTGCTGAATTATTTGGTGAATATGGTTCAAACGTATGGTTTGAAAGAGAAGCCAAAGATTTACTACCAGAAGGATTTACTCATCCAGGTAGTCCTAACGGAATCTTCCGTAAGGAAAATGATATTATGGATGTTTGGTTTGATTCTGGTTCATCATATATGTTACTTCAAAGAAGAGGCTTAAAATATCCTGCTGATTTATATTTAGAGGGTAGCGACCAATATCGTGGTTGGTTTAATTCATCAATTATTACTGGTGTCGCAACTACTGGTATGGCTCCTTATAAGACTGTAGTTTCTCACGGCTTTACACTTGATGGTCAAGGAAGAAAGATGTCTAAATCTTTAGGTAATACAGTTGATCCTACTGATGTATGTAATCAATCTGGTGCAGATATTTTACGTTTATGGGTAGCATCAGTTGAATATCGTGCTGATATGCCTTTATCAAAAGATATTCTAAAACAAGTTTCAGAATCATATAGAAAGATTAGAAATACATTAAGATTCCTATTATCTAATACTTCTGACTTTGATCCTAAAGATTCATTACCTTATGAAAAACTAGAAGCTGTTGATAAATATATGTGGATCAAGCTTCAAAGATTTATTAATGATATTAAGAATGATTATGATAATTTTGATTTTGGTGAGGTATATCGTAGAGTAAATTCATATATTACTAATACATTATCTTCATTTTATCTTGACTTTACAAAAGATATTCTATATATTGAGGATCCAAAGAGTAATGTTAGATTGTCAACTCAAACTGTATTCTATCAAATTCTTGACGCTTTATTAAAGCTTTTATCTCCAATTTTACCTCATACTACATCTGAGGCGTATGATACTTTACCTTATAAGGAAGTAGAAGACATCTATTTAACTGATATGCCTGAAGCAGTACTTGATCTTGATGAATCACTTGAAGAACAATTTGATAAGTTTATGAAGTATCGTGATATTGTATTAAAGGCATTAGAGGATGCTAGAAGCAATAAGGTTATTGGTAAGAGTTTCAATGCTAAGCTTACAATTACCTTAGATGAAGAAGCAAAGAAGGTATTTGAGCCTATTAAGGATTCAGCAAAGCAATTATTAATTGTTTCACAATTAGAATTTGAAGATGGTAATGAATTCGGTGTAGATGTAAAACCTGCAGTAGGTGTTACATGTGCTAGATGTTGGATGATTGTGCCATTTGTTGATGAGGATGAACTTTGTCCTAGATGTAAGGCAATTTTAAAGAAGTAATCATTTTTTTGACATATTATTAAAAAAATGATACAATTCAGTAAAAAGGTGGTGGGTCAATGGATTTTCGTTATTATTTCCTAAAGGAAGGCACTAGAGTCTATGAGAAAACCGAATTAATGACATATTTAAGAGATACTCCTAATATTATAGCTGATAATCATAGTGACAATAAAGGTAATTTTGTTTTTAAATATCATCATGAGGTTTTAAACTTTGATGCT
The DNA here is from genome assembly GCA_934216145.1 of uncultured Anaeroplasma sp. Classification (GTDB taxonomy): domain Bacteria; phylum Bacillota_I; class Bacilli_A; order Acholeplasmatales; family Anaeroplasmataceae; genus Anaeroplasma. The sequence goes on from CAKQBG010000008.1 coordinate 26,672, forward strand.
AAATTTATAATGAGCCAAACTTCTCAGGTTCCTGAACTTGATAAGTTAGATCCAAAATACTTTGATGTAAACTTTTATGTTGAATTTGATGTAACACTTTCTAATTATGCAGTTGAAATATTACTTGATATAATTGAAGAGATTTGTAAAAAGTTTAGATTTTTAGTTTATGTTAACCCACCAGCTGTAATTTACACCTTCCGTAGACCTGATTTAATTAAATATTTTATAGCTGTAAAAAAAGCTTATGCTGATAGATATCCTGAGAAAATGGCTAAATATAATAGACTTGATTCTCAAACTCTATCACAAGTATGCAGTTATTTACAAAAGAGGAAGAAACTTGAGCTTACTCTAAGAGACCAAAATGTAGTTGTTTCAAACTACCTTTTCTTAAAAACAGAAAAATCAAGAACAGCTTATGTCGCAATTGAATGGAATGGTGAGGACCAATTTATTGTACCTCCTGCAGTTGAGATAATTAAGCTTGATGATGGAAAAGTTTCTAATTATTACCCTATTGATCAGGTTTTTGCAAAAGCGGATAAAATGTTTAGATCAATCGATGGATTTGGAGCTATAAAAATTGTAGAATCAAAATATATAAAGAAACTACATAAAATACTTATTAAAGAGCATTTTCCTGCTCCTAAAACAACTTTCAGTATTTTATCTTTAGAACAAATCCTCGATGTTTAGAAAGGAATTATTATGGAAAAATCAAAATATATTGATCATACTTTATTAAAGGCTGTTGCCACAAAGAATGATATTTTAAATTTATGTGGAGAAGCTAATAAATATCACTTTGCTTCTGTTTGTGTTAATCCATGCTTTGTAGGCTTAGCTCACGATTTACTATTAGGTAGTGATGTAGAGGTATGTACAGTAATTGGATTCCCACTAGGTGCAAATGCTACTAGTGTAAAGGCCTTTGAGGTGACTCAGGCTATAGCTGATGGTGCTGATGAAGTAGATATGGTTATTAATATTGGCGCTTTAAAGGCTAAGGATTACGACTATGTTTATAATGATATTAAGGCATGTGTTTCAGCTGCAAATGGTGTTTTAGTAAAGGTTATTATTGAAACATGTTATTTAACTGATGAAGAAAAGGTTGAAGCATGTAAGCTTGCAGTTAAGGCTGGTGCAGATTTTGTTAAAACATCAACTGGTTTTGGTACTGGTGGCGCTACAGCTCATGATGTTAAGCTTATGCATGATGCAGTAGAAGGTAAAGCTAAGGTAAAGGCTTCTGGTGGAGTTCGTAACAAAGCACAATTTGAAGAAATGATTGAAGCAGGTGCTGAAAGAATCGGCTGTTCTGCTGGAGTTCAAATAATGGAGGACTATAATGAGTAATATTCCTACACCTCATATTTCATGCGAGGATCCTTCATTAATTGCACCTACAGTATTAATGCCTGGTGATCCATTACGTGCTAAATATATTGCAGATAATTTTTTAACTGACGTTATTTGTTTTACTTCAACAAGAAATATTTTAGGCTTTACTGGTTATTACAATGGTAAGAGAATAAGTGTAATGGGTAGTGGTATGGGTATCCCATCAATAGGTATTTATTCATATGAGCTCTATTCATTTTACAATGTTGAAACAATTGTTAGAATTGGTTCGGCAGGAAGCTATGATGAATCATTAAATGTTTATGATACTGTATTAGTAACAGAGGCATTCTCTGAATCTACATACGCTAAAATTGCCTTTAATATGCGTGGAAAAACTCAAAAGAGCTCTAAGAATGTAAATAATCAACTTGAAAAAATTGCAAATGATTTAAATATTGAGCTAAAGAAGGCCAAGATTCATTCTAGTGATGTTTTTTATGGTGAGGATAAGACATATTGGAAGAGAATTCACGATGAATATGGCTGTATGGCCGTGGAAATGGAAAGCTTCGCTTTATTTGCTAACGCAAAAGCATTAAAAAAGAATGCTGCTTGTCTATTAACAATTTCTGATTCATTTATTACGTCTGAAGTTACATCAGCTTTAGAACGTCAAAATTCATTCCATAATATGATGAAAATTGCGTTAGGCTTGGCTAAATAATATTGTCATCTTTAGAAAAATATAGTATACTATAGCAAATGGAGGTATACGATTATGGCTGTTAAGGTTGAAATTAAGGTGGAAACTGCAGCAACTTCGCATCTTTATATTATTGGTTCTTCTAAAAATTTAGGAGCTTGGAATATAAATAATGCTGTTTTAATGGAAAGAGATTCAAATGGTCTTTTCACAACAACAAAGATGCTTGAACCAGGTGAAATCGTTGAATTTAAGGTTTTATCTGAAAAATCATGGGATGCTGTAGAAAAAGGTGTTTATGGTGAAGAAATATCTAACCATATTATCTCACCTCAAAAAGGCTTAGTAGTTAATTTACAAGTTGCAAGATTTGCAAAATAATTAAAAAGGCGTTTTTGATTAATAAAAGAGGCGTTTTTCTTTTGACTAGTAATTTTTGATTAATTACTAGTTTTTTTTCTTGGCATTAGTCTATTTTTTCTCAAAAAATATAAATTAAAAATAAAATTTCTAATTTCGAAATTTTTGTTTTTTTCCTTCTTTTGCTATTATATTTGCGAAAGGAGGAGAATAGCTTGTACAATTATTTCTTATTAGTAGGATATGTCGCCAGAGATTTTGAATTAAAAGAGGTAGGAGATGGCAAAAAGGTCGTAGCCCTAACTCTTGCAGTTCAAAGAGATTTCTTAAATAATGAAGGTTCGTATAGTACAGATTATTTCAGAATTACTTGTTGGGAGTTTCTAGCTGAAGTCGCAATGAATGTATTAACAAAGGGGTCTAAAGTTGCCATAAAGGGTCGAATGGTAACAAAAAAGACAGAGGATAAAGAGAGTGGTAATGTTTACTATTCAACAGAATTATATGGTGAAAGAATTATTGCCTTCTCGAATAAAGCTAATTATGATAAGGCTAATAAAAAAGAATTAGAAGAAGAAAACAAGGAAGAAAACGAACCAAATATTGAAGAAATTTAAAGAAAATGGGATAGCATTGCTATTCCATTTTTTCTTGTTTTTAGACATTAAATAGTATATAATTAATGCTAGGTGAGTATAATGTTAGAATATTTAGATTTATGTAAAACAATTTTAGAAAAGGGCACTAAAAAGGATGATAGAACAGGTACAGGTACTATATCTTATTTTGGTTATCAAATGAGATTTGATCTATCAAAAGGATTCCCTCTTTTAACAACAAAAAGGGTTCATTTAAAAAGTATTATTCATGAGCTTCTATGGTTTATTAAGGGTGATACAAATATAAAATATTTAGTTGATAATGATGTTCGTATTTGGAATGATTGGCCTTATGCTAGTTATAAGAAATCTACTGAATATCAAGGTGAAACAATTGAAGAATTTGCAGATAAAATAAAAAATAGTGATGAATTTGCTCAAAAATGGGGAAATTTAGGTCCTGTTTATGGTAAACAATGGCGTAATTTTGGTGGCGTTGACCAATTAGAGGAATTAATTAATCAAATTAAAACAAATCCAACAAGTAGAAGATTAATTATATCAGCTTGGAATCCTGCTGAAATTAATGAAATGGCTTTACCTCCATGTCATTGTTTTATGCAATTTTATGTTAATGATGGTAAATTATCATGTCAGTTATATCAAAGAAGTGCAGATGTATTTTTAGGTGTACCATTTAATATTGCTAGTTATTCATTATTTACAATGATGATTGCTCAAGTATGTGGTCTTGAATATGGAACATTTGTTCATACTATTGGAGATGCTCATATATATTTAAATCATCTTGAACAAATCAATAAGCAATTAACAAGAACTCCAAGAGAACTCCCTACAATGAAAATTAATCCAAATGTAAAATCAATTTATGATTTTAAATATGATGATTTTGAACTTCAAAACTATAATCCATATAAAGGTATTAAAGGTAAGGTGGCAGTATAATGATTAAATTAATTTGGGCTATGGATGAATCACATCTAATTGGTGATGGTGATAAAATCCCATGGCATATAAAAGAAGATTTATTATATTATAAGTCTAAGACAAAAGGCCAAACTGTTTTAATGGGAGATACAACTTATTTTTCTTTAAAGGGCTATTATAAGGATAAACCTTTACCATATGGAAAAATATATGTTGCATCCATAAATAAAAATTTATTATTAAATGATGCAATAGTCATTAATGATATTAATACATTCTTAGAAAATTTAAATGAAGATTTATGGGTTGTAGGTGGGGCTACAATCTATAAATTAGCATTACCTTATGCTGATGAATTATATATTTCTTTTGTTAAGGGAGTGCATAAAGGTGATAGATATTTCCCTGATATTAACTTTAATGAATATGAGCTATTATGGGAAAACAATACAGATAAGGTAAGATATACATTCTATAAGAGGGTGAAATAATGTTTCTTATATTAATATTATTAATTCTAATTGCTATTGGTATGATTCCTTTTATTTTTATTCCCTTATCAGCATGGTTTTGGTTTTTATGGGCTATATTAGGAATAATTATAGGAATATTACTATTTGTACTATTAGTATTAATATTCTTTTCAATTGAACAAAATACGAAGCCAACAAATAAATTTAAACATTTTATATTAAGAAATGCTTGCTGGCTATGGATCAAATTCTATCATATTGATTTAAAGGTAATAGGTATTGAAAATCTACCTAAAGAGGATGAAAAATATACTATTTATGCCAATCATAAATCAAATATGGATCCAGTATTAATTTATTATGGATTAAACAGAAGAATTTCTGCAATTGGTAAAAAGTCATTATTTGAGCATTGGTTTATGAAAATGTTACAAAAAACATATGGTGCTGTAGCAATTGATAGAGATAATGATAGAGCCGCAGTTAAATCTATATTATTAGCTATTAAAGAAGTTAATGCTGGACTCCCTATAATTATTTTTCCTGAGGGTGGTATTAAATCACGTCAAACAGAAGATATGGTTAATTTACGTGCTGGTGCGTATAAGCTTGCTACAAAATCAGAGGCAAAGATTGTTCCAATTAGTATTGTAGGTTCATCTGAATGCTCAAAAGTTAAAAGAACAAAGAAGAAGATCATTAAACTTGTTATACATTCATCAATTTCAAATAAAGATTATAAGGATATGAATACTACAGAACTTGGATTAATGGTTGAGGATATTATTAATAAGGGAGTTCATAATGCCCAAGCTTAAATGGATTATAATAATCATAATAGGTTTTTTATTAATTGCATTAGGCTCTATTATGCTTCTTAGTGGTGCTGTGATCACTAATGAAAGCTTTTTAAAAATAGGCTTAGTTTTAATAATAATTGCGATTATTTTTTATGTAATTTGCTTTATAATAATTTTATATAAATATTTTAAAAGAAAGTAGTGATTTTATGAGTCAATTTTTAAAATTGATTTTAGAAATTATTTCTCTTATTTCTATTATTGCTTTTAGTACTCTAATGATTTTTTATAATGATTCTAAAATAAAAATTGGAATCAATTATAAAATGAAAAGAGAAATCAAAAAAATTGATAATAATTTAACTAATGTATTTGATAAAATACAAAAAGAGAATAGTGATTTTTCTTATCGAAAATCAAATATACCTGTATATGACTATATATTAACTACTAAAAAATATCGATATTATGTAAAAATTATTATGAACAAAAATAATAGTGATATATTTATTAATTCAGCAATGGTATGGAATTTTGGTAAAACTTTATGTGATGAAAAGGGTAAAGAAGTTAAGAAAAATGTTGAATTAATTCGTTTTGATTCTAAAAAGGATAAACATAAAAGTCCTCGTAAGCTTTTTATTATTTATCCTTCCGCACCATCAATATTAATGATTGTTAATGAATGTGAATATGAAATTGTTAATTCCTCAACGGATGTTTATGGTAATAATATCATAACATTTGAGAATTTGAAAAAGGAGCTTAGTCAAGCAATTGAATTTTAAAATATAGGCCTAGCCTATATTTTCTTTTAGAGGTGAATTATTTATGTATGATGTAAAAACACTTGAACTAAATAAAATACTAGATACAGTTTCTACATATGCTAAAACGAAATATGCAAAGAATAGTATTTTAAATATAAGTTTTCCCGATAACTATGATGATATTATTAGAATGCAGGGAGAAACAAAGAATGCCTTTGACGCAATAGTTAAAATTTCTGATTTGCCACTTGGTGGTCTATATGAAATAAAAGATTCTATATTAAGAGCTAAAGCCTATGGTGTATTAAATGAAGAGGAACTATTAAATGTAGTTGGCTTAATTGATTGTAGTATTAATGTAGAAAAATATTTTAAATCTTTAGATACAATAAAGCTAGATTATCAATATTTAAGACTTTATGTATCAGCTTTACATAGTTTCCAATCTTTAAAAACTAATATTTCTCTAGCAATATCTCCTGAAGGAAGAGTATTAGATAATGCCTCTAAAGAATTATTTACTATTAGAAGAAGCTTAGCCTCATTGGAAAATAGATTAAGAAGCAAGTTACAAGAAATATTACAAACTCGTTCATCATTATTAACTGAAAGTTTAATAGTTATTCGCGATGGAAGAATGTGTGTTCCTGTTAAAATTGAATATAAAAATACCTTTAAGGGTGTAATTCATGATGTATCTAGCTCAAATACTACAGTTTATATTGAGCCAGAAGCAACACTAGAAACAGCTAATCAAATAGATGTATTCCATGAAAAAGAAAAGAAGGAGGTTCAAATTATATTAAAGAACCTATCTCTTTTAGTTGCTAGTGAAGCTGATGAACTACTTGAAAATTTAGAAAATTTAACATCATTAGATATTATATATGCAAAAGCTTTATATGGTAAAGAAAGAGATTATTATCCAGCAACTATATTAGATGAACAAAAGTTCAACATAAAAAAATGTAAACACCCTTTAATAGATTCAGCTAAATGTGTACCAATCGATGTAGAATTAGGAACTAAATATTCTGTAATAATTATAACAGGTCCTAATACTGGTGGTAAAACAGTTGCTCTTAAAACAATTGGATTAATTCATATGATGGCATATTTAGGATTAATGGTTCCTACTTCAAAGGATTCAACATTTGGCTATTTTGATTCAATAGTAGCTGATATTGGTGATGAACAATCAATCGAACAATCACTATCAACCTTCTCATCACATATGACTAAGCTAGTTAATATTTTAGATAATATTAGTTTTAAATCATTAGTATTATTAGATGAATTAGGAAGTGGCACTGACCCTAAAGAGGGCTCATCTTTAGCTATAGCAGTGATTGAGTATTTGAAATCAACAGGAGCTAAAGTAATATCAACAACTCACTATTCTGAACTTAAAACTTATGCTTATAATACAACTGATATTATAAATGCTTCAGTTGAATTTAATACAGAAACATTAATGCCAACTTATAGGTTATTAATAGGCGTGCCTGGTAAATCTAATGCCATTGAAATTGCTTCTCGCTTAGGATTGAATTCAAAAATAATTGAAGAAAGTAAAAGACAACTTCAAAATAATAAAACAGAATCTTCAGAATTAATTGGTAATTTAGAAGAAGAAATGACTGCTCTTAGACATAAAGAGGAGGAACTACAGCATAAAATAGAAACGTACGAGGGTATGCTTAATCAATTAAAACTTGAAAAACTTGATTTGGTAAAAAAGACAGATAAAATAATTAACGATGCTAAAAAGGAAGCAACCAATATTATTAAGGATGCTAAGGATGAAGCAACAAGTTTAATTTCTGAAATTAAAGTTATGAGTAGTGAGGCCTTTAAGGAGCATGAACTTGCTGATTTAAAGCATAAGGTTTCAAATTTAAATATAAAAGAAACTGATGTAGAAGTTTTTGATGAGGAATTAAATGAAGGAGATTTCGTTTATGTTAAGCCTTATGACAAATATGGTACAATATCTAAAATAAAGAAAAACAAATACACTGTAAATATTGGTCAATTTTCAATGGATTTCTCTAAACAGGAACTTCAGTTATCAGCTAAACCAGTAGCTAAAAAGAAAAAGGAAACAAAGCTATCAGGTTATAATCCTTCCTCTCATTGTGCTTTATCATTAGATTTAAGAGGGAAAAGAGTAGAAGAAGTTTCATATTTAATGGATCAATATTTAGATCAAGCCTTATTAGGAAATTTAACTTCTGTAACAATTATTCATGGTTTTGGAACAGGTGCAGTTAGAAAGGCAGTTCAGGATTATTTAAAGAATTGCTCATTTGTTAAAAGCTATAGATATGGTCAAGAGGGTGAAGGTTTAAATGGAGTTACCGTCGTATATTTAAAATAAATAAAAGAGGGATAACTTGATTTTGGAATATAAAGAAGCATTTGATTTAAATGATACTGCTATATACTATTTTTATGCTAGTTGGAACAATAGCTGTAATATTTCAAAAGAGCTACTTGATAAGCTAACAAGAGAAGTAAAAAATAATAATATTATTAAAATTAATGTAACTAAATATCCATATATAAAAAAGAAATATAATATAAATAGAATTCCTACCTATGCATATATTAAAAATGGAATTTTAATTTCTAAACTAGATGGAGGAATAAATAGCTATACTCTATTAAAATGGGTAAAGCAATTTAATTAATTATGAAAAGAGTTCTAATATTAGCAAATATTAATAAAATAAATAAAGAAATACTTAATGACTCATATGTAATAGGAGTAGATAAAGGAGCTTATGTCGCCTCATTAAATAATATAATAATGGATGTCGCAATAGGCGATTTTGATTCTATTGAAACAGAAATGATGGAAACAATTAAGGATCATTCTAAAAAAATAATAAAACTTAATAGTATAAAAGATTTTACTGATACTAATGAAGCATTAGCTTTATGTGATCCTAGCGATGAAATAATTATATTAGGTGGTATTCAGGGTAAAAGAATTGAACATTTCTATGCTAATATATTAGAACTTAAAAGAAACCCAAATCTTAAAATGCTTGATGATTATTCTTTAATAGAAACAAAAAATCAATCATTTAAGCCTAATATGGATTATAAATATATATCTTTTTTCTCATTAGAAGAGGACTCAATTATTAGTCTTAGTGGTTTTAGCTATAATTTAGATAATTATTCCTTAAAAGAAAATGATCCATTATGTATTTCAAATGAAATAAACACTAATAATCCATTTGTTGAAATTAAAAAAGGAAGACTATTAGTTATTTATACAAAGGAAGATCATAATAAGGAGTATTAAAATGGATGGATTCTTACTAGTTGATAAGCCAAAGGGAATAACAAGCTTTAGTCTATGTAATAAAATTAAATATAGTCTTAATCTAGATAAAATAGGTCATTCTGGTACTCTTGATCCAAACGCAAGTGGTTTAATGCTAGTAGCTGTAAATAGAGCTACAAAGCTTTTAAAACTTTTTAATTATGATGAAAAGGCTTATTTAGCAACTATCGCAATAGGCTTGGATTCAGACACCTTAGATATGGATAGTAAAAATATAACTAAGGTAAAAATGAATGTTACATTAGATTCAATAAAAGAAGCCTTAATTACATTAAAAAATAAAAAAACACAAATACCTCCAATGACAAGTGCGATAAAGGTTAATGGAAAAAAACTATATGAATATCAAAGAAATAATATTGAAGTAGAACTTAAGGAAAGAGAAGTTCAATTATTAGATTATGAAATTAAATCCGATTTAATTCTAAAAGATGATATTTATTTTATTGATATTTATTTACATGTATCAAAGGGCTATTATATAAGAAGTCTAGCTAGAGATTTAGGTGAGCTTTTAAATGGTAAAGCTATACTCAAGGATTTAAGAAGAATTTTGATTGGAAATTTTAATGTTAATAACGCGGTTAAATTAGATGATGTTAATGAAACAAATATAATACCTATTTCATCAATATTTAAATTTGATAGACTAGAGGTAAATGATTATATTGCTCATTTAGTTTCTAATGGAATTACATTAGATGAAAGACAAATAAAAACTGATAAAGCCTTTTATGTCACTCATGATAATGTTATAATAGCAATATATGAGCCAGTTGATAAATATAAATATAAACCGATTTTAATATTAGAAAAGAGTGATAAACTTGAAAACAATATTTATTAAAGATAAGAAATTTGAAGCATTGACAGAACCTGTTTGTGCAGCAATAGGTAACTTTGATGGAGTACATTTAGGACATCAAAAGTTAATAGAGGAATGTAAACGCCATGGTTATAAATCAGCTGTACTAACATTCTATCCTCATCCATCTGTTTTCTTAAAGAAAATAGTTAATTATCCATTAGTTACTCCTCTTGAGCATAAGCAAGATATATTAGCTAGAATGGGAATTAATTATTTAATAGTAGTAGAATTTGATGATGAATTAGCTAATATGCCAAAGGATGAATTTATTAGACAAATGAAATTTATGAATATAAAGGCCTGTGTATGTGGATATGATTTTACATTCGCAAGACGTGCTGAGGGTGATATTAGAGATCTAGCTAAGGAATTTGAATTCTATGAAGTAAAAAAATATATCTTTGATGGCGTTAGAGTATCATCTACCTATATTAGAGAATTAATTACTTGTGGTAATATAAAGGAAGCTAATCGTTTATTAGGTAGAACCTTCTCAATTAGAGGCTTAGTTAAATATGGAAGTCAAAAGGGAAGATTAATCGGATTTCCGACAGCTAATGTAGATTATAGAAATTATTTATTACCTGAAAATGGAGTGTATTTTGTTAATGTAAAGCTTAATGGAATAATCTATTTAGGTATGTGCAATATTGGACATAATCCTACCTATAATTTCTCAGAGGGAAGAAGAATGGAGGTAAATATTTTTAATCTCGATGAAGATATATATGGAGAGGAAATAGAAGTATTCTTTGTTGAAAGAATTAGATCTGAGCATAAATTTAATAATGTTGATGAGCTTAGACTTCAGTTAATTCATGATAAAGAAGAATGCTTAAAACTTGCGAGTAGTGTAAATTATACAAAATAATAATAGTTCTAAAAAGGACTATTTTTTTTCGTAAAAAAAGGCATGCAATATAAAATTACATACCTTAATTATTAATCTTTTTGTTGTTCTTCTAATCCATTTGAAAGATTTTTTTGTTCTTCAACAAATTGCTGAGCTTCAACCTTTGTTTTTTTAGTAACTTTTATGTCATGCGGAATTGCATCTCTAATAACAACTTGATCATAACTAACATCAATACCTTTAGAAAGAAATAATTGTCTATATTCTCTTAATAAATCTCTTTGAACTTGATATCTATCAGACTCTTGACATTTCGCAACAAGTTTGATAGCTATATTACTAGCCCCATAATAAGAAATACCTTTATAAAATGGACCTTCAATGATAGTAGGAATCTTTTCCTTGAATGAATCTAAATTATCTTTTAATATCTTCTCAATAACTTCAATTGGAGCATCATATGTAAATTCGCAATCTACAACTGCTAAAGATAATTCTCTTGAAAGGTTAACAACATTTTTAATATCTGAATTATTGATAATTTTAATATTTCCAGCAGCATCTAATATTTTAGTAGCTCTAATACCAATCTCACTAACAGTACCTCTAAAGTCATCAATTGAGACAATCTCACCGACCTCATATTCATTTTCAAATATAATAAATACTCCAGCAATTATATCAGCAATTAATGATTGAGCTCCAAGACCTATAATAAGAGTAATAACACCAACTGATTCCCAAATAGCTTTAGTGTTAACACCAAAAGCATTTAAAACAATAAATATTAACGCGATAGCACTACCATATTTAATTAATCCATCTAATAATGTAATAACTGTTTTAGCTCTATTAGATTTAGTCATTATTTTTCTAAATATTAATCTGATAAGCTTTGATATAGATAAAACTAGAACAAATAAAATTAAGCAATGAATTATAACTTTATAATGTTCACTAAAACCTGAAGGTATCAAATTAATATCAAATACATTTTCCTTAGCCCATATAACAAAACTATTATTAGAAGGAAGGATTAATTCTAGTATCATAATAATTACAAATGTTAAAATAATTAATCCCCCTAGAATTGCACTAATAATTTTTGAAACTTTTTTCTTTTTCTTTTCCATATTTATTCTCCTTGATTAATTGTAATTTTATACTCCTTATATAAATTTCCCTTTATTGAAATACTACTATCATATTGTAAAAAACTTTGATAATTGTCATTTAAATTGTTTCCATTTGCTCCATTATAATAGCTACCATATAAAGTTATATCTCCACTAATATTACCATCTATTGTTATTATACTATTAATATCATTTTCAGACATTTCCATTTCATATTCAATTGAATTAATTAAAACCTTATTCAAAAGAGTAGTATAGCTTTTATTAACTATTGTAATAGTAGTTTTATTAGTACTAGAATCATAGACTGATGTAGCAGAAAATTCCTGATTAAAATCAATTGAACCAGATGGATAGTTTTCGGAAATATAATAGATAACATTATCATATTTTACAACTAAATAATATTTAAATATATAACTTGTTAAAGGAATATTCTCTATAATAGAATATTTACCTTGTCTTAAATCATGATATGGTGTATCAAAATTATTACCACCATATATACATGAATCATAATATACATTAGAATCGCTACAAGTGAAATTAATATATCGGTATAAATTAATAGTACCATCATCGTTATATGTTATGACTGAATCTGCTGGATTAGGGGAATTAGTAGATGTAGGGGCAGTATATTTACCCTTAATATCATCATTACTTAAAATTGTATATTTTTTCTCAATACCATAAGATTTGTCATTCTGATCTAATATTTGAATAGTTATTACACCTGCATTAGAAGAAATAGTATTCTCATATTTTTCACTTAAATTAATTGTATCATTAATTTGATTATCACTAGATGTTATCTTTAATTTATAACTATTTGGTAATATATAGCTCATATCTAAAGAAATATTAATATTTTTATTATCTAATGGAATATAAGAATTAAGTAAAGTTAAATCAGCAATTACACTTACATCAAGATTATAATTCATTACATAATTAATCTCTTGATATTGTATAGTATGACTATTATTATCTAATATTTCATCTTTAAATGTTAATACTGGAACAATACTTATATCCTTAGGCTCACCTTTAAAATCATCTAATATGATTGTACCTTCCTTATTAATATTATTAATTTCTTTAACAAATGGACTTCCCTCTATAGAAGATATTTGTAATTCAAGACTCATATTATTAATATTATATATACTTTCTATTTTGTAATTAATACTAAAATATTCACCATTAAAGTTATATTTCTCCCCTAAAGTAACATTAGGTGCTTCAATAGTTGTATAACTATCTAAAATAGTACTTTCATACACATGCTCTTGGGAATTAAATATACCTATTTTAGAATATCTAAAATATATTTTACCAGTGCTACTAATATTTAAACTAACTAACTTATCATTTCCTATATACGTATCTAGTATCTCTAGATTCGTATCTAATACCTCTATCTTATATTTAAATATATCATTATCTCCTTCAAAGCCTGTATCGATATCAATTGTATAAGTACCATCTTCATTAAAACTGATTGATGAGTCGGTAGGAGATACATAATTTAAACTAGCTTTATATTCTTGATTTTCATTATATTCAATCTTATCTGACTTATAAAGTACAACTTCATTATTATTATCATCCGTAAAATAAATTTTATATTGATAACTATTTATTCCATAGGAAGCAAGCGTGCTAATTGAAAATTCATTTGGATTAACTATGTTTAACTCTAATGAAGAAATATCAATAATTTCATTATCTTTAAATTGAAAAATATCAATACTATATACCTTATTTAAATTCATATTTAAAATTAAACCACTAATATTAATACTGTCAATGTCATTATTAGCCTTTAAAGATGATTTAACAATTGCTTCAGAAGAAGTTATTACTTCTTCATTATAAATATGTTCCTCTAAATTAAAAATACCAATAGTATAATATCTAAATGAAATACTAGTTATAGTATATATTTTAAATGTAATATTGCTTTCATTACCTGTATAGCTATCTATTACCTCATTATCCATATTTAATATTTCTAATCTATATTTAAATATTTCAGGATATTGTGTTTCAAAGCCTGTGTCAATATCTAAACTATAGGTGTTATCATCATTTAGAGTGATTTTTGTATCACTAGGAGATATATAATTTAATTTGGCATTATAATCATTTTCAAATTTAAAATCAATTATTTCTGACTCATAGATTATATACTCATTATCATCATTTAAATAAAAAATATCATATTGGAATTTATTTGTATCAAATAATCTATTAGCCGTAAATGAAAAACTAGATGAGTCATCAACAACTATATTCACTTTATTATTGTTTATTATTTCATCATTGTTGTATTGATTTAAATATACAAAAAACTCATAATCACTAGTATAATTATTAAATATACCTGAAATTGAAATAGTATTTATAGTTGAATTGTCCTCAATTGATTCTGTTACAAGATTAATTTTATTATTGTCATCAACAATTATATTAGGTATGATTCCTAATGTCGCAGCTGATACAACCGCAACTGTAGTACCTAAAATAGCAGTAGATGCATGAGATACAATTGCCTGCGAAGATGTCATATCCATAGTTTTAGTAGCATTAGAAATATTATTTATTTTATTTAATCTATCTAATAAATTTTCATTATTTTCGTTATTATTTTTTGCTTCGCTTTTAAATATTTCATTAATATCTAATACTTCAACTGGAGGCTTTTCTATTTCACTTACAAAATAGCGTTCAGCCTTGAAATGTTGAAATTCTTCAAAAGTATTATCCTCATTGCAATTAAAAATTTCATCATCACTATGCTTCATCTCGTCATCTCCTTATAATAATATAAAATTGTATTAAGATTCGATTAATTATACATTATAGCTTATTTTATGTCAAATGTCTTTTAAATACATATAATATTTGTCATTTTTAGTTAAAATAGAACAAAGTTTTATAAGATTTGTTTTTAAATTAGTTGGATTTTTTTTGTGATTTTATTTGCAATTTCTTAAATCATAGTGTATAATTACTATGTCTTTTACCTGGAGGCACGATATCCTCTATCGACTTCTACGTAAATAGATAATAATTATTATTTTATGGAGGAAAGAAAAATGGCTTTAACTAGAGAAGCAAAGCAAGAAATTATTGCAAAGTATGGAAAGGATGCTAAGGATACTGGTTCTGTTCAAGTTCAAATTGCTATCTTAACTGCAGAAATCAATCAATTAAATGAGCATTTCTCAACTCATATCCATGACTTCCACTCTAAGCGTGGACTTATGATTAAGATTGGTCATAGAAAGAGTTTATTAGCTTATTTAAAGAAGAATGATTTACATGCTTATGAAGCATTAATTGAAAGCTTAGGATTACGTCGATAATCAAATTTTTAAGAAGGAGAAATCCTTCTTTTTTTTATCAAAATATCATATTAATTTAACATATTATGTATTATTTTGTCGAAAATTTATATATTTAGTAAATTTATAAGAAAAACATTCTAAAATCTATTTAGATTTTCAATAAAGCTTTAATGATAAAAAATATTATTAATGTTTAATTTTCAAAAAATTTGTATTTTTGTAGCATTTTGATATGTTTGTGGTATAATATTTATGTTTAAGATTAAAAGAAGAAAGAAATTTAAGGAGAATTAAAATGAGTGAAGTAAAACGCTTCGAGTACAATTGGGCGGGACGTCCTCTTGTCATTGAAATAGGAGAAGTTGCTAAGCAAGCTTCAGGTGCATGCTTAGTTAAATATGGAGATTCTACGGTTTTATCAGCAGCTGTTTCTAATAATGTCGCATCAACCGCAGATTTCTTCCCATTAATGGTTTTATACCAAGAAAAGTTATATGCTGCAGGAAAGATTCCTGGAGGATTCTTAAGACGTGAGGGAAGAGCTTCAGAGCATGAAACTTTAGTTTCACGTTTAATAGATAGACCTATTCGTCCATTATTTGCTGATGGATTTAGAAATGAGGTTCAAGTAATTAATACTGTTTTATCTAGTGATCCTGATTGTTCAACTGCAATGGCAGCAATGATCGGTTCATCTATTGCATTAATGATTTCTGATATTCCATTTGAAGGACCTATTGCTGGTGTAGTTGTTGGTAAGGTCAACGGTGAATTAATTATTAATCCAACTCCTGAGCAATTAGAGGTATCAGATATTAACTTAACTGTAGCAGGTACTCATAAGGCAATCAATATGGTTGAAGCTGGTGCTAGATTTGTATCAGAGGATGATATGTGGGAAGCATTAAAGTTTGGTCATGCTGAAATTCAAAAACTTTGTGAATTCCAAGAGGAAATTGTTAAGGAATGTGGTAAAGAAAAGTACCAAGTTCAATTATTTCATGTAGATCCTGAAATTGAAGCAGCAGTTAAGGCATATGCTGAAGAGAAACTAATTAAGGCTATTCGTATTGAGGATAAACTTGAGCGTTATCAAGCAATTGATGAGGTTAATGCTGAAACATTAGCACATTTCGATGAAAAGAATTTTATAAAGGAAGTAGAGGGAATCAAGGTTTTAGATACAGAAGCTAAAGCTGAATATTTAAAGCATGTTCAATATACTTTAGATGAAATACTTCATGGTGAAGTAAGAAGAATGATTGCCGTTGATAAGATTAGACCGGATGGAAGAAAGGTTGATGAAATTCGTCCTCTATCTTCTAGAGTTGATGTGTTACCAAGAGTTCATGGCTCTGCATTATTTACACGTGGTCAAACTCAATCATTAGGTACTGTTACATTAGGTTCATTGAATGATAATCAAATTATTGATGGTTTAGGAAATGAAGAAAATAAGAGATTTATGCTTCATTATAATTTCCCTCAATTCTCAGTTGGTGAGACTGGTCGTTATGGAGCTCCTGGTCGTCGTGAGATTGGTCATGGTGCTTTAGGTGAAAGAGCTTTATCTTATGTTATTCCATCTGAGGAGGAATTCCCATATACAATCCGTGTTGTTTCTGAAATTTTAGAGTCAAATGGTTCATCTTCTCAAGCTACAATTTGTTCTGGTACATTGGCTTTAATGGCTGCAGGTGTTCCTATTAAAGCTCCAGTTGCTGGTATAGCAATGGGTTTAATTATGACTGATGATGATCATTATACAGTATTAACTGATATTCAAGGTATGGAGGATCATTTAGGTGATATGGACTTCAAAGTAGCTGGTACTCGTGAGGGTATTACTGCTTTACAAATGGATATCAAGGTAAGAGGTATTACATATCAAATTCTAAAAGAAGCACTAGAACAAGCAAAGCGTGGTCGTATGCAAATTCTTGATCATATGGCTACAACTATTAGTGAGGTTAGACCAGAATTATCTAAATATGCTCCAAAAGTTGTTACGGCTAGAATCAACCCTGATAAGATTAAAGATATTATTGGTGCTGGTGGAAAGACAATTAATGCTACCATCGAAAAGTTTGATAATGTTAAGATTGATTTAGAACAAGATGGTAAGTTGTTTGTAATGCATTCAGATATGAATACTGCTAAGGCTTGTTTACAATATATCCTAGACTCTGTTAGAGAGGCTGAGGTTGGAGCTATCTATACTGGTACAGTTACTCGTATTGAAAAATACGGTGTATTTGTTAAACTATGGGAAGGCTGTGAAGGTCTATGCCATATTTCTAAGCTAGCAATGGATAGAGTTGAAAAACCTGAGGATGTTGTTTCATTAAATGATGAGATAATTGTTAAATGCATCAATGTTAGTGATAAGGGCATTGACTTATCTCGTAAGGATGCTCTTAAGGATGCTCAAAAGAGATTCCAAAACAAAGAAGCTGAATAGTTATTAAGGTAGGGATTAAATCTCTACCTTTTTACTTAAAAATAGCGAATTATATTTGTAAAAAAATTAATCTTTTCTTGATTTTTAAAAATAAATCTATATAATATTTATGTAGCTTGGTAGTTGAGCACATCGTGTTAGGAAAGTCCATGCTAGCACAATCTGAGATGATTGTAGTGTTTGTGCTGATTTAATAAATAAGGTCAGGAACCATTTGGTTACGGCAGAAGAAACCTAAGTCTTTGATATGGTGTATTCTTTAAAGTGCCACAGAAACGAGTTTCCTGGAAACGGGAAAATGAAACGCTGGTAAACCCCGCAAGCTAGAAACCCAAATTTTGGTAGGGGAGTCCTATTAAGCAAATTCAAGTAAAATAGGGACGAGAAATCGTAGATAAATAGCTACCACCGCAAGGTACAGAACATGGCTTATAGGCTACAAGGAGGACATTGTCCTCCTTTCTTTATATTGAAAAAATCAACTAATTTTGTTATTATAGAATAGAGGTGCAATATGGATTTAGATGAATTAAAGAAAAGACAAGAAAAAATAAGAAACTTTTGTATAATTGCCCATATTGATCATGGAAAATCAACATTAGCTGATAGAATTCTAGAACTTTGTGATTCTGTTGAAGAAAGAGAAATGCAAGATCAAATCCTAGATTCAATGGATTTAGAGCGTGAAAGAGGAATTACTATTAAGCTTAATGCTGTTGCATTAAAGTATAAAGCTAATAATGGATTAGAATATGAATTCCATTTAATTGATACTCCAGGTCACGTTGATTTTACTTATGAGGTATCAAGAAGTCTTGCTGCCTGTGAAGGTGCAATATTAGTAGTAGATGCTACTCAGGGAGTAGAGGCTCAAACCCTAGCAAATGTTTATTTAGCTTTAGATAATAATCTAGAAATTTTACCATTAATTAATAAGATTGATTTGCCTTCAGCTGATCCTGAACGTGCAAAAAAAGAAATAGAGGATGTTATTGGTCTTCCGGCCTATGAGGCAGTTTTGGCCTCAGCTAAAACTGGTGTTGGTGTAAAAGATATTCTTGAGCAAGTTGTATCATATATAGCTCCTCCTAGAGGTAGAATTGATGCTCCTACAAAAGCATTAATTTTCGATAGTGCCTTTGATGCATATAGAGGAGTTGTAATTCTTGTTTGTGTTAAGGAAGGTATAATAAAAAAAGGTGATGTTATTGAACTTATGGCAACAGGTAAGGAATATACTGTTGTTGAATTGGGAGTTAGAACTCCTAAGGAAATACAAAGAGATTACCTTATGGCTGGAGATGTAGGCTTTATTACTGCATCAATAAAGGATATTAATAATGTTCATGTTGGTGATACAATTACAGTAAAAAATAATAGAGCTGATAAGCCACTTGCTGGATATCGAAAACTTAATCCAATGGTATTCTGTGGTTTATATCCAATTGATTCAAAAAAATATCAAGACTTAAGAGATGCTTTAGAGAAACTTAAACTATCTGATGCTGCATTAGTGTTTGAACCAGAAACATCACAAGCATTAGGTTTTGGTTTTAGAACAGGCTTCTTAGGTTTATTGCATATGGATATTGTAAAAGAAAGAATATCTAGAGAATTTAATATTGATTTAATAGCAACAGCACCATCAGTTTCATATCATGTTTATCTAACTAGTGGTGAAATGGTTGTTGTAGATAACCCATCAATGTTACCTGAAACTCAGGTTATAGATAGGATCGAAGAGCCGTTTGTTAAAGCTACAATAATGACTCCTACTGAATACATAGGTGCTGTAATGGATTTATGTCAAAAAAAACGTGGTGTATTTATTAATATGCAATATGTAGAAGAAACTAGAGCTGTATTGCATTACAATATGCCTTTGCTTGAAATTGTTTACGATTTCTTTGATAAAATTAAAAGTTATACAAAAGGCTATGCTTCATTTGATTATGAACTAGGTGATTATCAGGAATCAAAACTTGTTAGAATGGATGTAATGCTAAATGGAGATGTAGTAGATGCACTATCTACTATTGTCCATAAAGATTTTGCTTATAATAGAGGAAAAATTTTAGTGGAAAAGCTTAAGGATATTATTCCAAGACAGTTATTTGAAGTTCCTGTACAAGCTGTAATCAATCACAAAGTTATTGCTAGAAGTGATATTAAAGCATTACGCAAGGATGTATTAGCTAAATGCTATGGTGGAGATATTTCAAGAAAGAAGAAGCTTTTAGAAAAGCAAAAGGAAGGAAAGAAGAAAATGAAGGAAATTGGTTCTGTGTCAGTTCCTCAGGAGGCCTTCTTAGCAATTCTATCAACTGATGATAGTACTAATGCATAAGCATTATAACTATAAATAAGAAAGGAAAAATGGTAATAAAAAATGAAAAAATGTGGATGTCCATATTGTTCTAAGGGCGAAGCTTTAGACAAATTTGGTGTTTTAGCATTCGAAACTGAAACATCTGAGGTAATTGTATTTAAGGATCAACATCATAAGGGTAGAGCTATTGTAGCTTATAAGAATGATCATGTTGCTGAAATCCAAGATTTAAATGATGAGGAAAGAAATGCCTTCATGAAGGATGTTAGCGATGTAGCAAGAGCTATTCAAAAAGCTTATAATCCTGATAGAATCAATTATGGTGCTTATGGTGACACATTAGGTCATCTTCATATTCACCTAGTTCCAAAGTATAAAGATGGCTTTGAATGGGGTGGAACATTTGTAATGAATACAAATGAGTACGCTAATGATGAAGAGATTAATGCTGTTGTTGAGGCTTTAAAGGCTAATTATAAGAAGTAAAAAAATAAGGCTCTGAGTTTATGTTCAGAGCCTTTATTTAGGTGTGCCGGGCATGGCATTAATCTTACTGGTGAAAGTCCAGTCACGGGTATTTACCGCCAAGTGTAGTGAAC
>CAKQBG010000009.1 GCA_934216145.1 uncultured Anaeroplasma sp.
AGTGCCTTTTTTAGAAGCTCTGTTTGCTCATTATTCATCTTTTTTATTTCTGCAATATCCTCTTCATACAGCTTCCACGGTGAGCGTATAATGCCTGACGCTATAAATAAAAAATCCCTAATGCAGAGTTATCCACATTAGGGCAACACGAAAAAGCTCATTAAAGAGCCTTTTTTATTTTAATTTTAAATTTTCAGGTAATGAATCAGAATATGGCAATAAAGATTCAATTAATTCATCACTATATGTATCATACTTAGCTAAGTTATTAAATACATATACTAAATAATCATTAATAATAAGGTTGTTGAATCTGGCAGTTTCAACAATGGAATATATCATTGCGCTTGTATCTGCTCCTAACTCAGAAAAACAGAATAACCAATTTTTATTTCCAATCTTATAATTATTTGCCATTCTTTCACTTTTATTATTAATTGATAATCTTCCATCTAATGTATAATTCATTAGATTTTCAAAGTTATTATATGTATATGCCATTGCTTTACCCATTTGTGATTTAGGTGGAAAGATATCATAATTTTCATCTAGCCAAGCTTTAAATTCCTTTATTACAGGAATTGCCAATTCCTGTCTTGCTTTATATATTTCTTCAATTGATTTATTTTCTAGATTATCTTCAATTTTATAAAGCTTATTAAAATAACCAATTGCTTTAGAACACAAGGAATTCATTAACTTATATGCGTTATTGTTTTTTGATATTTTTAATATATCAGTAAATTTACGCCTTGCATGTGCTAGACAATATACATTCGTTACACCATCAAGCTTGGCATAGGCTTGATATGCATCACTTTGGAAATATTTTCCTTTAAAGCCTTCAGTTATTTCTTTGGCATGATGATGCTCTCTTGAATCCTTAGCGAAGTATAAATAGATTTGTTTGTCATATTTACAAGAATTTAACATCCAAATATAATTGGTATCATGATCGGATTCAATTACCTTTGTTGTAGTTTCATCTCCAAGTAATATGTCTAGCTTTAATATATCCTTATGCATACGTTCAAATATAGGCTTTATGTATTGCCCTGCTTGAATAACCCAATTTGACATATTTACTCTTGTAAGAGGTAGTCCTACTTGAGAAAACATCTTTTCTTGTCTATATAATGGAACACTTTTAAAATATTTTTCTGTAATTATATTAGCTACTAAAGTAGGATCTGCCATTGCCTTTGGAAAGGCTAATTCATACTTAGGCTTTATTATATTTGCTTTTTCATTATTACATTTTTCACATTTGTATGTTTTATATTCATGTTCTTCAATAATAATCTTTGCTGGTACATATACAAGCTTTTTTGTTATTGTTGAACCCATAGGTGTTAATGGGGTATTACATTCCTTACATATTTTTTCATCTTCCGCTAAATCGTGTACGATTCTTTTTACTGGAATATTATTTAATCTATTTAACAAATTCTTTTTCTTTGTACCCTTAACCTTAAAAGATACTTCAAGTTCTTCTTCAGTAAAATCATCAGGATCAGTTACAGTATCATCAGCTAGAGACTCAGCTTCATTAAATGTCTCATAGTTAAATAAATTTGGATATTTCTTTAAATCCACATCATCCTTAGATTTTCCGTATTTTTTATCAATTAAGTATTTTACCTCAGCTTCTAAGTATTCAATTCTAAATTTTTGTTCTTCTACTATAGCTTCAGCTTTTGCAGCTCTTTTCTCGCTATCATCTAAACGCTTTTGAAGTGCTTTAATATATGTTAATTGTTCTTCATTAAATTTTAAATTATTCATATAAAAAGCACCTCCAATTTTCTAGTAAATATCACTTAAATACAAGTATATTTTACCATAAAATCAAGGTGCTTTAATTAAGATAACGTTATCTAAATTATGACTTTACTATCACATTTTTTCAGCGCTTTTTGATTGATTTTTAAACCCTCTAAAAGCCACAATAATTGCCTTTTTTCTATGTTAGTTAACACATCTGTTTTAGGCCATTTTATTGTTCCGGTTTCAATTCTTTTGTAGTATAACCAAAAACCATCATGCTCAAAATGTAATATCTTTAACTTATTATGATTTTTATTACAAAATATATATAATGACCCATCAAATGGATTATTGTGGAATACTTGTTGGATAATAGAGGCATATCCATCTATTCCCATTCTTAAATCAGTCGATCCAGGTGATATATATATTTTATTTATATTACTTAAATCTATCATAGTTTTTTTAAAGTATTTAAAATCTTTAATAAATGATTTTCATCATAATAATTTGAAACATGAATAACGATATTAGAAACCTCTAAATCAATAGTAGTACTTGAAATTTCATTTACCATATCGTTTACATCAACAAACATTTTTTTATTTTCACTAAAATCTTGATTGATTTCCCTTATCCACTTATAGTAACTTGAATAAGCAATGTCTATGCTATCACAGTATGTCCTAACATCAACATTATTAGGTTTAGAAGCTATTATTTCCCTTTTTCTTTCTAAAGTATATCTCATAATATAAAAATCCTCCATTCACATTTAATTATAGTGATTAGAGGAGATTTTATAAATCCGTCGATTATTTAACGTTTACTATCTTTTAATATATATTGGAAAGTGAGTTCCCTTTAAAAATTTATAACCATTTTCATCCTAGCCTGTTTATTGTCATTATAAGTTCTCCCTGAATTGGAATAGGCCTATCCCCCTAATTTGGAACAGGACCTTTAATGTAAAAAAATGAGACTGAAATTAAGTCTCATTTAAAATTCAATTCATAAGCCTTGTAATAAAGCTTATTACCAGTTAAAAAGCCATAATAGCATTCCCAAAGAAAACGATAAAATATTTGCTATAATTGTATAAGTGACAACAAAGTTATTATCATGATTTTTTCCTCTTTTACAATTAAATTTATAAATTAATGCTTCAATAAATACAATACAAAGTTCAATTAAAATATAAAATGGAATCATAAATAGCTGAATGCCATTTTTAAATGAAAATAAATTTAACAAAACATTTAAGCCAATTTGTGTAACTACATTTGTAATTAAAATAACAATATAAGATTTTTTACTAAATTTAAAGGCTAATGCCAACAGCATTTCAACTGCTAAGGTTAACAAAATTCTAAAAATTAGCTTAGCTATTTCTTCATAATAATTATAGCTTCTTTCAAGTTCAAAGGTAGTGTTATTCAAATTCTTAAAATCACATTTAAAATATGAATTAAAGGCATATGTTGTTGTAACAGACGACAAATAAGAAATATCATTTTGTAAGTCATAAATCACTAAAATAAATTCACTTGGCCAATAATAACCACTACCAAGTTCAATACTATTTGTATCAATATAGCTCTCAGAAATATCTAATAAATACCAGCCATCTAGTAAAACTACATTATTATATAAAGCTAACAGCTCATTTTTTTCACCAAAATAAAATGTATCATCATTAGGATCAAATGCCTTATGGGGACCATAATAATCCTTATACTTTGTCGCATAGCCAACAATGTAATCAGATTTATCCATATTTGTAATATTTATCTTCATACTAGGCTTAGGACCTGTATCAGCCTTACATGTAACACAAGATAATGTCAAAATAGAAACAAACAAAATAATAAAAGATAATACCTTTTTCATTATAACCACCCAATTTCTACTATTTTTATAATTATAACCTACATCATAGTATAATAAAAGTAGTTATATTATTTAAATTTAATACCAATTACGTTTTTTTACTATTTTTTTATAAATTAACTTTGTCGCATAAATTCTAATAGGTAAGAAAATAAAACGAACAAATGCAAAATAGCTTCTATACATTATTTTTCTATATAAGTTTGGAGATATCTCTTTAAAATATCTAAAATATTTATGAAATTCTTCATTTTTTTCTTTTGTGTAATTACCATAAATGAAAAAGCATGTTAAAAAATGTTTTATAACAAGATCATGAATCATAATTTTTAAATGATGTTTATTAAGCTTTTTTAAATCTTCATAGGTATAGCATTTAACTATTTCCTTCATTACAGCAAGCTGCATCAAATAACGATCAGTCATATTCTTAGTTGAAATAGATTGTCCAGGTCTTCCAACATAATATCTATAAAAATCTATATCTAGGTAATAAAGAGTCTTAACATAATATAGTGGCTTATACACAAAAATATTATCAACATAAAATGTCTTTTGTGGTAAATTCAAATTAGATTGTTTAATTACTGAGGTTTTATAAATTAATGAATGCATCATTAAAAACTGCTGCTTTTTCATTTTTTTCACCTTATCCCAACCGAAAATACAATTATGTGGTACTAATTTCCTTAAATAATCCTCACAAAATGATTTATTTATATCTACTCTTTCATAAACATAATTTGTTAAATATAAATCAGGATTACTATTTTTATTATAATTTTCCTTAATTACTTTAATTAATTTTTTATATGCCTCATGGTCAATCCAATCATCAGAATCAACACATTTAAAATATAATCCTTCACAAATTTTTAAACCAGCATTAATTCCTGAACCATGTCCACCATTTTCTTTATCTATAAATTTAATATTCGAATTATTTTTTAAATAATTTTTAGCAATTTCTGCCGTTTTATCTGTAGAACCATCATTAACAATAATTATTTCTACATCATCACCACACATTAATAAAGAATCAATACACTTTTCCATGTATTTTTCAGAATTATAGCAGGGAACAACAAATGATATATATTTCACACTAATCACCTCTTTAAACAATGATTTCAAAATAAGACATTACACTATATTTCAATACTACAACAAACAAATGTTGAGCACTCATATACCTTAATTTTTAAAAACATAATAACTTATATAAGAATATAATCTTCCAATTTTTTACATTTTAAAAACAATTATCTAATAATATATTTTTTCTAATTATTTTACAAGACTTTTTTTAACATAATTTGACTTTTTTTTCAAATATTGATAAAATATGCATGATTGTGTGGTGATAAAATGAGTAAAAGACCGACAGCATTCGAAATTGAGGAATATCTTGAAAGATTCAATTACATAGAAGTAATAAACAATATTAACAAATTTAATGGTGAAACACTTGAATGCGTAATCATAAAAAAAGAACAAATAGGTAATATTTTTAATGATTTTCATCATCATAGCCTTTATGAAATGCTATATATTTCAAAGGGTAAGGTTCAATATGGAATTGAAGATGAAAAATATGATTTAAATGCTGGCGACTTCGTTTTAATTGCCCCAAATGTTTTACATAAGCTAATAAAAATTGTTGAAGAGCCATGTGAACGAATAATTTTAACATTCACAAAAAAATATATAGACACATTTAAAACCGAAAATACCGATTTATCAGTCATTTTTCAAAAAATAGCAAGCTCAAACAACCATAAATTAACAGTTTTACCAGCTTTTAAAGCAGAAATATCTGACACCCTAAATAAAATGCAAGGCTTATTTCTATCTAAAGAATATGGCGATGATCTTTTATTTAAAGCCTATTTCGCTCAACTTCTAATTAGAATGAACAAAGAGGTAAGCTTTATAGAAAATGAAGATGAGCTAGATGAAAAAAATAATATCATTCATAAAGCAAGAATATTTGCCATAAACAATTTAGATAAAAAAATAAGTGTATCAGATATAGCCTCAGAGGTTGGCTTATCAGTCTCAAGACTTTCACACCTTTTTAAAGAGAAAACAGGAATTTCGTTACTTAAATTTTTAAACAAAAAAAGATTAACAAGAGCAAAAGATCTTTTAAAAAATGGTTATTCTATAACTAATACAGCTAACAAATGTGGTTATCAGGATTATACTAGCTTTATTAGAGCATTCACAAAGGAGTATGGAATATCTCCAACTCAATATATAAAAGATAGTAAAGAGTAATTATAAAATTCATAATTAAAAGCGAAGATTTATTTTCTTCGCTTTTAATTTTTATAATAGGAAATTTGAAAAAGAAAATTATCCGCAATAAAAACCTATTGCATTTTTATATTTGTTACCGAAAAAATCATTTACATTTGCAACATCTAATGCACTATCATATACTATTGAATTTGATGCTATTTTATAGTATTTTGCAGCATCAATTCCACAAATTGAATTTATTGGTAAATCCTTAATAAATAATGGATTTTCATAAATACCATTATAATTAAGATTCTTAAAGCTAGACATATTTGTAATAGCACCATTTTCATCACTATAAACTAAATTATTAGATATATCAGCATTTGAAGATGAATTAACCTTAAATGTTGCATTTTTAGATCTATTGTATATTAAATTATTATAAAATTGTGAATTTGTCCCACTATTTGTCTGAAAAATAACTGAAGTATCACTACCAGTAACTATTGTATTATTATAAACCTGAATCATCTTAGCAGAATAATTTATGTAAATAATACCATACTTTCCCTTATCATTTACTGAAAGATTATATCTAACTATAACATCATCTTCTATTTTATTCTTCTCACTATATGAAGTACAATTTAAAAATAAACCAAATGAATTATCGTGACTATAATTATATTGCCAAATAGTATTCTTACTTTGAAGATCGGCATCAAGCATACAGCCATCTTGAATTTTGCCATCTGCTTTAGCAATTGCACGATTATAATAGCCCTCATTGTATTCAATAATTGTACCATCTACATATGATGTTACGATTGAATTACCTGAGATACATTTTATTGCAGTTTCATATACAACATTATTTCTTACAAAACCACCAAGTAAATTTCTAACAAAAATAGCATTTTTACCAATAAAAGATATATCATTATTTTCTATAATGACATTTGTATAGGCAGTATCCTTAAAATTAGCTGAATATGGCGAAACCTTAGTAGATGTTGATCCAAATTTATACCAAGATGCAATTCCTACATTACTAACATCCTTAACTTTACAATTTTTAACAGTAAAATTGTCAAATTTAGCCTTGCCATCTGAAGAACCAAAATGAATACCTCCTGTTTTTTTAGAGTCAGCAGACATGCCACTATTTTCTTTGTCAGTAATACCATTAATGTCATGAATATATAGTCCATCAAGTGTAATATTTGAATAAGTAACTATTTTTGTATCATTATTTGGATTATTAGCCAAAACTAATACTCCTCTTCTATCTGCTTCAACAGTTGAACTATCAAATATTTCCAAATTTGAAATAGTAATGTTACTACAATTTGTTAATGCAACAACTGCACTTCCAACCTTGTTATTGCCATCAATTTTTGGCAAATCACCATCTCCATATGAAGTAATAAGTATATTATCATCATCTGTACCACTTATATTTGAAAGTTCAATACTTCCTTTAAACTTACTATTCCTTTTTAAATAAATATGATGCTTACTGGTTAAATCAAGTGTTTTAATATATGATAAATTATTATATGGTTTTTCTATAGTTCCATCACCATCTATAGCAACGTTACCATCAAAGAAATATCCATCTAGTACCTCTGGGGTATCTGGGGTGCTTGGCCCATCTGAAGTTGATGGGTTACTTGGCTTATCCGGATTGGATGGGGTATCTGGGGTGCTTGACCCATCTGAAGTTGATGGGGTATCTGGTTCATCAATTCCAGGTTCCTCAGTGGAATCTGGAGTTGATGGATTATTTAGAAAACAAGATGTCAAAGTAAATGAAAATAATAATGATGCAATTAGACATCCTAATTTTCTTTTCATTTTATTTTGCAATCCTCACTTTTCTTTCTTTTATCTTTATATTCACAAATTTCTATTGCAACAATGCTACCTACATATGTAGCTATACCAAGTGATGCAGCAACATAAATAATGATCTTTGCAACATTAAGCTGCTTAATCCATAAAGGTGTTATTGAACGATAAATAGTTGATGAATCAATACCATTCATTGCATTACTATTAACGACAACATACAATATTCTATGAGTTTCCTCACGCATTGCATTTGCAAGCTTACCATAGCCCTCCTTGTACTTATACAATGGAGATTTTTCAGCAGTAGAGGCCTTATCACCATCTGGTAAAGCTGAACCACCTAAAATACCACCAACAAGGTCCATATAGCCATCTTGCCAATAATCTGATACAGCAAAGCCCTCCATACCAAATTCATCTCTTAATACAGTATTAATAAATCCTTGCTGACTTGTCCATGTCAAACCAATTCTATTAAAGCCAGTCATAACATTTTCAGCATTAGCTTCCTCTATTGCAATTTGGAATGAACGTAAATAAATTTGTCTTATAGCTTGTTCATTACACCAGGTATTTACACCTTCTCTATTTTTTTCTTGCTCATTTAAAATAGCATGCTTCATGTAAACATAAACACCTTTTTTATGAATACCCTTTACTTGTGATGAAGCTATATAGCCTGATAAAACACTATCCTCACCATAATACTCAAAGGCACGACCATTGTATGCACCACGATGAATATTAACACCTAAACCATATAAGCCAGAATAACCAGCCCATAAGCAATCTTCACCAATAGACTCACCTAATTCCTCAACGAGCTTATCATTCATAGTTGCGGCAATAATTGCAGCACATGGATATTGAATAGGAGATGAATCCTGATCTGGATCATCATATAAAAATGCATATCTATTTACAGCTGAATTTGCATTATCATTATATTTATATGTAGAACCACCAACTGGACCTAATGCTCCATTACCATCAATTGTTTCTGATTTTGAAATTGAATCAATACCACTAGTTTTTCTTAATCCGTTAGATAATAAAAATACCATTTCATCCCATGTTATCTGATCTAATAAATCATCCCATCTTGGATCGTTATAATCAACATGCTCAAGTTTTCCATCAGCACCAATTGTTAATAATGATGCAAGTGTCAATCCATTATTTTTTCCAAAAGTTGGATATTTAACATCATCCTTTTGAATTGAATCAGCAGTCTTTTTAGCATCCTTAACCATTTCAGAATTTGTATTAATTACAACATAATTACTTAATTTTGCTTGTGACTCACTTATTCCATACTTAACTGTATTTCCCCAATTAGAACGTGAAATATATGTAACAGAATTATCACCTTTATTTTCATATAGGTTCAAATCTGCATTGTCAAATTGATTTGTAATTTTATTATTTGTCTTTTTGCTTGTTGAATATTTTTGATTATCAAATTCTTTATCAACTGAATAAACAAGACTCTTATCTCCAGATGAAGTCATTTTAGAAGAATTAACATTAACACCCTTATTCTTTTTAGCCTCTAAAATATTATTAATAGCATTATTTGCATTTTTAGCTGCTGTCAAATAATAAGTACCCGCATCTAAAATATAAGTCTTAGCATTATGAGAATCATAGCTTGAAAGCCATCTACCATCAACACTTACATTTAATTCCTCAGACTTTCCAGGTGCAAGAATATCAGTTTTACTATATCCAACTAAATCAACAGCTGACTTTTCAATACCATTTTGAACATCATATTCAGTATAAGGCTGTTGAGCATAAATTTGAACACTTTCCTTACCACTAACATTACCGACATTTTTAACAGTAACTGATACTAAATACTTGTCATCATTCTCATCATACTTAACCTTAAAATTAGAATATTCAAAATTAGTATAGCTTAGGCCATATCCAAATGGATAAGCAACAACACTGTTGTAATTAAATTCACCAACATTTTCAGTATTTAAAACAACATCCTCATATCTAGTCTCTGTATAACGATATCCAGTATAAATACCCTCTTGATATACAACATAGTGATTTGACTTTCCACCATTTGCAGTAGAAATTACAGGACCAACATTAGCATAATCACCAAAGTTAGAATAAACTGGATTATAGTAATGCTTTTTATAGAAAGTATCTGTAATTTTTCCAGATGGATTTACTTCACCAGATAAAATTTTACCAATTCCCAAGGTTGTAGATGTTCCACCTTCTCCAACCCATAAAATTGAATCAATATCGTAATTTGCACTATCAATATAATCAGCTTGAACTTGGTTAACTGAATTTAATAGAACAATAATTTTTTTAATTTTTCCACTAGCCTTTAAAGACTTTAAATTCTTTAACACATCAATTTCAGTAGGAGAAAGTTCAAGATAATTACCATTGCTATAATCAGTTCTACTTCCACCTGTAGCTATTAAATCAGTTGCCTCTGTACCATATCTTGATAATACAAATATACCTGCTTCAGCTTCATTGTTCTTTGAATTTGTACCTATGTCAGACCACTTTGCATCATTTATAGTATATTTAGCTGCATCAGAGCTTGTATTAGTAGTATGATCACCAAAATACTGCTTATTATTACTATACCAATTCCATAAATCTGAATTTACAACAAATCCAGAAGACTCTAAGCCTTCCTTTAAAGATATAAATTCTGAATTCTTAGCAAATGATGATCCACCACCAGAATATATATAATTTACTGAACTACTACTATATAAATTAATTTTCGCACCCTTTGATAAAGGTAGAGCATTATTTGTATTCTTTAGAAGAACAGCACCCTCTTCTGTTATTTTAGAAGTTATATTCTTGGCATTTTCCTTTAACTCCTCAATACTTTCATAATCTGATGGATGGTATAAAGTATCAATATCAGAATTAGGATTTTGAATTATTTCTTGATTTGCTTGACCCAAAAATGCTGTAATAGCACCTGCATTATCTAATGCGATTTTACTACCTGCAATAGCAACACCCATCACAACAACCATTACATTAGTATATATTTTGGAAATGAAATTTATTTTTTTTAGCATAATTTCCTCCTATTAATTCTTTGATTGCTTAAGCCATACTGCTACATTACTAATTACACAGGCAATAAGGTAAAATACTACACTAACCAATACACCTTTATCTATTAGTGATATAGCTTCAGAAGTTACTCCATTATAAAATACGCCTGTAAAATACATATATATAGCTTGAATAAACAAAAGAAAGCTTATAAATGTACAAACCCATAATACAATAGGAGAATATTTTGCCGTTTTATTAAATATTAATAATATAACACCTAAAACCAAGCCAATAATGGCAGGAATGAATACTACACTATTGTAGTATTCAGATAAAATTCCTGTAAAATTTGTTTTGTATAAAACCATTGAAATAATCAATAAAATCATTGATACAATTGAGAAATAAAATCCAACAGTTTTATAGCAATTTAGATTAAATTCCTTTTTCATAAATCACCTCAACATAACTATTACGCTTCAGTTTTTTCAAATACAGGTGTAATTTCAAAATTACCTATAGATTTAAATTTAATTTGGAATGGATTTTTATCATTAGTAGTAAATGTAAATTCAATTTTATTCACACCATTTTTTAAAGTTATTGTTTCAGCACTACTAACATTACCGCCCTTAATTTCAATAGTAGCATCACCCTCTCCAGTATAATTAATGATTAAAGTAACCTTATATTCACCACTCTGTGTTGGTTGATATCTTAAATATGCAAAATTTGAACCACTTGCTCCGACCTTAGATATATTAATATTAATCTTATTTTCTTCTTTATTATATGTTGGGTTTTCAGCCACTTCAGCCTGAGCTGATTCAAGAAGATAATACCAATTATCTGGATTATTTATAACTACACCATTCTTTCCGCCATCATTTAAATCAACAATATTATCATCAAGAACAGTTAGCTTACATGTTACAGTTTCACCATTATATGTAGCTGTAATATCACATGTACCTCTCTTTAAAGCGGTTACTACTCCACCTTCTACTATTGCTACTTCATTATCAGATGATGTCCAAACAGCTTCTAAATTCTCAACTCCAGGTTTAGTAACTGTTAATGTGTAAGTTTTATTTGTTGTAACATTAAGCTCTAATTCTTCATTTGAAATTGTAAGCTTATTTGCTTCAGAATTAACTACAGTAACATCACATTCAGCAGATTCACTTCCACAAATTGCTGTAATCTTTGTAGTACCCTCTTTTAATGCTTTTACAACACCATTTTCTACTGTTGCGACAGTTTCATCTGATGATGTCCAAGTAATTTCTGGATTATCATTACTAGGAACAGTTGCAGTTAATGTCATTTCCTTTGTACCATTTAAATCAAGCTCAAGTTTAGATTCAGATAATCTCATCTTCTCAACTTCGCCAGTTTTTTCAATGATAGGAATTACATAATAGTTAGCTGCAGCCTTGATTTTAATTTGATATGGTGATGATAAGTTTGAAGTAAATTCAGTTGGAATTACTGTTAATCCCTTACTATATTCAGTATCAGGACCACCATTAATTGAAATCAATGTGTCTTCACTAGAATATAAATACAACTTAACACTATAAATATAGTCACCAACACTATCAGGCTGATAACGTAAATAGAACATATTTGGACCTGCAATAGTACCATCATCTTTACCAACATGAGTTACATTAGCTGCAATTAAACCATTATCAATTGAAGGAATTTCTGAAACTGTAACTAAATCAGATTCTAATAGATAATACCAATTACCTGGATTAGCAACTGTCTCAACCTTCTTACCAGTAAGTAATTCAGTTTTTTCTTCACCTTTTCCTTTAACAATTACAACACATGTAGCAACAATGTTATCTTCCTCTGATTTTAAAGTTATTGTAGCCATTCCTTTTTTCAAGCCTACAACTTCACCATTTTCAATAGAAACTATGCTATCATCTGATGTTGAATATACTGCATCAGCACTTAATTCACCCTTAACCTCAAGCTTCTTTGACTCATTAATCTCAATAACCTCAGTTGCATTTAGGCTAAAGTAATTCTTAAAAATGTTAACAATACAAGTTGCCTCTAAATCGCCACTTTTTGCAGTAATAGTAACAGTACCAGCCTTGATTGCTGTAACTACACCACCTTCTACTGTAGCAATTGTTTCATCTGATGATGTCCAAGTAATTGATGCATCATCTGTTATAGTAGCCTTAATAACACCTGTTTTACTTTCACTCATTGAAATTGTCATCTCACTCTTATCAAGAGTAAGTGACTTGTTAAGAACAACTACCTTACATGTTTTTGTTGCTAAAACCTTAGCAGATCCCTTTTTCTTTACACTAACTGTTATTTCAACATTACCAGGCTTTAACGCAGTTATTAAACCCTTACTAACAGTTGCAATTTCTTTGTCACTTGAAGACCATGTGAATAAATACAAATTATTATTATTTGTATTTGCAGTTAAAGTTTTTGTTTGGTTAATATTTATTGATAAACTTTCATCAGATAATGTTAAATTAACATCATCAACCTCCCCTGATGGTGGAGTATCGTTTTTGCCATTAGTACAGCTTGTAACAGCACCAAGTCCACAACATAAAATTGTTGCTAATGCAAACATCTTAATAAATTTCTTTTTCATATTTTTCTCCTTATACCCAGTTTTGTGATTTGTTTTTAGATAAAATATAATTTTTATCTTTTTCTTTTACCTTGTAAAAAATTGCATTATCAGAAACATCATTATTAACTACTTTAATCTTATTCACCTCACTCATCTTAATCCTACATTTTAATATTTTTTCGCCATTAAGCTTTTTAATTAGTTTGTCATTTAAATACAAATCAACGCTTTTTAAATTAGTGTAAACCTTTATAATCATGCTCTTTCCTTCACGATTAGAATATCTCTTACCACAGATATGTATAAATGGATCATTAGACCAATAAGCCTTATATAGATAAAAACTATCCTTTTTTATCTCTCTATCAAAAGTTACTAAGCCCTTATGATTCATACCAGGCTCACCACCTTGATTTCTTGCATCAGCTGCAAAATCAAACATATTCCAAACATATGTTCCCCACATGAAAGGATATTTTTTAAAGCATTTTAGCATATATTCATGATACTTTGCTTGATATTCCTCAGTATGATCACCGCGTCTAGGATGCTTGCTATGTAAATTAGGCATTCCCTCAGCACCATATTCTGAAAATGATAATGGTCTTTTTTTATTAATTAAATGATAAAATCTTATCCATAAATCATTTAAAATAAATCCTGGAACATACCATCCAAGATATAAATTCCATCCGACCAAATCTGTAATTTTTGTTACAGGATGATTCATCGTACACATTGCATAATTTGCAATTGTAGTCAATCTATTTGGGTCTAATTCCTTACAAAGATTATTTAATTTTTTATGATTATTAATCATATCCTTACGATGATTATCCTTAATTGTTATTTCATTTGAAATTCCCCACATACATATAGATGGATGATTATAATTTTGAATTATAAGCTCCTTCATTTGAGAAATTGTATTTTCATTTCCATTAACTAAATGCTCTGAAATATAGGGAATTTCAGCCCAAACAATCATTCCATATGTATCACATAAATCATAAAAATACTGATTATGCTGATAATGTGCAAGTCTTATTGTATTAGCTCCAACCTCTTTGATTAATTTCATATCATTCAACATTATTTTTTCATCAATTGCATTTCCTAATTTTTTAAAATCCTGATGTCTTGAAACTCCATGAAGAGGGTAGCTTTTACCATTTAGAAAAAATCCCTTAGTAGAATCAACGTAAAACTCTCTTATACCACAATTAATTGTTATTTCATCAATTAAAACTTCATTTTCAACAATTTTAAAAGTTAGAGTATATAAATATGGATTATTTACACCATCCCACAAGATGGGATTTTTAACATTTATAGTTGCCTTTTTACCATTAACTATTGCAATTACATTTTTGTTTTTATCCTTAAGCTCAACAACAATATTATCAGAATTTGCAAAGGCTTCTGTATAAATATAGGCTTCATCCTTATTAATTTTAGTATAATATTTAACACCAAGACCACCATAATAATCAAGCTCAAAATGCTTTTTATTAACAATTAATAAGCTAACATTACGATAAATACCACCATAAAATGTAAAATCTGCTCTTTGAGGGTAAACTCGATCATTTACTTTATTATCAACCTCTAAAATTAATATATTATGCTCTAATATATCATCTGTAATTCTAACTCTAAATGTTGAATACCCACCATCATGAGTCGCTATTTTCTTATTATTTAAATATACAACACAAGATGAATTTACACCATCAAATTGTAAATAAACCTCTTCATCATCACTATAATCTGGCTTTAAAAATTTCTTTTGATAAATACATTTACCACGATAATAGTCATTTCCACCATCCTGACCATCAATATTATTCCAAGTATGTGGTAAATCAACTTTGATAAAATCATTATCCTTATATTTAAAAAGCCAATCATTCATTAATAAAAGACTTCTTCTCATTTTATACTCCACTATATGATGAGAAGCCACCATCAATAGGAATACAAACACCAGTAATAAATGATGCAGCTTCACTTGATAATAAGAATAATGTTGCACCAACTAAATCATCAACAACACCAAAGCGTCCCATAGGTGTTGCAGCTAAAATCTTACCAGTTCTTGCTGTTGGTGTTCCATCTGGATTCCATAATAATTTTTCATTTTGCTTTGTTGAAAAGAATCCTGGTGCAATCGCATTAACTCTAATTCCAATGTGTGAGAAATGAACTGCTAACCACTGAGTGAAATTTGAAACTGCTGCCTTAGCTCCACTATATGCTGGAATCTTTGTAAGTGGTGTGTAGGCATTCATTGAAGATATATTTAAAATTGATGAGTCCTTACGTCCTACCATATCCTTAGCGAATACCTGTGTTGGTAATAATGTTCCAATAAAATTCAAATTAAATACAAATTCTACACCAGATTGATCTAAATCAAAGAATGTCTTCATTTCCTTAATTGAATCATCTAATTCAGCATATTCATTATCTGTAGTTGCACGTGGATTATTTCCACCTGCACCATTAATTAAAATATCACATTTACCAAATTCCTTTAAGACATCTTCATGGCATCTTTCTAGTGATTCCTTATTTAAAACATTTGCCTCAAAGCCTTTAGCAATTCCACCTTCAGCTCTAATAAGCAAAGCCTCTTTCTCTGCTGCAGCTTCATTTAAATCTAAAAGTGCAACCTTAGCACCACATGAAGCTACTGCCTTTGCAAGGTGAGAACAAATTACACCACCTGCACCTGTTATAACAACAACTTTATTTTTTAAATTAATTTCAAAAGGTAATTTCATATATTTAGTCCTTCTTTCTAGTGGTTTTATCTAATGTTTCCCAAATTCCATTTATATACATAGCGCCAAGAGCTCTATCATATAGTCCATATCCTGGCTTCGCATTTTCATCCCAAATCATTCTTCCATGATCAGGTCTTATATACTTATCATATCCTACATCATGTAAAGCCTTTGTAATCTCTACCATATCAAGTGAACCACAATACGAATAATGAGCTGATTCCTCAAAAGAATGTGGACCAACTTGTAAAACATTTCTTAAATGAGCAAAATGAATTCTATCCATTAAAGCATATTTTTTAATCATTTTAACAATATCATTGTCCTTAGTTGAGCCTAATGAGCCTGTACAAAATGTCAATCCATTATAGTGATTATCAACAAGTGATAAAAATCTGTCAAGGTTTTTTTCGCAGGTAATAATTCTAGGAATCCCAAATATAGACCAAGCAGGGTCATCAGGGTGAATAGCCATTAAAACATCACTTTCTTCTGCAACAGGAATAATTTCTTCTAAAAATAGCTTTAAATTATTCCATAGTCCCTCTTCACCAAGCTTTTTATAAGCCTCAATTAACTCTTTAACCTCACTAGGTTTATATGATGAATCCCAGCCTGGTAAGCTCAACTTAGTAGGATCCATCTTATTTACATCTTCCTCATAATAGACTAAAGCCTTTGAGCCATCCTTAAGCTCATGATCAAGCTGACTTCTTGTCCAATCAAATATTGGCATAAAATTATAACAAATACATTTGATGCCATTACGACCTAGCATTCTAATATTTTCCTTAAAATTTTCTATATGTCTACGATAATCACCTGTTCTTAGCTTAATGTCTTCACTAACTGGTACTGATTCAATTACCTCCATACTTAAACCATATGAGTTAATGTAATTTTTTAATTTAACTATTTCATCCTCTGGCCAAGCCTCTCCAACTGCTACAGTATATAATGCTGTAACAACACCTGACATTCCAGGAATTTGTCTAATATAATTTAAAGTATTTTTATCATCATAGCCATACCATCTAAAAGTCATCTTCATATTTTATTTTCTCCATTATCTAAATATTTTTGAGGAATTTCAATTGCATTGATTGCTTCCTCATTAACACATTTTTCCTTCTCCCAAATATGCTCATAAGCTAAATCAATTTTATCAAAAAGCTTATTTTGAGTAATATTTATAGCCTCTGGAATATATTTTTTAGGAACCTGATCAATTGTCTTCCAAGTTTCCATTGCCTCTTCCTTTGGCATTCCTAAAAAAATTGCAGCCTTTCTTACAGAATTTACAGCCTGAACTTCTCTTAGCTTTTCACCAGATAATGAATACTTCTTCATACAAAATAGCGTAATTAACCAAGAAATCATAGGTAAGAAGCAAAAGCAAATTAAAGCTGAAATTCTAATACCTTGATAATTAGATTCAATAATTGCTGTTAAATCCATATTAGGAGTTGGTTGAGCTCCATTTAAACCAGGGATTAATAAAACAGTGAATAGTGATAATAATGTTGTTGATAGTGAAGATACTACCTTATCAATTAATGAAAATATAGTACCTAAAATACCTGGTACATATTGACCAGAACGATAGGTTTCATAATCTGAACAATCAGCAACCATAGGAATACACATTTCGCTACAGCAATTATAAGCACCATATCCACATCCATATAAAACAATCCAAACAATAGTAAATGCATTAATTGCAATAGAGCCACCAGAAAGTAAAGATAGATGAGTATTACTATTATTAGGGTCCCAAATTAATAGCATTATTGTTAATCCTAAGTAAAATATAAATGCTATTAAGGTATATTGAACAATAGCTCTTTTCTGACCTTTCTTGGCTGCTGTCTTTGATCCAAGCAAGAAAAACACACCCATAAATATAAAGCTTAACGCATACAAAGGAATATATAATCCATTATAATTTCCCATCATTATATGATAGATTAAAGCTGCTACAACATTTGATGTAGCAATTGTTGAGGCAAGCTTATTACAGCCTGATGATACAACTAACCATCTAATAGGCTTATTATCCTTAACAACCTTAACATAATCTTTAAATTTTGTTTTACCCTGATTAACATCTATTCCCCAATATTGTGGTTTATCTTTTTCCCAAATTGCTAAAACAGCAAGTAAAGTATAAATAGCTGATAGAACAATCGAAATTGGAACTAAAATATCATAAAATTTAGGATTGTATAAAACACCTAATGTACCTTCATTACTTTTTAATAAGATCGGTAATAATCCATTTCCCAATAAATTAATAATTACAATAGACATAATCATTCCAACCATATTCCAAATAACAAATTGGCTTCTTTGCTTAGCATCAGAGGTTAAGCAAGTTTGTCCTGCCTTTGTACAGGCACATTGGCAAGTATAGCCTATTACATAAATAACATATGTAAAAATAAATGCTATCCACCTAAACACTGATGATTGAATTGGTCTAATAACAAAAAACATTAAAATACATGATATTGCAAGTAATAAATTACCTATAACCATAAAAACTCTAAACTTACCAAAAACAGTATTAGTCTTATCCATTATTGCACCACAAATTGGATCAGTAATACCATCAAAAATACGCATTGCTGTAACGATTGTTGAAATAGTGACAGTAACAGCTGCGCTAACTGCTGCACTAGCAAAACCAATTAAAAAATTTCCAGATAAATAATAACCAGCATAGTATGAAACAAATGACATTAAAGTTAAATAAACATTTGTAGCTGCATTATTAAATGGAAATAATATAATTTGCCATTGCTTAGCTCTATTTTGAACATTCCCTTCCATATAATACCTCCTTAATAGAAAACGCTTTTTTCATTTTCCATATTTATTATACTTTTAAACAAAACAATTCAAAATATCAAAAAATGCTAATGTTTATGACAAATTATGCTAAAAATATAATGACAAAAAATTTTTAATCTTTTTTTCATTCTTCTAGATGGCGATGCCCTCTTTTTCTTTTATTTAAATTAATGTAAAAATGGTATTGGTGATTTTATGACTTCAATTGTGACTGATTTTCTACCAATAGAAATAAAGCCTAAAGCATATTATATTCATGCTAAAAAATCTTATCTTCAGCATAGATTATTAGATGCTGCTAAAGTTAGACAACACGTCTATGAAAATGAATATAGCAAA
The DNA here is from genome assembly GCA_934216145.1 of uncultured Anaeroplasma sp. Taxonomy (GTDB): domain Bacteria; phylum Bacillota_I; class Bacilli_A; order Acholeplasmatales; family Anaeroplasmataceae; genus Anaeroplasma. The sequence continues at coordinate 19,423 of CAKQBG010000009.1, forward strand.
TTAAACAATATATTACTGAATCAGTTTTTGATTTTATCGCTAAGCTAATAGATCACATTCCTGAAGAAAAAGTTCATACTACAAGACACTATGGTTTTTATGCTAATCACACATCTTTAAATATTACAAATCAACCTAAATTATATAAATTTGAGGATATCAAAAAGATGAAATCAAAACCAAATTGGAGAGATAAATTAATTCAATCATATAAATACGATCCATTACTTTGTCATTGTGGAGCTACAATGATTATCATTCCTGACCTTTGTTTTTCAAAGGTTATCCTAAGGAGGATAGATAAAATTGAATTTAACATTAAACGTAGATTTTTAACAAAAAAGGAAAAATTAAGACGTGCTATATTCTTCTTTGCTTATGCTTTACCTGATTTTAATATTGAATATGTTAATGGGGAATATGAGGAACTAATTAAAGATTGGAATGAAATTGATGAATGTTTGAATAAAATTGATTGTCCACGAATGTATTGTCCTAAATCCGGCAAACCACAATTTGTACCACTTGATGTTTGGAAAAAGAAAAACAAATACAAAAAGTAATAAATGATATTAAAAAAAATATCAAATTTATATGCTATATCATATTACTAAATATTTTTATCCTAGGCCAAAAAATTATACCTTGTCTAGGATTTTTGTGGTTATGTCATACATTTTAAACAAAGATTACAATTTCCTAATAAACAAAAAATTAAAAGATTCGCCAAATAGCGAATCCTTTTAATTTAATTCTTCATTAAGTTTTCTTTTTCTTTTAATTAAAATTAAAGTTAAAATTACAATTAAAGCAATCAATACTAACGTACAAACCGCAATAAAAATATATCCCCACATTGGCATGTGAAAAGCAATACCCTCTACACATACAACAAAGCTTCCTGTTAATGAAGTAGTTGTAAGAACATATCTACCATATCCTCTAGCCTCAAGTTTAGTCATATTATCATCCTCAACATGATATATAACTATCTCATTACGATTAAATTCAGGATTAGCTTCAATATAAATTTCAATAGTGTTATCTAATGATAATTCTTGAGCATCACTATCCATGATTTTTACATTTGTAATTTCATAATTCTCAGTAATATTTTCTAATAACTTACTTATACGATCATATTCTAAACCTGAAGTAATTCTTTGAGATGAAACAATACATCCAAATGGTAAAATATTATTAATATCATTAACTTTAACAATACTTGATTCAATACTTGAAGAAATAACATTTATTGTTTTTGTAATAAAAGAATCATTACCTAAACTTGTCTTATATTTATCAGTTGAAGCTTTATAATTTATCTGATAATTACCTAAGTCCTCTAAGACGAATTGATTATTTGAAATATCAACTATACCTCCCATAGGATTTAAAACAGATATTTCGACATCCAATTCTTCATTTTCAAAATAAGCCTTAGCACTTGGAATTTTACAAATTGCATTTTGACTTGAATTAATATCTCCCATACTTTCAACTTCAATTGTTGGAATGAATTTAGCAGGATATTCTATATCATCCAATACCTTATCAGTTTTAACTACATTATCTAAATTAACCTTAATAGTAAATGATACTTCCATATTCATAGCATCAACAAGACCACTTATATGAATATTAGAAATCAAATCCTCATAACTTAAACTTACAGTATAACTAGTCTTTTTACCACTTATAGTAGATACTATACCGCAATTTGCGGATATAGTACCATTATAAATAGAGTCTGGTATAATCTTTAAATTAGTTAAAGCATTATTATCAAGTAAAGTAATAGATACTAAGTAAATATCATTAATATTTGAAACCTCAACATTAGAATCAAAATATTTACCAATCATACCTATACCAATTGAATTAGTACCACCAATTTCATATGATGTAGTGTATATAGTTTCTTGTTCAAGAGTAGTATCAGCTTTAGATTTTATATTTGAGAATATAACAATCATAAATAAAGAAATGATTACAAATAATATACTTTTTTTTCTCACTTTAATCACTCCTCATATACTGCAACAATTGTTACATAACCGTTCTCAACATAATCCTTAACAATACTTTCATTATCAATATCATCAATTTTTATTAATGTCCCATTTAACTTAATTGCCCAATATTTAAACTCAGCTGTTTCATAAGTATTATGCAATGAATTTAATAATGTTTTGTTAAGTGTATCTTTTAATGTTTTACCTTCAGTAATTGTTGTATTGGGAAATTTTATATCATTATATTCACCATTGCTATATGTTTGATATCTTATTGTTAATGGACCTTTTAATATTGGTCTAATAACACAATCTTCAGTAATTTCAAATACTACATCAAATAATGAGTCTGTTGTATATGAATATATTTTTTCACTATTACTATTTGTTGTATAGAAAATTGGCTTATCGCATTCCCAACCAACATGTTCATATCCTTTTGGAACTTTAAAATTAAAATCAGCTAAAGATAAATAATATGATCTATTAGTGTTTTTATAGTATCTCTTTTCATTGATTACTTTAGTTTCACCATTATATTCATATTCAGCTCTTACGACAACACCCTCATCCCATACCGCATACAATACAGGATTAGTTGTATTTCTCTTAGCACCTAAATTCTTTAATGCACCATCAGGAGAAATATACTCTTCTAATTTACCACTCTTTGTTTTGTAAGCCCATTTATATAAATGAGATTCAAAGTCTTTAAACAAAGTACTTCCAATTGCAAAACAATCTTGAGTTTGATTAAAGCTTACTGTATAAGACTGACTTCCATCACCATTAGTAACTACACCAGCAATATCATCTTTAAAATGGTGATTAGAATCTGTTACATATGTAACTTTTATATCAAAATTAATATCATAAACAGTAATGTCTTTTGATACGGTAATATATCTATAGCTAACACTATATGTTGAGCCAATATTATAATTTTTGAAAATTATTTCTTCATTTTCGTCATTATAAAAACTAAACTTATATACTATTCTATATTCACCACTCTTTAAGAATGTATAATTATTAGAATCATTCTTAACCTCTGATAAATCAGCTTTTCTTAAAGTTGTTCCAACATATTTTTGAATATCTATAGAAGAATTTGCAAAATTTATTCCATCATTATCCATGGCAATAGAATTTTCAAGCTTATAACTATTATTTGTAAACCATACAGTATCATTATCAAAAATTTTGTAATCACTGAATTTCTTACCATTAATTTTAATGCCATATACATATGATTTAGTATAAACATCATCATTAAATACATACATAAAATCAACAATTGCGTATTTTTCATTTTTAAGTATGTTCTTTAATTCTTCTTTATTATTACCTTTATATGTATCATTTTTGGCATAAACAACATATGAAAGACTACTTAAATTAAATAGATCATTTGTTACTTTTAAAGTATATGTTTTATTATAAATATCATCAACGTCAGTTAATTCTAATGCATCAGTATCCTTTAAATTTAACTTTTGTCTTGTGCCATCATAATAATAATACAATTTACCTGAAACAACCTCTTTTTCATTACAATACACACTATATTTACCTTTTTCTTCGCCTTTATATTCAAATGATAAATATTTAACATAACCATATCTATCAACTAAACGATATACAACATACATTGTATCATTAGCCATTTCAAATGTTGATGGATTCCAATTCTCATAATTATAACTAAACTTTGTATAAATACCATTTACTAATGAATAAATACCAAAATCTTCTTGATTCATATGATAAACTTCATTATCAGAATTATATGCATTATGAGAAGAATATTCAATACCATATGAAATATAATTAATTGTAGGAATATGAACTATATCCTCTTTAAAGTATGCTTTACTACTTACATATACATCACGTTCTTCATCGTAAGTCCAATTAATTGTTTCAATATTATCTTCATCATGTTCATATTCATCAATTACAGTAATAGTAGGATCTTCTTGTTTTCTTATAACAATTGTTCCTTTTTTTACCTCATTATTGATTGTGCCTTCAAGATATACAGCAAAATCATTATTAAAAGTAAATACATTATTACTTATAGTGAAATCAATTTCTTTTGAATAATCAACTTCACCATTATTCTTTAAACCATAAGCTTTATATTTTAAATTACCTTCATCAAGATTAGGATATATCTTACTTCTAAATAAATCATATATATTTATTTTTTCTTTTTCTTCTGTTTCATACCCCATCTCTAAACGTTTATACATTCTTTGAGAAAATGAAGAGAAAGTTTGCCACTCTAAATAATCACCATATAAAGGATAACCTATTTTTTCATCATAATCATAACAATCATATGTAGCCATAAAGGTAAATACTTCACCTTTACTATCTACAATTGATTTTAAATTAGTTGAATCAGTAGGTTTAATTACCATTCTTGTACTATGAAGTTTATTAACATCTTCTCCACTAATTGATGAATAAAATGTATTTATTAATCTATTAGCAAAATCATAATTCATTTCAGCATTATAAATTGTATTTCCTGTTAAACTTGATACATCTGTTGAAAAATAGAACGCTTCAGTGTCAAATGTTGATGTTGAAGGTCCCTCAAGTTCCTTATAATCGATCTCAGATAATTTAACCATAGAACTATAATCAATAACTAATCTTTTATATGTAGGTCCCATATTGAACATCTCAGTCATCGCACCTGTAGATGCACCAACAAGTAATAAATCAACATCAGCAGTATCACCTAAATCAAATACATAATAATATTTACCAGTGTCTGCATGGAATTCATATGTTAAATCACCAAATTTATCAGCTTTAAAGAAACTGCACCAATCAGTTAATGAATAGTTATCTTCATCAACCATTTCATCTGTTGCAACAATTTTATTATTAAAAGTATAATAACATATATCTCTTGCATAACCGGTTTTTACATGAATATAATCTTGATCTTTTAAATTTCCAATTATATCGGAATTATATGCATTCATTTGTTTTACTAGCTTATAATGGCCATCTTTAGCAATCAAATATGAATATACTGGATTGAAAACATCTAGCATTGTTGCAGCTTTATTTAAACCACTATAATGTGTTTTAACTAAATAATATCCATCTTCTAATTTGTCATTTGCATCAACATAAGATGTTGTATATCCAATAAATCTTGTAATATTAAATTCAACTGTATATCCAACCTTGGTTTTTAATCTATCATCTTCATTTGAAAGATTAGCATTCCAGTTGACAAATTCAACATTTAATTTAATTGGATCTGAAATATTCAATCCCTTTAAATTATAATAAATTGTTTGAATTGTACCTGTTCTATCAATAATACTTTCTGTATCAGATACTCTATTTTCAGGATCACTTACAGTATATGTTAAAATACCCATATTACCATTATCATCAATAGTTGGACAATGATATCTCATATCATATTGGATTCTTAAAAATACACCATTATCATTTTTTTCAATATATGTTTCATCACTTATGATATCATCAGGAAATCTCAAATAACCATATTGATCAGCTAATGATCCCTTAACAATAGTATCATCTAAAATTTTTGCAGCATATTCTATTTCGTAGATACCATTATTAATGAATTCCTCTTCTTCCCATTTAGCATATAAAGTCACATTACACATTTTTGTATATAAATAATCTGTTTCATATGGCTTTGTATAAGCTTCATCAAAATACCAACCAGCAAAACGATATCCAACCTTATTTGGTGTAGGAAGTTTTGGAATATTATTAGCAGTATAAATAACATCGCTAAGAGATTCTGTTAATCCTTCTGAACTAAATGATATTTTAAATTCAGTATCTCCATACTGATTTTTTATAACATCAATAGGATCAGAAAAAGATGTTTTACATGAAGAAAGGGCAAATATGCCCAATCCACATATAAATAATGACATCATTAATTTAAAAGAATTTTTTTTCATTTGAAAAAACTCCTTTCTTTTTAATTACTTGCAACTCTAACCTTTAAGCCTTTTATAGTTTCATAATTATCAGTCCAACCATCTTCAAATACAGTAGGTATAGCATTAACTAAATCTTCAACTGTAGATATAGAACCGGCTGCATTCATTCCGTCAGGATAATAGTATATACCTCTTGACTTAAATTCACAATTAGTAAATGCATTTGTATGAATTTTTGAAACCGAATAGAAATAAACCTTTACATCACTTGTAAGATATGAAACAGCACCTTCCATTATTTCAACAATTTCATTACCTTCAAATTCACCAAATTTAACTGGTTGACCAGCATTTGAATTTCCAGCAATGGCATAAGCATAAAGCTTTGTATTATAAGCAACACTACCACTTTCTAAAGTAACAGCGTTAACACGTTGGTAAAGTGTTACATAGGCAGTGTAATATGCAGTACCTGTTGCATTAACTAAATTTTCAGCACCAAAATAGAATTCGTTATTTGAAACATTAGTAACATTTCTAGTTTCTTCGCCATCAACAGGAATAAATTCCATAAATCCATTAATGCTGAAAGCATAAGCACCAACAGATTTTAAATTCTTAATACTGAAACTTAAAGAAGTTAAAGATGTATTTTGGAATGCACTTGCACCAATACTTTCAACTTTAGCACCATTAAAGTCAACTTTAGTTAAACTTGCACAATTCTTAAATGCATTTGCACCAATTGATGTAATATTAGAACTTAATTTAATAACTTGAATCTGTAATTCATTCTCAAATGCATTATCTGCAATCTTTGTAACCTTTTTACCAATAATTTCATCAGGAATAATAACACCATAAGTATTACCTCCTAAATCATAAGCTGAATTTTCATCAAACTTTGTAATTGTTATTTCATTATTTTTCTCTTCATATTCAAATCCTGTATAATTTGCTATTTCGCAAGTAATATATAAATACTTATTTGTAAGAATATTTTGAGTTAAATCATAGTCTTTGCCAAATTGCTTTATTGAAATAACATTTAAATGATCAGAATTTTTCAAATTCAAATAATTAGTTAATTCAGCATTATCAATTTGTTGAAGAATTTCATCTAATGTAATGGCATTATTATTTTCTCTATTAATTGTTATTGAATAAGTATCACCAGTATATGAATTTATAAAATTAACAATTACAGTTGGCGTTGAAGTTTCAACAACATTAACTACTTTTACATCTTTATATAGTTCATTATCTGCGTACGTAAATGCACCATTGCTTGTTGCCCAACCTGTTAAATTAGCACCAATTGTACTATAAACTTCATCGCTAATTTTTTCGCTTTGGAAAACAACATAATCCATACTTTCAAGAGTAGAGATTATCATTCTTGCATTATATGCAAAATCATTGTCACTTAATTCTTTAGTGTATAAATAACATTCATTACAAGAATATTGTGAACAATCAAGTGGATAACAATATTTATAATCATTATAATCTAAATTATAATTAATAAAACTAAATGATTTTGGTAATATTAACATTTTTAAATCAGTTCTATTAATATAAGCACCAACTTGAATACCATTTATTCCTTCTGGAATTGTAATTACACCATCACTAATATTATTATATTGAACTAATACTTTACCCTTTTCAGTATTTTGATAAATCATATCACCATCATTTACAAATGATGAATTATTGCTAAATTTAAAATTCATTGGAACGATTGATAAGCTCTTTACACTATCTGGAATATTAATATCAAAATCATAATATGTTCCAGAATAGAATATTGTACTAGTATATGAACCATTTGATTTAGACCAAAATGAATCATAAATTCCTTCAACACCATCAGGGATTTTTACTGTATTTTGTGTTAAACCATTTATATTATTAAAACAATTTTGAATTATTCTTAAAGAAGAAGGTAAGTCAACTGATTCAATTGCTGAAATACCACTATAAGATGAGAATCCTCTTATTGTTCCTATTCCTTCTTGAACAATAACTTTCTTTAAACTTGTACTATTGAAAGTTGATGTTTCTTGGAAGAATGCAGCTTTAACATTCTTTATAGACTTATTACCATCATCATCTCTAACAGTGATTTTTGACGGAATTGAAATGACAGGAACTGAATTAATATCAACTTTATCATAGTCGATAGCTTCACCTAAATCACCATAATGATATCCTGAACAGAATAAATCATCACTAGCATCATTTAACTTTTTATATTTAAAGAATGGAGATTTCCATAATACTTTAATAGTTGTATTTTTAGAAAGAGCTTGTGAGAAATCAATTTCATCACCATTTTCATCAACATAGAAAATATCTTCACTTGACATATATGTTTTAACAATATTATTTTGTTCAATTGTTAATTCATTATCTTTATCATCCTTTATAACTTCACCATCAGCATTAGTTGCCTTAGTAGTTGTTGGATTATCAAGTACAGTATTTGGCTTAATCTTTGCAACATAAACATCTTCATAACCATTATTAAATGTTATAGTCGCAACACTTTGAGCATATAATGTTTTTGCGGGGTCCCCAGCATTAAATTTAACAGTACATTCAGGGTTTGTATACCATCCATCAAATGTTAAATCCTTACCTGGATCATATGTACCATTAATAACATCAGCCAAATCTCTTGTACCATGAGATTCACCATTAATAACAATGTTTACCTCATCTGCAATATAATAAGCATAAACAGTTATACTCTTATCAAGATCCTTATTTTTAAATTCATCTTTAAAACCTTCATCTAAAAACCAACCACGGAAAGTATAATAATCTACCTTGGGTGCTTCTGGGATTGTAACTTTACCATTAGTAATTAAAGCTGGTGAAGTTAAATTCTTCCATTCACCATTTTCTTTTACTTTGAATGTAACATATTTTTCTTTTGCGTTATCATCATTATTATCTGGCTGTTTACTAGTTCTATTTGTACTAGGTACACTTGGTGTTGTAACTCCAGAATTATTTGAATTTGTAGGTGTTGAATTAGAATTACAACTTGCAAGTGCGAATGCAGATGTTACAAATAATAAACCAACTAATATTTTTCTTTTTTTCATTTTAAATCTTCTCCTTTTTATTTAAATTGTTTTAAATATCATATCTTGAAATAATTTCACTTGGTGTTTTAGTTATAACGAATAAATATGGTAATAATGAAACAATTAACATTAAAACAGCTCCACTAACAAATACCAATGTACTAATTCCTATAAATAAACCAAAGCTTAAATTACTTATACTATAATAGCTTGCAAATAGAATTGTTGCGACCAAAATACCAACAAAGTATACAATTATGTTTTTATAAAGAACTCTAATCATTTCTTTAAATAACAAATTAGATTTATTAACACCAATTGCACGATATATTCCATATTCCTTACTATTCTTCAAACTTTCTGACATTTCAATAAAATAATAAATACATAATGTTAATACAATCGCAATAATTAAAATATAAACTATTTGCATTTTTTCAGTTCTAGCTAACTCGTCCATATTTTCATATATAGAATTAATATCTACACCTTTAATACCTCTTGTATTTAATCTATCATTAAGATTATCAAGCTGTACTCCACCATTAGTCGATATTTCAAAATAATAACTTGTTGTAGTATCATTACCTAAAATATCAATATTTGGTGTTAGATAAACAAATATATTATCTAAGGCATTACTTGTAACATTAATTGTAATATCAGTATCCATAACTTCTCTTGTGATATTAAAGCTCTTAACATACATTTCACTATTTTCAATATAAATGGCAGTTGATTGATTAACAAGCTTCTTATTTGCCATTTCTGAAATATAATCAGCCTCAGACGTATTACTCATCATTTTATATAATGAATTTCTACTTATATCTATAACTATTTGATTATCATTTAATTCTTTATTACCATCATATAATTTAATAGTAGCTGAATAAGTCATATTAGAATAACTTCCGTTAAAAAATAAATGATTATTATCAATAAATTTTAAATTATTATAAATTCCTAAGAAATTAACAAAATCAATTTTAGTAAACCATACTTGATTTTCATCACCATCAACAATACCTGATATACTATAATCGTTATCAAATTTCATTAAAAGTAATGCTTCATCATTTTCAAGTTCATTAATTCTTAAATCATGCTTTATGTTATCAGCAAGCATCTTAGAAATTAATACCTGACCATTACTAGGCATATTTCCATATAAAATATTTAAACTAGTATTTTTTTCAATAGCTTTAGGAGTATATAACTCTTTAAGAGACGCTATTGAAGAAATATTATTATATGAGAAATTACCACTACGTTGATTGATCTCAAAGAAATCAATATTTTCATAATAATCTCTATTTATCATTGATAACTCAGAATAGGTATTCAAATTAGTATAAACTGAATTTTCATTTAATTTTTTATGAGTTTGAACATTATTTATACTCTCATTTAATGAGAATGCAAATACACAAGAAATAATAGCCATTAATACAAGGAAAAGCTTTTTAAAAATATTTCCCTTCTTTTCATTATTAATACGTAAGAATTTAAATATTGTTTTTAAATTAAATAATTTTCCTGTATTCTTTGATTCACTTTGACTAAAAATTTCAACATCATGATTATCATCATCATTAAATACATAGCCATTTGAATCTAGAACTGTTGTATTTGTTTGTAAAACACCATCAATAAGCTCAATATGACTATCAGCATATTTATTAATTAGAGATGTCTCGTGAGTAACTAAAACAACTAATCTTGTCTCAGAAATTTTTTTCAATATATTCATAACATGAATAGTATTTTCAACATCCAAATTACCAGTAGGCTCATCAGCTAAAATAATATTAGTTCCTTTAATTAAAGCGCGTGCTATCGCAACTCTTTGTTTTTGTCCACCAGATAAAGCATCAGCACTTTTATGTTCATACTTCTTTAAATCGACTAGCTCTAAAACCTCACTAGTTCTTCTTTTAATTTCTTTATCATCAGTAAATCCTGCAATCTTCATTGCATTATATAATATTTCAGATACACTATATCCCTTTTCAAGATAATAATTTTGGAAAATAAAACCAATTTTTTTATCTCTTACTCTATCTCTATTTTTACCAGTTATTTTTTCATTATCAATACAAATATAACCTTTGTTCTGAATATCAAGACCACCAATTATATTAAGTAATGTTGTTTTACCACTACCAGATTTACCAAATATTGCAATAAGTCCTTTATCTGGTAATGTAAACGATACATCATTTAAAACACAATTTTTTCTTGTAAATTTGGAGCCAAAAGTTTTTGATAAATGGTTAACCTCAATCATTTTGAACCCCTCCTTAATATATCAGATATCTTACTTGTTGTTAAATTTCTATTAAAGCCAAAAGCAACAAACATAACTATTATAAGAAGTAATGCTTCAATAAATAAATAATTACCAATACTTATAAATGGTAAGGCTAATGCCTTAATATTACAAGCAACCAAAGAAATGATTGGAAGTAACACAATAGTTGGAATGAAAATTAAAAACATTTGAATATATAATGAATTAGCTGAAACAAAAGATGAAATACCTAAAGTTTTATAAATTGAAAAATCAGCTAAGAAAACATTAATACTTCTCATAAAGATAATAAACAAAATAGCCGCTAGTAAAATACTAAGTAAAATAATAGAACTATACCATAACAAATTCATAGCATAAACATTACCAACATTTTGAACATAAACTAAACTATTAGATAGCATACCAATATAACCATCAGGAAGATTAGCTATTGCTGATAAAGCTATAGAATCATTTTCAAAATAAATTACAGATTGCTTAGTTTGACTATTAGTATTAAAAATGGAATTGTAATCATCCTCATTCATTTCAACAACAATACCTGAAACAAACTTATCAGTTAATGTATCATCTTTGGCTGTAAATATTTTAGTTGGAGCGATATCAAAAACAATTTTTTGATTTTTCACATTGTAAAAACTTGAATTAACAAGATTAACCTCTCCACTATTTAAATCTTTATTTACATCAAAATAATAAACAGTAGATTCATTATTACCTATTTTCATAGCTGAATTAATAGCCTTGATCTTATTTCCATTATTTTCCATACTATCATGTGATAAATATAGTTTTAATTCTGTTTCATCATTAGATGTTTCTACACTAATACTAGTTATTCCGCAATTAGAACCGATTATTGAATTAATAATCTCATCACTATCAGATTTATAAGCTTGTGGTATAACTAAAATACCACTCTTACTCTTAACCTTATAATGATATGGATCATATATACAATAAACATCATAACTCTTATACATACTATTTCGCTTAGGAATATAAATACTAAATTCTGACATATCTCTTTCATACATAAAATATCCAGCATTAGTATCATAACAAATCTTATCTAAAACCGATTCATCAATATAATCATTTGTATTAGAAATAATAACTTTACCTTCAACACCAACATCATCAAGATTCTTTTGTAATGGAGAAATCAAATATTGATTAAATAAAGCTAAAATTGAAAATAATGCCACTGAAATACAACATAAAGCTAAACTCATCATTGTTGTAAATTTAGGTCTAGACTTATAATTTAAAAAACCAATTTTAAAAGTATTTTTAATGTTTTGTTTACGACTAATATGAATATTATTTATTTTAATATCCTTTTTTTGAGGTTGTTCAATTGCATTATCGGATTTAACACCACCATCTAAAATAGTAATTCTTCGTGTTGAATACATAGTGAAGAATTCAGGATTATGAGTTACAACAATAACAAGCTTATCCTTTGAAACTTCTTTTAATAATGCTGCAATTTCCTTTGATGCCTTGACATCCAAATTACCAGTTGGTTCATCAGCTAAAATAATTGGGGAATCCTTCGCAAGGGCACGAGCAATAACACATCTTTGCTTTTCACCACCAGATAGCTTTGATGTCTTTTGATTTCTTTGCTTAGTAAGACCAACACGATTAATCAAATCATCAGCAATTTTTCTTCTTTCTTTACTACTTTCTATTCTTAATAAAGCCAACTCAACATTTTCAACAACAGTCAAATTCTCAATAATATTAAAATCTTGGAATATCATCGCAATATTATTTTCACGATATTTTTCCCAATCTGAATTTGAATAATGAGATGTTTCTTCTCCATTAAAATATAATACGCCTTCTTCATATGAATCGTTAGCCGCGATTACATTTAACAAAGTAGATTTACCAGAACCTGATTCACCTTCAATTGTCACAAATTCATTAAAATCAAATTCAAGATTAACATTTCTTATACCAATTGTTAAAATATCATTAGAGTTATAAATTTTACCAATATTCTTTAATTTTAGTAGCATATATACCTCCTTAGTTAGTAGAAACTAACTAATAATTTAAAATAAAAAGTTAGTGTGCACTAATACCAGGAATATTTTATCACTCCATTATATTACTGTCAATATAAAAGTTATTGTCAACTAACACTTTTTATAGTCCTTTAGTTGTAAAAGTTAATTACGCTGTTAAAAATGTTTTTATAACAAATTTATTAGTTTTTTTAAAAATATATATCAAATAAAAAACCACTTTATATAAAGATACGTTAAATTACATTAAAATAAATAATGTATTAACCACTCAATAAATGCTAAAAAGGAGGTGTGGAAAAATAGAATTTTTTAAATCTATAACGTTCACACCTCCTTTTGATCTAGATTAATACTATTAATAAATGAAAAAATGTAACTTTTAAGGAGAGAATCCCCCTTACTCCATAGTTACATTTTTTATTTATTGAACAATTTTATTTTGTTCTTTTTTATATCTTTCTTGCTTATTATGATATTTATGTAAATGTCACAAGCAGTATAATGGAATAGGCAAAGTAAAAAAAGAGGCCACCATTGATGATATGATACCATAAGCTTTCGTGCAATTTGCATATAGATATGTAAAAGAAATTGAAAAAAACTAAGATATATGGTAAAATTTTGCTATAAAAATTGAAGGTGAATAATAATGAAAAAATTAGATTTAAATTTAAATGTTTTTTCTAAAGTCGAATATATTCAAAATGGTAAAAAGATAACTGAAAAATTCGATAATAGACCTGCAATCTTGACAGTTGACGAACCATCTATAATAAAAATAACTACATATGAAGAAAAAAGTGTTATTAAATATGTAATAAAAAATTCAATTTTTGGGTTTATTAATTTAATAGCATCAACGGGAGATTTTTTTAAAAAAAATGAAATAAAAAAATATAATATTATGATTGATAATAAATCAAACGATATTATTGATGATATTTTTTTATCAAAGCATAAATCAAAATCATATGGTTTTGTTTTAAATGTTATTTCTTTTGTATTAGTTATTCTTTTGATTTTGTTCGTTGTTTTTCTAGCAACAAATTTACATATTTTTGAATTAAATAAATGAAAAGAATATTAAAAATTGTTATTACCACTATTAATATTATTATTTTTGTTTTTTTAAGTTCTTGTTTAATATCTAAAAATAGAAATTATCCATGGTATTTTTCTTTCTTGAATATTACTGGTGAGGGCTTTAGTGGACAAACTGTATGTTTAATTGATTCTGGATATTGCGATGGCTTTAATGAAGAAAACATTATTGATAAGTATAATGTTTTTGATGATAGTGATGAGGTATGGGATGAAAATGGTCACGGAAGTACAATGCTATCCTTACTAATAGGTTATGAATCAAAAAAAATTAAAATTTATGGAATTAATCCTACTTACAAAGTAGTAATTAAAGCTGTTGATAAATATGGGCATTGCTCTATTGATAACCTGGAAAAAGCAATTATCTATGCGTCTCATTATAAGAACTCAATAATTAGTATAAGATTAGGCACGTATAAAGATGATAATAAAATAAAAAATAGAATGACAAAATGATTTTTAATCTTTTTGCCATTCTTCTAGAGGGCGATGCCCTTTTTTTCTTTTATTCAAATTAATGTAAAAAGGTATTGGTGATTTTATGACTTCATTTGTAACTGATTTTCTACCAATAGAAGTAAAGCCTAAAGCATATTATGTTCAATTCAAGAAAAAAAAGCTTATCTTCAGCATAGATTATTAGATGCTGCTAAAGTTAGACAACACGTCTATGAAAATGAATTTAAAAAATTAAACAATATATTACTGAATCAGTTTTTGATTTTATTGCTAAGCTAATTGTTCACATTCCTGAAGAAAAAGTTCATACTACAAGATACTATGGTTTTTATACTAATCACACATCTTTAAATATTACAAATAAACCTAAATTATATAAATTTGAGGATATCAAAAAGATGAAATCAAAACTAAATTGGAGAGATAAATTAATTCAATCATATAAATATGATCCATTACTTTGTCACTTTAGAGCTACAATGGTTATCATTCCTGACCTTTGTTTTTCATAGGTTATTCTAAGGAGGATGGATAAAATGGAATTTAACATTAAACGTAGATTATTAACAAAAGAGGAAAAATTAAGACGTGCTATATTCTTCTTTACTTATGCTTTACCTGATTTTAATATTAAATATGTTAATGGGGAATATGAGAAACTAATTGAATATTGGAATGAAATTGATGAATGTTAGAATAAAATTGATTATCCACGAATGTATTGTCCTAAATGCGACAAACCACAATTTATACCGCTCGATGTTTGGAAAAAGAAAAATAAATAAAAAAATAGCATAATGCAATCATCATGCTATTAAATCAATAAAAATTTAAATATACATATCTATAAGCTCTACAATATCACAAATAGGTATTGCATAGCACATTCCATAAATAATATTAGCCTTTTCATCCTTTAATGAAAATGTAGTAATTCCAATCAGTTCACCTTTTCTATTTAGCAGAGCACCACCACTATTACCACTTGCAATTAAGACATCAGCTTGAATAAATGTTTGAATTTTCCAATTATATCTTATATTTACTTTATCAACACTTATTATGCCTTCTGTAATACCAATACCATTGTTTAATGAATTACCTATCGCATATACTTTATCTCCAATTTCAACATTATCATCTTTACACAATTTAATTTTTTTTATGAAAATCATTTATTTTTAAAATAAGCAAATCATTATCAGAATAATAATCGATTAATTCAACCTCATAATAATCAATATCACAAGAAAATCTTATAAAATACTTAGTTTCTTCTTGTAAATTACTTAAATGAGCATTAGAAATTATATAATTGTCATTAATAAAAATACTAGTCCCATAATTTAGATAATTAGCACCTTTGACCTTTAATTCAACAATTGAATCAATATTTTCATTATATATATCCTTAGGTGTTTTATTTTAACATTAAAATAAACTAATAATAAAATGATTAAAACAAAACTAAGAAAAATAAGTTTTTTCGCCTTCTTCATCTATGCTAAATCCAACTTTTACTTCATTTTTCTCATATTTTGATGAACTAATTAAGCCTTTTACAAATTTCAAATATTGAATTCCAGCCTCTTCCTTATTTTCACTATGACAATAAATAATCATTATTGTTTCATAATAAATGTTCATATTCCAGCATGTATATTCTACACCTTCATCAACAAAATAAAATAAATATTTATGCCAATATTTCCATCCTTTATATTGTTCATGATACTCTAAAATTTGATTCAAATCTATAAGACTATTATCTAATTTTTTTGAAAACAAGTTATTGAGCTCATCTATATTTGACTCATCTAAATATTTAATAAAATTATCACACATTTGTGATGTTTCTATGCATAAATTATTAAAATTAAAATTATAGCCCAAAACAAATAATCCTTTTGAATACTCACTAAGAAGCGAATAACCATTAATAAAGTACTTGTAGGTATTGTCATCTTCCTTTGTTTTAAATACCAATCTTTCTAATCCATCATCACCATCGCTTGCAGTTCTATACCATAAATACGTCACATCAAATACAACACTTTCTTTTTCAATTGTCAATCGACTAGAATAATAATCATCAACAACTCCATGTTCACCTGTAGTACTTTGTACACTATTAACACTAAATTTTGTATGCTTTTCATCTCCATAGGCCTCAAATAAAGCATTTACTTCCTCATCTGTCACATTTACTTTTTTTTGAAAACTTTCCTTTATATATTTAGCATCCTTATTATCTAATGCATCAACTAAATCTGAGGCGAATCTATAACCTCTATCATAAAAAAGAAAACAACTAGTCAAACTAATACATAAAACAACCATTATTATAAAATAAACAAATAAACATATTTTTTTCATTTTTTCTCCCGCCTAACGATATAATATTTGTCAAATCAAACCCACTTGTCGAATATTATATTGCAATTTTATCATAATATAAAATTCATTTCAACAAAATTTTACATAATAAAGTAATGAGTAATTATTTTAACAGAATATTACTATTTATATTATTTTATTTTTCAAAATCCATAATATTGTTTTTAATTATTAATTGTTCTACTTTTACAAATAGTAAAAAATATAATGACAATTTGTATTAATGAAGGATCCTATTCTTGCAAATAGAAAAAAACAATCAAATAAGCAAACGGGTGTACCTAGAGGAAAATACAAAAAAAATACTAATAAATAATAATTAAAAAAATACAGTTTCTAGTTTAAAAAAAGGCTATTAGAACCTATCACCATTCTAATAGCCTTTATTGTATTACAACCTATTAATTTTATAGTTTCGTTCTCCCCTACAACTCCTCTATTTTAGAGAACCAAAAATAAATAATAAGTTTTCTCATTGGCCTTTAACTAATTTATTTAATTTTATTTCCACACTTTGAACAAAATAAATCTTCCTTATTTAAAACATTATTACAAATTGGACAAATATTCTTACCATTTTCTTCATCTCTAATTAAATTTCCTTCAATATCTAAAAGTATTACCTTTAAACAAGAATATTTTTCCTTAAATAAAGCTTCTAGTTTAGATGCTTTATCAAGATTATTATTATTTCTATAATAAAAAATTTGATAATACAAGCCTATTGCATTTTTATATTCACTCTTAGTATTTATAGGAGCTATTTCATCAATAGCCCCTTTTAATTTGCCATCATAATAAATATCTATCCAATTAGAAAATTTATCAATATTCTTTAAAATATTAGCCTTTTTAGAATATTTATTCTTTAATTCTTTTATCTTATTATTAATTTCTTCTCTAGTTAATAAATAATTTAAAGATAATAAATCATAAAAAACATTATATGTTTTATTATTTGGTTCAAATATTTCATTCTTTAGCTTATTAGCTAACTCTAAATCAACAGTAATTGCATATTGATATAAAAGCATTCTCAAATAATTACTTGTTTCAGGATGAAGTTTATTATTTTCTAATATCTTATTAACACTTTCAACTAACATATTAAAATCTAAATTCTTTTCATATTTACTAAATGGCTTTAATTGCGATAAAGAATTTAAAATAATATTAATAAACAAACTTACAAACATAATAATAGCGAAAATAAGAATAATAAATCCATTCTCAAAATTATAATACAAAACACCAAATGCAATTGTTTCAATAATAAGTATTACTACTGAAGAAATCAAATATCCAATATTAACATAACCAACAGGATAATATGATCCTTTATATTCTTTCTTAAAAATAATTACATCTCCAATACCAGCTTTATTAAATAAATAATAAATATTCATTATATATAATATTAAAGCTATTACTGCCCCAACAAAAGAAATATTATTTAAAGCTTCTATTAAAGTAGTAGAACCAATAAACAGAATTGCCACAAACACTAAATAAACTATTAAAATAATCATCCTAGTTTTAATAGGCGTTTTATAACGCTTATACTCAATTAGATAAATAACAAATAATGCTCCAATTAATAAAATACTTAAAATCCCATTAACTTCTATATTTGCAAATAAAGATATAAACATAACACCAATCTCTATTGAGGTTATAATACCAACTAATAAATAAAGTATTCTTAATCCTTTATTTGTTGCTTTTTTTCTAGCAAACAAATACGAAATAATAAAAATCACAAAGGGAATAAGAAAAGCAATAAGTCCCAAAATGAGAATTAAAGATATAACGTCAATTCCTTTATAATTCATAGTAGGATTTTCTGACTCACAAAATGAAAAACTCAATTCATATTTAGGTAAAGTATCAAAATGAGCTTCATATCCATTCTCAGTCTTTATAAAACCATCAAGACTAATATTTCTACTATACATATTTGTATTAATATAAATATTTAAGTTTTTAAAATTCTTCCAAACCTTTGCCGGAGAAAGTAAATATTTATACGAATAAATGTTTGGACTATATTCAGGATTTATATCTGGATACATTGGAGAAATAATTTCATTAGTTATTGTTGCATTTTTTTCAATAGTTAAATCATATTCATACCAAGACATTAAATTACCAACTTCAAGATTAATTAATACCTTATTATAATCAAGAAATTGATAATACCATGCATTATAAAAATCAATTTTAGAAATATCATTATAACGTTCTTTAAATGAAGAATACATTGAATCAATATAATCTGAGAAGCTAATTTCACTAATTAAATTATATTCAATAACACTATTATCAATAACTGTAGTATCTTCTCTTATTTCAAAATTATCTTTATTTAACTCTTTATTTGTAACAATTTCTATATTTGCATTTTCGAAAATATAAAATGATGAAGAATAATTACTAAATATAGACTCATCAAGCTTAATTACAATCCTTTTATCAGACTTATTAATTATTTCATACTTATATATTTTTGATGTTGAATCAAAATAATCATTTTTTATATAATCATCCTGTATTTTACTTAATGATTCATAATCCTCAAATATATAATATTGATCATAAGAATACCTTTTTCTTGATGTTACTTCTTTATCATTAATGAGAATTTGATATTTAGTATCATTAGTATAAGCATTTTGATTAACTAATTTACCATAAGGAAATAATAAATTACAATTAACATCATAATCAACCATATTATGAAAAGTATATTTAGCACTTAAATTAAATAAACTTTCATCTTCATTTTTATAAAAATTAAAGGTTAAATCCTCATTTAATACTTCAATTGGTACATCCTTATTAGCACAAACAACTCCATTATTATTACCATTCCAAACTCTAAGAGCTGAATTAGCGTTCAATTTTAAATTACCAAAAAAACAAAAAAATATAAATGTTAATATAATTACTAAAAATTTATTTTTTTTCATTAATCTCTCCCCATATTCATTTAATTTAGAATTAATTAAAAATCTTTTAACGAAATAGTATTTATTCTTTCGTCATTAAAAGCAATAAGCTTATTAATAATATCTTTCTTTAGATTTTGAAGTTCAACTACACGTTGTTCAATAGAATTTTCACAAATAAGCTTAATAAACTCAGCATTTTTAGTTTGAACAGTACGATGAGTTCTATCTGTAGCCTGACTTTCAGCACTACTACTCCACCCAAGATCTAAATGAATAACTATATCAGCACCAACCAAATCTAATCTTGTACCGCCGGCTTTAAGTGAAATCAAAAAAATAGGTACATCATTATTATTAAATTCGTTACACATTCTTAATCTATCTAATGCATCTGTATCTCCTTATTTTATAATACTTAATTCTGCATTTGTCAATTAAAAAAAGTTCTTTCCAATGCTAGATGAAATAGCGTGAATATTCAAGCCGTATCACTTTAGATTTTAACAATCCAAAACTACAGCGACCATGCATTATTCTTTTCACAAGTTTTAATTTATTTACAGATGCTTCAACTACACCATTGCTAAATTCATATTTTAATGAATTGATTACTGCGTCATAATCATTCATTAAACCATTAATAAAACTATTAATTGAATCTATATTAAATAATCTTGCCTTATTAATCCAATTTATTAAGGCTTTTTCTTGTATATAATAATATACCTTTAAATTCTTTCATAACTTCAATTAACACTTTTATTTTAGGATTAATTTTATCTAATTTTAACAATAACTCTCTATTTATATCTTTTATATCAATAAGATTATTGTAAATTAATTTTATTATATATTTTCTTTTTATAGTCAAATTATATTCCAATTTATCTTCTTGCTTAATTTTAGTAACATAATGTTTAATCATTCCATATTTACCATTATATCCTAAAGTAGAAATATGCTTATATATTTCTTTAATTTTTGATTTTTTTATTATCATTTACAATAGTATTATGATATGGTGTACAGCTTGATTCAACATCTCTTGAAGTATTTTCAATTGTAAATTTAAAATCATCCTTCACTAGTACGTTTATCAATTCCTATTTGTCTTGAAATTTCAGATATTGATAGACCATCATTTTTCAAGTCTTTAATTTTTTTAACAAGCTCATTTTTCTTATTAATTTTTTTCATCCTAGTTTTTAAAGTTTTATCTTCAAATGTATATTTCTGATAATCCTTTTATGAGATGAAATCTATCACTAATTTGAATGATATTGGGATTTGCAAGTTCAATAGCAGATTTATATATTAAAGATCCATTCCTTGAAACATATTTAAAATTAGGGAATAATTTAAGCCATGAACTTACCTCGCCAATATCTCTAGAATTTATCATAGAAATAATATTATTATTGTCATGATTAACCATTACTGTTCCATATTTATGTTTTTTTTATAGCAAAATCATCAATACCAGCCATTGTAATATTAGGAAAATTACCATCTTCACTATCTTTTTTTTTAAAAAGTACAAATTGTACTTTTACCAATCTTTACTCCATTTTTTCTTAATGTATTTTGAGCAGATATTGAAGACATATTAAGAGATATATCTAATATGTAATCAACTAATCTTTTAGTTTTCTTAGCTCGCCTATCTACAAAATCATATGTTTCACTAAATGTTTTATGATCACATTTATCGTTATCACAAAACATTTTTCTATTATAAATTTCAATTGTAACTTTTTATTGTTTAGTGGTAGATCATCAAATGATTTTTTATATTTAGAATGACATCTATTTGATGGTATACCACAATAAGGACATATTGGTGAATTAATTGTTGATTCAACAAAAAATTTTATTCCTTTGTCATTTTCTTCTTTTGAAATATAACGTAAATTTGAACTTAACATATTAATATAATCTTGCATAAAAATAGGCTAAGATTCTCATCCTAGTCTGTTTATTGTCATTATAAGTTCCCCCCTGAATTGGAAGAGGCATATCCCCCTAATTTGGAACATAGCAAAATTATCCATTAAATATTTTATTCTTAATAAAATAAGCATAACCAAATCTTACATAAATAATATAATC
Organism: uncultured Anaeroplasma sp.; assembly: GCA_934216145.1. Classification (GTDB taxonomy): domain Bacteria; phylum Bacillota_I; class Bacilli_A; order Acholeplasmatales; family Anaeroplasmataceae; genus Anaeroplasma. Next base: position 41,871 of record CAKQBG010000009.1, read on the forward strand.
ACCATTCAAAATTAAAAAACTATTGCCATTCTTAAAGTCATTACCACAAGTATTATCTAAAATACAAGCATTGTTAAAAATAAATCTTCCTATTTTTTCCCATTTATAATCATCAATATTATATTTAATATTCATATTATTTTTATAACTTAAAAATTCATCATAATTATCAAATATAAATAGTTTATAAACTTGAGCATTAAATCTATTAATACTTCTAGTTCTAATAACAATATAATTATCATTACATTTAATAACAACCTTACCTAATGAATAATATCTATAAGCAACCACAATAATCACCTTTTCACAATAAAAATATCACCACCATTACTTAATACATCGTAACAACCACCTAAAACAATCTTTAAATCATTATTAATAACCAAAGAATCATTTGCTTCAATACTAAATAATAGCTTATTATTCTCTTGAAATCTCTGTAATTCACTATTAATATTAATAGAAAATAATTCAGAATTTCCTTCTAATAAATATAATTTATATCTATCATTATTTGATTCATTATCAATATAAATAACATTATTATCCATTTTAATTATTAAATCATTTGATACATTATAAACATTCATAAATAAGCACCACCTAATAATAGAATAAAAGGAAAATCAATAATTATCAATAGATTTTCCTTTTATTTTTTGTTTTCAATAAAAAATTTAAATTTGCTTTCGTTACATTATAATTAACTTTATATTTCAAGTGATTAAATATTTCATTTTGTTTTAGGATTAACTTTACTACAATCACCAATAACTATAAATTAACAATAAATTGTCACCTATTATTTTTTTAGTTATAGCATCACTCTTTATATCGTTTTTTCCAATTGGTACTTGATTATTACATATGTTGGTCCTCTAATGTTTACACCTATATGTCTTATCTTGTATCACCAGATTTAACTTTTGATAATTCATTTTCATAGCAAAACTTTGAATAAACAAATATAATTCACAATTTAAAAATGAATTATACATTGAATATCACTTTTTATTTTAAATTTCATATTTATTTACATTATTTAAATTTAACCCCTCTTTTCTTCCATAGTTTTTTATGATTTCATTTTTTTATCATTTTTTTCAGCAGCACATTTATAACAATTTTCAACTGCAACATAGAAATTAGTATTTTGGTTAGCCACATCAAAATCTCTTAATAAAGGAATATTTAGTTTTTTAGTTTCATTTTTTTTAATTATTTTCATTAATTTTAATATATCATAATAAATTCCATTAACCATATTTTTAGGTTTTTGACTTAAAGATTCTATATACTCATAATACGATTCTATAAAGGTTATTATAAATAATTCTCTACTAAAAAATTTAATTGTTAATTTTTTATTGGTTTTAAGTAATAAAGTAATGCATTCTAAAAAATAATCAAAATCATGACCATCTTTTTTAAGATCCATTTTAATTTCAATTTTTTCTTTTATACTAGTAAATTTATTATCATTAATTAGATTTGTCATTAGCTGAACAAATTGAGTTTTTTTATTGTATCTAATTGTATAGAAAAGTGTTAGAAAAGTAAAAAACACTAACATGGTAGAAATAATAATATTTATAATCTCATAAGACATCATAATTTATTTTTCTCCATTAACTTTACTTTTTTTCAATATTTCAATAATTTCTAAAATTAATTTTGAAGACATTTTTTTGCTTTTAAGTAAAAGAGCTACAAATTCAGCTTCATTGATGCAATACTCTATCTCATTATCACTAAAAGTACCATTATCATTATTTTTTGTAGATATTACTTTACATTTATTTCTTATAGTAATCATTCTCAACATTGGTTGATTTCCAACTCTAGGTTGCATTTTCTTTTGGGGTTGAATCCTATCCAAGTTATTAATAACACTTTCTTCATATATACTATTTTTATATAAATATTTATTTCTATTTAAGTTCATTTTTATTATCTTCTTTCTTCTCATGATTTAATCACTCTTCTATAGTCCAAATTACAGGAAGACCATCAACATAATGCCAATACTTATAAGTTGTATCAGTTGGCTTATTTTCACTATAATAATAACGAGTTGCTGAAGTTAAACAATCATTACCATCTATATTAATTGAATTCCATTCATTAAATGTACCCATATAATAAACGTAATATAACCTGTTGCAATTAGAGAAAGCACATCTTCCTATACTTATTACATTATTAGGAAGTATAATTGTTGATAAACTTGTACAACTCTCGAATGTACTCTCTTCTATACTTGTTATACTATCTGGTATTTCTATATTTGTTAAAGCACTACAACCATCAAAGGCATAACGTCCTATACTTGTTACACTATCTGGTATTTCTATACTTGTTAAGCTACTGCAATTATAGAATGCATAACTTCCTATACTTGTCACACTATCTGGTATTTCTATACTTGTTAAGCTACTGCAATTATAGAATGCACTTTCACCAATGCTTGTTACACCATTCCCTATTACTACACTTATTAAGTTACTACAATTATAGAATGCATAACGTCCTATACTTGTTACACTATCTGGTATTTCTATACTTGTTAAGCTACTGCAATTATAGAATGCCCCTGCTCCTATACTGGTTACACTATTTGGTATTTCTATACTTGTTAAGCTACTGCAATTATAGAATGCATAACTTCCTATACTTATTATACTATCTGGTATTTCTATACTTGTTAAGCTACTGCAATTACAGAATGCATAACTTCCTATACTTGTCACACTATCTGGTATTTCTATACTTGTTAAGCTACTGCAATTATAGAATGCACTTTCACCAATGCTTGTTACACCATTCCCTATTACTACACTTATTAAGTTACTACAATTAAAGACTGCATAACTTCCTATACTTGTTACACTATCTGGTATTTCTATACTTGTTAAGCTTCTGCAATTATCGAATGCATTAAATCCTATACTTGTTACACTATCTGGTATTTCTATACTTGTTAAGCTTCTGCAATTATAGAATGCATAACTTCCTATACTTGTTACACTATTTGGTATTTCTATGCTTGTTAAACTACTACAACTATAGAAAGCTCCATAATATATATTTCCTCCTGTTACAATTACACTCTTTAAAGTTGATGGAATATAATATGTAGCATTTGTTGTACTGTTTGTACCTGAACCATAATAATATTGTTTTGTTGCTACTCCTCCATCATAGCTTGCAGTACCAAATATATATCCAAACGGATATTGATATGTATCACTTGATGTTACCCCTGCTTTTGTTCCTACAAATGGGATTATTATACTTGTTAAACTACTACAACCATTAAAAGCTGAATATCCTATACTTGTTACACTATCTGGTATTTCTATATTTGTTAAAGCACTACAATCATCAAAGGCATAACGTCCTATACTTGTTACACTATCTGGAATTATAATATTTGTTAAACTATTACAATTATAGAAAGCGAATTCACCAATGCTTGTTACACTATCAAGTATTTCTATACTTGTTAAGCCAGTACAATTAAAGAAAGCTCCATATAATATATCTTCTCCTGTTATAATAACACTCTTTAGTGTCGATGGAATATAGTATATAGAATATGTTGTAGAACTTGTACTCCAGGCATAATAATACTGTTTTGTTGCTACTCCATCATTATAACTTTTAGTTCCAAATATATATCCAAATGGATACTGATATGTATCTTCTGATGTTACTCCTGCTTTTGCCCCAACAAATGGTATTGTGATACTTATCAAATTTTTCCAACCATTAAATGCTCCTTCACCTATATTTGTTACATTATTTGATATTTCTAAATTAGTAATTGTTAAAGCACTACAACCTCCAAAGGCATAACTTCCTATACTTGTTACACTATCTGGTATTTCTATACTTGTTAAGCTACTGCAATTATAGAATGCACTTTC
>CAKQBG010000010.1 GCA_934216145.1 uncultured Anaeroplasma sp.
AATTATATCACATATTTTCTAAAAAATCTCTATTTTAGGTAAATAAAACCTACTTTTTTCTATACTTTGATAAATTCCAATAATTTATACAATTTGATACTTCAAGACCTCACTAATCAAAAATGGAGGTCTCATATGATTGATTATCAAAAAGCAGTAAAAGACTTAAGAGATAAGTTAATTATGACCCAAGTAGAATTTGCAAAAATGCTTGGCGTTTCTTTTACCTCAATCAATAGATGGGAAAACGGTCTTAATAGACCAACTACAATAGCTCGTAAGCAAATAGTAGAGCTATGTAAAGAAAACAATATCGAATTGAAAGAGGTAAATGAATAATGAACGAATATAATATAGAACAACTCTTAAAAAAGATAAATGTATTAGAATCCGAGCTTAAAGCCTCAAAAAAATATGGCTTGGTTTGGGATAAAGAAAATACAAAAGAAGCCGTTGTAATTAAATGTGAAAAAAATATTCCGATATTAGAACAAGATAAAAGTAAAAAAATAATATGCGGCGAAGATAATAACATTCTTATTGAAGGGGATAATTATCATGCTTTAACATCTTTAAATTTTATAGTTAAAGAAAGCATAGACGTTATTTATATAGATCCACCATACAATACAGGACATGAGGATTTTAAATATAATGATAAGTTTGTTAATGACGATGACGGATTCAAACATTCAAAATGGCTAAACATGTTGCAAAAAAGATTAATTCTGTCTAGAGAATTATTAAAACCGGATGGTGTTATATTTGTTTCTATTGATGACAATGAACAAGCAAATTTAAAAATATTAATGGATTCAGTTTTTGGTGAGCGTAATTTTTTAGTAAACATGATTATTACTGCGGCACCTGCAGGAACACAAAGTTCTACTGACTTTGCACAACAGCATGCCTATTGTCTTACTTATAGGAAATCTGTTATGTTTAGCTCAAACTATATTAGTCTTAATGAAGATGAATTAAAAGAAAAGTATAGTTATGGTAAGGATAATGAAGGTGACTTTTATATAGAACGAATTTGGAAACGTGGAATTGGTGGAAGAATGGAAGATGTTCCTTCATTGCATTTTCCTGTTTATTATAACGAAAAGACAAAAGATATATTAATTGATGATGAAATTCTTAACCATAATGAAGGTGATTATATAAAAATTATTCCCTATCAAACTAAAGGTGTATTAGGTAGATGGACATGGTCTAAAGAAAAAATGCGTTCAGAAAGAAATCATTTAATTGTTGTTAAAGTTGCTGGAGAATGGAAACTACATAAAAAAGTATATTCAAATCAAGATTCAGGTATGAAGCCTTATTCGATTGTTTCTTCCAAAATAGGTAGAACAGAATTAGGATCATTAGAATTAAAACAAATAATGAATGATAAAGTTTTTGATTATCCTAAATATTCAGGATTCATAAAATATCTAATAAATCTACATTCAAATAAAAATGCAATCATTTTGGATTTCTTCGCAGGCTCTGGTACCACAGGACAAGCAGTACTTGAACTTAATAAAGAAGATGGTGGTCATGGTAAATTTATTTTATGCACTAATAATGAAAATAATATATGTACTGACGTTACATATCCTAGATTAAAGACTGTTATTACAGGTATTAGACCAGATGGCACTAAATATAGTGATGGACTTCCTGCTAATTTATATTATTTTAAAACTGATTTTATTGAAGACCAAGCAAACACTGAACAAGCTAGATATAATCTAGTTGAAAAGGTGGATTCTTTATTATGCATCGCTGAAGATGTAATGGAAGAAGTTGAAAGAAATGATTATTCATCTCACTTTATAAATGGTGATAAGCATTTATTTATCTACAATGATTATTATAATGAAACAAAATTTGATGAGTTTAAACAAAGAGTTTTATCTGCAGAAGGACAAAAAATTGTCTATGTTTATGCAAGTGATAATAATATTGATGAAACTTTAATAGAAGGTAATGATATAGAATTGAAGCCTATCCCTTCTAAAATTTATGAAATATATAAAGAAATTGTTGAAGATATTAAGAGAGGTGAATAGGTATGATTTATACACTTAAAAATTATCAAAGAGACGCAGTAAATGAATTAAAGCAATATATTTCTATTGGATTTAAATCTACATCAAGAAAAGAAGTTGTATTTAAAGCTCCTACTGGTTCTGGTAAGACTTTTATGGCAGCCTCATTATTTGAAGAACTTGCAGAAGAAAATCCCAGTGTTAATTTTTGTATATTATGGGCTTGCCCAGGCAAAGGCGAATTACATAAACAATCATTTGACGCAGTTAAGACTTATTTAGGTGGTAATCCAGTATGTTCACTACTTGAAGATGATTTCTTTGGATCTAGAAAATATATAAAAGATAAAGAAATAGTATTTATTAATTGGGAAAAACTTATCCAAAAAGATAAAGAAACTGGTAAATGGGCTAATAACTTAATGAAAGATCAAGAAGGCATGAATTTCATTGATGTTATTGAAAAAACAAAACAAAACGGAACTAGAGTCATACTAGTAATAGATGAATCACATATTGGTGCTTCACAAAAAGCTAGAATACAAGAATTTATTAATACAATTATCATTCCAAATATTGTGTTAGAAATGTCAGCAACACCTCTTAATAATCATATCGATGTTGAAATAGAAACACAAGAGGTTGTTGATGAAGGAATGATTAAGGAAGATGTTATAGTAAATCAAGGAATCAATAAAGAAGATAAAACATTAGCTGAACAAGATTCTGAATTATTAGTCCTTCAAAAAGGTTATGATAAAAGACAAGAAATTGTTGAAGAATATAACAAATTAAATATTGCTGTTAATCCTCTTGTTTTGATTCAAATACCAAACGTCGATGAAGGTGAAGCTAAAAAACTTGTAATTAAAGACTTCTTAAGAGAAAAAGGTATTACCGAAGATAATGGTAAATTAAAATTTTGGTGTGATGATAAAGGTAATTTTGATAAGAAAGCAATTAAAAAGAATAATGACATTACTGAATATCTAGTATTTAAAACTGCAGTTGCGACAGGATGGGATTGTCCTCGTGCTCATATATTAATTAAATTTAGAGATGGAAAGTCTGAAACATTTGAGACACAAACTATTGGTAGAATATTAAGAACTGCAGAAGCTAAGCCATATGATAATTATCTCTTAGATAATGCTTATATTTTTACTAATATATGGAGTTTTGAAACTAAACAAGATACATATAATCCTAATAGAATTAAGACTGAATGGTCTAAAATGAGAGATGGATATAATAAATTAAATGTATGGAGCCAAACTCAATTAAGTTCTTTTTATCGTTCAAGACAAGGTGACTATAACTCAGCTGATTCAAGATATGGCGCATATTTCATAAAGTCATTTATGAAATTCTTTGAATTAAAAGAAGAAGATAAATATGCTATGAGTGGGCAACTTAAAGATAGATTTGAACTAAAAGGAATGAATCTAGATATAAAAGTTGATGATGTAGTCATGGAAGAAACAAATATAGGTGTAACTTCAGCTAATGAAGAAAGAAACATTTCTGGAGACCTAGCTAAAGTTACTATGGCAGAAAACGATATACAAGCTCAATACAACGACTTAATTAGAAGTAATCTAAGTGGACTTGCATACGTGAGATCTAAATCACCTATTAATTCAGCAATAATGGATGCCTTTGGCATTTTTTACAATGTTTTTGGTAGAAAAGAAAAAGTCACATCTATAATGAAGATTGTTGTAAACAATAAGAATATATTTGCAGAAATACTTAGTGAATCAACTCAAGAATTTAGAGAAATGATTTCAAAAGAAGCATATAAAAAAGGTGAACATTATGATTTTAAAATAGAAGAATCTCGACCATATTCTATTGAAACACATACAGAATTAGTGCCATCGATAAAATCCCTTTACAAACCACTATATGTTTTAAAAGATAATCAAGGCAATCCTGATAATCAACTTGAAAAGGATTTTTTAAATTACCTTGATTCACAAAACGTGGTTGAGTGGTACTGGGAAAATGGAACTGAACTTATGCGAGTTAATTTTGGTATTTCTTATAATAATGGCATGAATACTTTTCAACCTGATTTTATTGTAAAATTTAAAAATGGCTCAGTTGGTATTTTTGATACAAAGCCAGTAGATCATCGTGTTGAAGACACAACAGTAAAGGCAAATGCATTATATGATTATTTAGTAAACATAAATACCAATAGAGGTTCAGCACCAAAAATCATAGGTGGAATAGTTGTTAAGGTTGGTACTCAATTCTATGTTTATCTAAACGGGAATTATCATGATTATAATGTAAGTCACGATGGTTGGGTAAACTTCAATGAAGTCTTACGAAAAATTGATGATGAAGCTAATATTCAAAAATATTTAAATAATCTCAAATAACACTTATGGCACCTACGATAGCATCAAAGGTGCTTTTTTCATATCATCCTTATCTAGCCTTTTCATTTGAAACCGCTTGAGCACAAAATGAAACTACCAATCAAAAAGTGAAACCGTATTACCATACACTTGTCATTATACATATTGAAAGAACGATTTTGGTACAATACTATCAAGGTCTTTTGGGGATTTGAACTACGTTAAAACAAGGTCTTTTATCTAGTTTGAATCCTTTTTTTGTCGTTTTAAAAGCTTGCATTAGTCTTATAGCTAGAAAATTAAAAAGATAAACCTATGTTTTAATGAATAAAGTTCAAATATATAATGTGAATGTATAATATGCTCACTTTACAATAATAAAATATTTTTATATAGTTAAAGTAAATAAAGTTAATGTGCTATTGAATGAAAAAGTTTATTTTAAAGATTTGAATATTTTAAAATGGTAAAAAGAAAAAGGAAAACATAGATAATCGACATGAAACTTTTCTAGTTGATGAAATGCCAAATATTAAGACAATAAGGTATGAAAATAAATATACATATATATTTTAAAATAGCATCTACTGGAAATATATTTAAAAAAATGATATTTTACAATATAAAATAATTAATGAATCAACATATTTTATCAGCAAAAAAATTTTAATAAAATATAAAGCAAAATCTTTTAGTTATTTACTTATTTATAAAATTTTATATTTTTGAAGCTAGATAGATGAGAAGATTATTCAAATTGCTTACCTTATTTATTAATATACTTCTTATAATATTTTTATCATCGTGTATAAAATTTACAAATACTAATTTGTTAAGGTATTTTTTAGCTTCTAAAACACGATTTCTATTTATCTTCTAAAGAATCTAATTTTGTATTAGGGAAATATCATTTTTAATTTGAAATTTTTACTGAACGCTTTTAAATATAAATTTCGAACAATATTTATAAAAAATTAGTTGAAAATGTTAGAAAAAGAGTATATAATGAATTTAATTCAAAAATGTTGATTTTTGATAAATAAAATTCTAATATCATGCTTTATAATCTGATATTAGTTTTAACGGGGTGGTTTTAATTATGAAAAAAAGATTTATTTTTGCTAGTATCCTAGCAGCAACAACAGCTATAAGCTTAGCGTCTTGTAATCAACAAGGAAGTACACCAACAAGTACACCATCAGATACAGCTACAAGCGCACCTACAAGCACATCAACAAGTAAGCCTACAAGTGCACCAACAAGTACATCAACAAGTAAGCCTACAAGTGCACCAACAAGTACACCAACAAGTAAGCCTACAAGCACACCAACAAGCACACCAACAAGTACTCCTTCAACAGAGACTGTAAGTGCTCTTTCCTTAGAGTTATCAGGCTATAAAACTAATTTTAAAATCGGTGATGATTTTGCAGCAGGCGATTTAAAATGTATTGCTACAATGTCAGATAATACTGAAAAAGAAGTATCTTTAAATGATTTAACTATTGATTCTTCAAATGTTAATATGGATAAGGCTGGAACTTACGATGTTAAGGTTACTTATAAAGGTGCAAATTCTACATATTCTGTTTATGTAAATTATGAAACAATAGATGATGCAATTTTAAATTCTGTAGATGAAATGAATAGTGTATCTAATGGTACATTAGTTTATAAGAATGAATTAGTAAATTCAACATCTGGTTTTGATTTAATTAAAACACAGGACTATACTTATGGTAAGAGCTTTGTTAAAATTAATTTTGTAGAAAATGGAATAACTCATTATTATTCAACTTATAATGGAAATGTATTAGGAGTTGAAGTAAATGGTGATACAAAAACAAAAATAACAAGTAGAGAAGATGGTGGCCAAATTTTTGAAGAGGAAACTCAATATATTGGTACGGATTTTTTCTCTAATGGTTATATGACTGCCTTTGGTGCTGAAGGCTTAGTGGAATATATATATGATTATATGACTTCTGATGTATATGGACAAGTTTCTCAAAAAATTGAAAATGGAGTATATTCTTTTGGATTTAATCTAATTCAAAAAATTTCTGGAAAAATATTCTTTAAGAGAGTTGAGGTTGAATTCACATTAAATGAATTTGGAAATATTGCTACAGCAGATTGTAAATTAATTTCTTATAATGATAACATTATTGAATCATTAGATGATGAAGCAGTTAAATCTTTACCACTTACTTTATCAAAAGCACAAGATGCAGATGGTAAGGAAAAAAATATTTTCATTTTAAATGAGGATGCAAAAATATGCTCAATTACATCTTATAAATTTAGTCAAACTCATGGTGAAAGACATAATGATAATGAAAATCCATATACAATTGATAAGGTTCAAATTTCTTCATTTAAAGTATATGATATGGATAATAATGAAGTTGAGGATAATAAACAATATGTTTTAGACCTAGATAATGGTAATGTTGTTGGAGATGCAGATGTCAATTATAAGCATAAATATTTATTTGAATATGACATTAAAGAAATATTACCTGAAACAGCAATTTCAACAATTGATAAAATAAATGTTAGTATTGTTGGTACATATAAAAATGGAAATCCAATAAATAGTGATGATTATTTAATATATGCAAGCTTAACTGACAATCATTTAACATTAAGAATAAATACTCCATGTGATTTTGATTTGGTTTTATCATCTGATCATTATACAAGAACTATTAAATATAGTGTTGATTATGAAAGTCCATATAAAATTGGAACTAAGGTATGTGAGGATGGAGAAAATACTGAATTTGTTAATGCATCTGAATATACAATGTATCAATCAAATGAACTATACTTAATTGCTGATATTCCTGCAAATTATGATCCTAATTATACATTAGAATTACCTGAAGGAGTAAGTGCTTCTTTAGTTAAGACAACTTTAAATGGTGTTGAATGTTATAAGTTTGTAGCTAGTGAAAAGGGTAAATATACAATAACTATTAAATCAGCTGCAAAGGCTGATGGTACAGCTGGTGTTACCTCAACAATAACTGTTGAAGTAATGGAAAATCCAAATGTAAGTGAAATCTTATCAGGTAATTATGAAGTTGTAATTGCCAATACAAAATATTCTATTAGCTTAACACCAAGTGCTGAGAATTCATTAGAGGGTACTGCAGTAATCACTGATACTACTACAAATTTAACAGAGACAGTTAAATATAATTATTCAACTGAATCATTTGTTACAAACCATGTAAGTGGAGAATCATTTGGCTTTGAATTTGATTTATCTACTAAATATATATTAAACTTAGCGAGTGGAAAGAATAAATATGCACTTGCAAGACCTGGTCAATCTGAAGAAGACTTAAAAAAGGCACTAGCATTATTAAATGGTACATATACAGGAACATTTGCAGCTGTAGGTATGTCTTATGATTATAAATTCACTCCTGATGGTGATGGTTTAGCAACTGGTAAGCTAGAAGTATCAAATGGCTCACAAAGTGGTATTTATACTTATACATTTGATATTACAACAAGAAAGATAAATACTGTATATCTAAGCGGAAAGAAGCTTTTAGGTAGTCAAGAATTAACTATTACTACAGATTTAAAGATTCATACTTCATTCTTTGGCGGAGTTGATTTAGAAAAGAAGAAATATGATGTTAATGCAATTCTATCTGGTAAATATACTCTTACAGATTCAACACAAACATATAATATTGAATTTAAGGATAATAAGCTATACGTTAAGAGAATTTCTAAAAGTAAAACAAAAGAAGCAACATACACATATGAATATAATGAATCTACCGGATTAGTTAAGGTTACTAAAATTGAAGGCGTGAAAACTTACATTGAAGATAATTTATATATCGTTGACGGCATACTATGCTTACAAGGATTTGTATGGGTTGATGGAAAACAAACACCTGGTTATACTCCATTTGTAAAGGAAAAGATTAAAATCTCTGAAGCATTTATTGGAGAATGGGTTTCTAATGATAGCGAAGAAATTATTGTTATTAAAGAAGAGACTGTAACAATTAGTGGTAATGAAGCTACTATTAAAACATTTGATGGTACTACTTTAGTAGTTAATGATTCATATTATAATGATGTTACAATGACATTAAGTGATACTAAATTATCTGTTGTTTTAAATGGTGAAACATATTCATTCTCTTTAAAGGGATCTACTAAAATAGACGTACCAGAGAGCTTAGTTGGTACATGGTCTAATGAAGGTACTTCATTAGAAATAACAGCTGATGGAAAGATTTATGATGGTGAATATACTTATAATATTACTAGTATTACAGATGTAAAAATTACAGCAACTGATGTTGATGATTCAACTTATACAATTGAAATCGATATTAATTCAGATGGTACATTGACTTATTTAGACCTTGTTTATACAAAAGAAAATGGTACAACTGAAACTGTTAAGGTTAATGCTAATTTCTTAGGTACTTGGAAGAATGGAGATAATGTATTTGTAATTACAGAAGATTCTGTCAAATTTGGAAATATTGATTTAACAGTTGTATCATGTAATGAAACAGAGCTTGTCGTATATGGTACTGGCTTCCCTCAAGATACTATTAAGTTATCTGAAGATAAGCAATCATTCGTTTTTAGTAGTGTTACCTATACAAAGGATGAAACAACTACTGAGCTTGCTATATTAGCAAAATATTTAGGATCTTGGTATGGAAGTGATGATTATACAAAATTGGTTATCGGAGAAACTAATGCTTCTTTAACAGACTTTACATTTGTAGAATATGTTTCATGTACTGATTCTAATATTGTTATAGCATTTAGTGATTTAACGGAATCATTTAATATTACGTTTACCTATGAGAATGGGAAATTAATTGCTAGTAATCTAAATGACATTGTATTCTCTCAACAAAATCAAGAGGTAGAAGTAGTTAAAGTTAACTCTAACTTTGTTGGCACTTGGGTTAATGATGTATCAAGTTTTGTCATTACTGAAGATTCAGTAACATATAATGGAAAAGCTTTAACTGTTGTTTCTTGTACTGAAGCTGAGCTTACTGTTTATGGTAATGAATTTCCACAAGTAACACTAAAACTTTCTACAGATAAAAATTCAATTGTATTTGATAATTATACATATACTAAAAAAAATCTTGAATTAAAGGTTCCAAGTTATTTTATAGGTAAATGGGTTGATTCGACAAATTCTTCATATAAATTAGAAATAACTGAATCGAAATTAATAATAAATGGTGGTCTTGAGTTAACTGTTTCAGCGGTTGAAGAAAATAAGGTTGTTTTTGGCAGTGATTCTTCTAAAATGGATCTAACTTATATAAAAGATACAAATACTTTAACTGATGGACAGTACACTTTTGTAGTAGATAATTCTATTGATTCTAGTGTTATTCCTAATGCATTTATTGGAGAATGGGCTTCAACTGATAATACAGTTGTAGTATTTGAAGAAAAGCGTGTTAAATATGGTGAGAATTATGCTCAAGAATTTACTGTAGTTGATGAAAAAACAGTTATAATTTCTTTATATGGAAGTGATATTACATTTAAATTAAATGATGATGGAACTATTACATCTAGATATAGTGGTTCAGAAAATACTATATTAACAAAAAAATAATATTATTATAAAACTAATTAATAAAATGGCTAGTGAATAAATCACTAGTCTTTTTATTTTTTTGTGAAAATACAAATTTTTATAGATATTTTAGCAAAAAAACGAATAAAAATAGAAAAAAATAAAAAAACATTGAACTAAAATGAACAAAATGCAAGAAATTAATCGTTTTTTAATTGATTTTGACTTGTTAAAGTAATAAAATATCTAATGTATATTTTTATATAAATTTAGGGAAAAAGGGGAGATTAAGATGAATGATGGATTTTTAGCCTTTAAAAAGAAAATTTTTAAAGAATTATTAATTAAATCATTGATGATATCTTTAGGTACTTCATTAATTATTTTTGGAATATTATTAATTTTAAATAAATTATTGATTATTAATTTAAATATCTTTTTAATTATTGGAATATCTTTATTGGCATTAATGCTGATTTTTATTTTTATTTATTTTGTATTTAAACCAACTGATGAAAAAATCGCAAAAAGATTAGACCATACATTTGGTATGAACGAAAAGGTTCAAACAATGATTGCTTTTAAGGATGATAATAATTTTATTGTAGAACTACAAAGAGAAAATACAAATGAAAAATTAAAAAATACTCCTCTAAAGCTTTTAAGATATAAAATAAGTATTTTTGCTATTATATTAATGACTTTGGGCTTAGGATCAACAATTGCTTCAATATCAATTCCAACAAAATCAAATGTTACAATACCTGATGGACCGATTGATCCTTCATATACATTAACAGAAAAGCAAATAATGAAAATACAAGAATTGATAAAATATGTAAATAATTCTAAAATGCTTGATTCAACAAAGGATGTATATGTTGAGAAATTAAATTATCTTATAGACTTACTTGAGGCTTCAACAAAAGAAAGCGAAATGAAACAAAATGTTTTATTTTCTATTAGCGAAATTTTAGTATATATGAAGACAATCAATACTAATGTTGAATTAGGTGATTTATTGAAGAAAATTGAACCAGTTGTTATTCCTATAGAAAAAAGAGATACTGATTTACCTACTGATAAAATCACCTCAAACTTTATTGGTTTATGGAGACAAAAGGATGATGCTAGCAATGAGGTTATTATTAGAAAAGATAGCTTAACATATCAAAATGTAAGTAAAAGTATAACTAAATATACAACTAATTCTATTGAATTTGAAATTGAAGAAGAAAATGAAAATTTTGAAAAGGTAATGGTTACTTATAAGTTTACTATTGATGGAAAGTTATATAAATTTGATACTGAAATTGCAAGCTTCGAGAAAATAGAAAAATTTGAAAAATTATTATTATTAGGATCTTATACTAAATATTATTCAGTTGTTGATAATGAACAAGTATTTACTAATATATTAAATGATTATTCAGATTTAGATATAGAAAGATTAAACACTAAAGTTAATAATGATATTGATGCTTTTAGTAAAATCTTAAGTGAATTAACAAATAAAGAAGATGTTATTTATACAAGCACTGATTTATTAATTCAAGGTTTAAAGAAAGTATTGACTACATCAGATTCCGAGAAGCTTAATAATGTTATCTCATCTTATAATGAGTTTGCGACTATTCTAAATACCGAAATGACAACAATGAAGGAAAATAGAGATGTTGCTTGGCATGTTGAAGATGTATTAAGAGAATTATTTGGATTAGAAGCTGCTTCTAATCGAGAATATTCTGATCCTGATAATAAAGGAAATAATAATGACTCATCTAGTGATAATGATGGCAATGGTGGAAACACATTGAATCCAGGTGGAATTGGAAAAGGTGATTCACAATTTGGTAGTGATGATAAATTTTATGATATTTTCAAAAAGGAATGGGACTCATATGGTAAATATTATGGAGATTACACAGCATTTATCAATGATTTATTAAAGGATGATTCAATTTCTGAGGAAATGAAACAATTTATAAAAGATTACTTAGCTAAGCTATTAAATAATAATCAAGGAAATTAAAGGAGAGAAAAAAATGGAAAATATTGAAAAGGTTAAAAAGTTTAGTCAAACAATTAATACAATTGAACAAGAAATTCGTAAGGATGTAGTTGGACAAAATGATATTGTTAATAATGTTATTATTGCTATTATAGCAGGGGGTAATGTATTACTTGAAGGTGTACCAGGAGTTGGTAAAACACGTTTAGTGCGTACATTAGGTAAAACATTAAATTTACCATTCTCAAGAATTCAATTTACTCCAGATTTAATGCCATCTGATGTTACAGGTACTAATATTATTGAAAAGGATGAAAATGGAAGAATGAAAACAGTATTCCAAAGAGGACCTATTTTCGCTAATTTAGTACTAGCTGATGAAATTAACCGTGCTACACCAAAAACACAATCAGCCATGCTAGAGGTAATGCAAGAGCATAAGGTTACAATTTCAAATCAAAGCTATAAAATGGCAGAACCTTTCTTTGTATTAGCTACTGAAAACCCAATTGAACAAGATGGTACATATCCACTTCCTGAAGCTCAAATGGACCGTTTCATGTTTAAGCTAATTATGAAATTCCCAACAATTCAAGAATTAAAAGATATTGTAAATATGACACAAATTACATTAGATGAAACTGCTACAGCAGTAGTTGATGGTGAGACTATTCTTGAAATGAGAGAATTAGCTAAGAGTGTACCTGTAATTGATGATGTTTTAGATTATGCAATGAAGATTGTAGCATTATCACATCCAGAGCTTGAAAATACTTCTGAAACTGCAAAGAAATATATTAAATATGGCGTTTCTCCTCGTGCTGGACAAGCATTGATTACAGCTGCAAAGGTACGTGCATTAATTAATGGTAATTATAATGTTTCAATTGAAGATATTGATGCATTAGCTTATCCTGTATTAAGACATAGAATAAAAATTAATTATACAGCTATTAATGATCATTTATCAGTTGATGAAGTTATTAGCTTATTAATTAAGGAAGCTAAAAAGGTAAAGTAATAATATATGGGAAAATATGCAATAAATGAAGAATTTTTGCAGCAAATTGAAACTCTAGAATTGATATTAAAAAATAATGTTGCCGGAATTTTTGGTGGAAATCACCAAAGCAAGAATTTTGGTTCATCATGTGAATTTGCCGATTATAGAGATTATATTCCAGGAGATGATATTACTAAAATCGATTGGAATGCTTATGCAAGATTTGAGCATTTATATTTGAAGCAATATTTAGATGAAAGAAGACTTCACACTAAAATTTATATTGATGCTAGTAGATCAATGGATTTTGGAAAAACTGAAAAAGCAACAAAGACACTTCAGGTTGCTGCAGCATTTGCATATCTATCTATTGTATTAATGGATAAGGTATCTATATATTATGTTCAGAATAACAAGGTATTTGATTTAATCTTAAATATAGCTGATAAGGATACTTTCTATAATTCTATTAATAAGCTTAATGAAATAGAATTCACAGGAGATTTCTTATTTAGTGAAGGATTACTTCCTACTAAGGTTGGCTATGGAGATGGATTATCTATTGTTATTTCTGATTTTTTAACTGATAATGATTATCAACAAGGATTAGATTATTTGATTAATAAGAAAAGAGATTTATTATGTGTTCAGGTATTATCAAAGGAAGAATTACACCCTACTATTCGTGGTAAAATTCATTATTTTGATAGTGAAACTGCAACAAATGATTATCGTAAATTTGTTAATAAGGATGTAGTAAAGGCTTATCATGAAGCTGTTAATTATATTACTACATCATTAAGTGAATTTTGCTATGCGAGAGGTGCTAATTATTTATTAGTGCCAGATAACAAATCTATCAATCAAATATTTATGGAAATGTTTGTTGAGAAGGGGGTATTAAAATGACATTTGTTTATCCTCTTGGACTTTTAGGTTTAATTGGTATTCCGATTTTAATAATTATTTATATTATTAAAAACAAATATACAGAACAAACAATTACAAGTACATATATTTGGAATTTAAGTGAAAAATTCTTAAAAAATAAAAAGCCTATATCAAAGCTAAAAGGCTTAATTAGTTTAATTATGCAATGTCTAGCTGTACTTGCGATTTCTTTGATTTTAGCTCATCCTATTTTTATTATTCCTAATGCAGCAAATGATTATTGCTTTATTTTAGATGCATCTGCAAGTATGAATAAAATTCAGGATAATAAAACAAGATTTGAAATAGCTAAGGATAAAATAAAAGAAGAAATATATTCGTCATTAGATGGAAGTAAATATTCTTTTATTGTTGTTGGAAACGAAATAGTTGAATACACAGATTATACATCAAAAAATAAAGCTATTGAAACTATAGATAATATTGAGTGTTCATACATTTCTAATAATTGTACTAATTCAATAAAATATGCTCAAGAATATTATGATAAAAATCGTTCTTTAAAAACTTATTTATATACTGATAAGAACTATACTGTAGAAAACATTAATTTGATTAATGTAGGTAATAATGAAGCTAATTATGCAATAGTAGATGGTAAATATCAGATTAATAATGGATATACAAATTCTGAAGGAAATTATGTTAAAGGAACAATTAAATTTTCAGGAAATGTAATTTCATATACTAATGATTCAAAAATAGATTTAGAATTATATGTTGATGAAGAGCTTATCGATGAAATGAGTGTTGATGTTAAATCAAGTGAGCAATATGAATATGCATTTGAGGTTGAATTGTCAACATTTAGAAAAGCTAGAATTCATATTAAAAATGAGGATTCATTAGCTTTAGATAATGATTATGAATTATATAATATCTCTGAAGAACAAGATTATAAGGCTTTAATAGTTAGTGACAATGAATTCTATTTACAAAGTATTTTAAAGGTTTATGATAAGGTTAAAACTATTGACATCATAAAGCCAAGCACTTATTCTAATTCATATAGTGGATATAACCTTTATATTTTTGATTCTTACTCACCTGATTCTTTACCTACTGATGGTACTATATGGTTTTTTAACCCTAAAAAGAGTATTACTGGATCTAGATTCTCATATCGTAATTCTATTGATTTAAATGAAAATAATACAGATTCTAAATATGAAGGAAAAGAATTAATTCAAGCTACAGTTTATGGCGAAGAGAAAAAGCTTGTCGAAGGATTAATTAAAACTGATGGTAAAGATGAAAATAAATATGGCTTATATGTTATGAAATATAATATATATGGCATTAATAAAAATTTTACAACTTTATTTACTTGTGATGATAATCCAATAATATTTACTGGAGTGTCTCAATATGGAAATCGTGAGGTTGTTTTTGGATTTGATTTACATAATTCCAATTTGCCTTTAAGTTATAATTATATTAGATTAATGTCTAATCTATTAGATTATTCTTTCCCTACAGTACTTGAAAAATCTAATTATGTATGTGGTGATAGTGCACTAATTAATCTTTTACCAAATACAAAATCAATTAAAATTACTTCTCCAAGTAATTCTACAAGATATATTGATGTGAATAGCGCAACATCAAGCTTTCTATTAACAGAAATTGGAAATTATACTGTTTCGATAACACTTGAAAACAATACTGTTATGGAATTAAATATATATTCAAGCTATCCGCTTGAAGAAAATACTGATACAACTATAGATACATTAAAATTAGTTGGTCAACCTGAAAATAATTATTCAGATGGTCGCTATGACAATCTTATCATATTATTTATTTTATTAGGACTACTATTTGTAGCAGATTGGATGGTGTATTGCTATGAGCAACATCAACTTTTCTAATCCATACCTATTAATTGTAGGTATACCATTAATTGCATTAGTATGCATACCTTTCTTTTTAGCTATAAAAAAAGATGGTTTAAATTTTCATTCAATAACATCATTAGTATGTCATATTCTTATTGCTATCTTTATGACATTAGCATTTGCTGAAATGACTCTTAGATTAGTTGTAACTGAAACAAATGTTTATGTTTTAGCGGATGTTTCATATTCAACTAAAAATAATTATGAAACTATCGATAATTATATTGATAAATTAAGTCATAATCTTCCTAGCAATTCAAAAATGGGAATTATATGCTATGGAAAGAATTATGAGACACTTGTTGAATTAGGTGAGCCTTTAAAAAGCGTTAGTGAATCAAAGGTAGATAATTCAAAAACAGATTTAAAACCAGCCTTAGAATATACAGCTTCACTTTTTAGTGATAGTGTTGTTAAAAGAATCGTAATTATATCTGATGGAAAAAATACTAATGAATTAAAAACTTCTGGATTAATTAGTGATTTTGAATCTAGAAATATTTATGTAGATGCAATTTATATTGATAGTAATATAGATGAAGCAACTAAAGAATTTCAAATTTCAAATGTAGAGTTTAATAATTCTACATTTAAAAATGAAAGTGAAACAGCTATTGTAACTATAGAAGCCAATATGGATTTGGCTTATGCTGCAACATTAAGCATCTATAAAAATAATGATACTATTCCATTTGATACTAAAAATATTAGCTTATCAAAGGGAATCACTAAAGAAACTTTAAAGCTTTATACAGATGAAGCTGGAGATTATCAATATAGAGTTGAATTATCTCAATATAAAGAAAATGAGAACGATGAATCTATAGATAATAATGAATTTAATAATAAATATTATTTTAATCAATCTGTAAAATCTTCGTTAAAGATTCTTTATATTTCAAGTTCTAGGGAAGAATTTGAATTATTTGAAAGTATTCATCCTGAGGATACATATACAATAGATTCTTATGTTAATGACAAAAATGTTCCATATACATTAGAAAAATTATGTGAATATGATCAAATTGTTATTTCAAATACAGATTTAAGAACATTAGAGCATGCTGAAACTATTATTTATAATTTAGATACAGTAGTATCAGAATTTGGAAAGAGTTTAATTACAATTGGAAATACTTATATTCAAAATAGTTCATCTGATGGTGAAGATTCTAATGGAGTTTTAAATGATTTCGGAAAGCTTCTTCCTGTTAATTATAATTTGAATAAGGATAGAGATAGGCTAACAACTATTATTTTAGATATATCTAAAAGTATGGCAACTGGTGGAGCATATGCCGATGGAAATGTATTTACAGTAGCTAAAAACACAGCATGCTTTATGATTGATTCATTAAGTGATACTGATTATTTTAATGTGGTAGCATTTCATGGAAGCATTACCTTCCCTGTTGATATTGTGATAGCTTCAAAAGAAAACAAAGAAAAAGCAAAAAAGATTATTATGGATTTAGGAGCTGGACAAGCAACATCAATTGGTGCTGCATTAGAGGCTACATATAATATGATTAATAACCAAAATTTTAGCGAAAAACAAATCTATATGATTTCTGATGGTTTATCTTATAGCAATGATAAAACTAACATTAGTGAGTGGAGTAGTAAGCTTGGTAGAAATAATGTTAAAATAAATGTTATTCATACTACTAAATTTGAATCTATTACAAGTTCTGAGGAAAAAGAAGCAGAAAACCTAATGAAGGAAATTAAGTCTAATGGTAGCGGAGATTATTATCATGTATGGGATGATGAATCTATTTCTAATGTAAAGTTAGTTGTTTATGATAAAATAACAGAAAACTATATAGAAAATTCTAAAGGCTTCCCTATTACAATTGCTAAAGCAAATAATAAGCTTGTTTCTGGTATTACAAGTATTAATAATAAGGTAACAGGATTTTACACAAGCCGTGAAAAATCAACAGCAACTACAGTATTAAAAATTTCAGATGGAGATAATTCATATCCTTTATATTCAACTTGGCAATATGGAAATGGTTCTGTTTCTTCATTCTCAACAAGCTTAAGCTATTTTGCTGATAATACAACAAATGGTTATAAGATGATATCAAATATTTCTGATGTAAATAAACCAAATTTACAATTATATTCTCCTTATACATTTGAAATTGAGACAAATGGAAGTATATCAAATGTAAGTGTTAATTCTCCAATATTGAATTCGAATGCAGAGGTAGAATTAAATATTACATTACCAGATGGTACATTATTAACAAAATATCTTTCATTTGATAGCGAAAAATATATTACTTCATTTGATTGTGATTTAGTTGGTACATATTTACTTAATTTAAAGTATAGAATTGGTGCTACAGAATATGAATCAAGCTCTCAAATTGTAATTTCTTATTTACCTGAATATGATTCATTTGAATATTATGATGCATCAAATCTATATACCCTAGTAACAAAAGGTGGTATGGTTTCTGAAGATGGAAATTTAAAGCTTGTTAATGATGATTCATTTATATTAACATATAAGTATGAATTTGCACCATTATTAATGATTTTATCTTGTGTATTATTTGTTGTTGATATAGCAATTCGTAAGCTAAGATGGCAAGATATTAAAGATATTTTTAAAAAGAAACAAAGGAGGGCTTAATAATGAAAAGAAAATTCATTTCAATAATTTTATTATTACTATTTGTCTTTTCTCTAGTAAGCTGTGGTGAATATGAACTCCCTAATAAAACTAGTATACCTTCAAATTCATCATCTCCTACTAATTCATCATCTCCTTCGACAAATCCTTCTCAAACTACAAATCCTGTAAATAAAAATGAGGTTGAGTTTAAAATAACTTTAACTTTTAAAGGAATTTCAGCCTCACAGCTTGTTGATGGAAAAAATGTATATGTCATATTAGTAAATAGAACAAGATCATATAAAGCTTTAGTTGAAAACGGAGAAGCAACAATTTTAGGATTAGATGGTGAATATTATGTACATTTGGATTTAGGTACTGTTAAGAATTATTCATATAATCCAAATGAAACTATTGTAAATACTCAAAGTCCTAATGCTACTATTGAATTATTTCAATTGAAAACTATTTCTAGAAAGAATCAAATACGTGGACAAGTTGATGGAAAACAAAATCAGCCAATAAATAGAATTGTTGATTTTGATGATCCTGAAAAGGATGGAAAAACAATTTATATTTATAGTGCTAAAATTGATGGAAGTGAAAAAGAGGTATATTACCAATTTGACGCTAAACATAATGGAACATATATTATCGAATCATTAGTTGATATTTATGATGACCAAGTTAACCCATATATGAATTTATATACGTTTGGACCAAGTCAAGGTGTTAAAAACTTTGAAGAAAAAATTGATTCAGGAAGTGCTTATTTAAAGGGTGGCTTCACTAAAAATTTTAAATATTCTGTTGATGTATCAGAACGTAAAGTAGGTAATTCCTTTACATTTGGAATTAAAGTTAATACAAGAGATAGTGCTACTTATCCTGTTACAGTTAATTTTAAGATTCAATATATTAGTCCTTATTCAGAGGAATTAATTTATAGAAATCCAGTTTATGCATCTGATCTTTATGCAAAAAGAGATGAAAATGGAAATATCATTTATAAAAAGGATTCCTTAGGAAATGAAACTATTTATAAAACAAATGATGATGGTGATAATATCACTAAAACCTTTGTTGATGAAAATGGTAATACTGTAACTAGGAATTATAAAGATTATGATTTAAATTATGTTAAGATTAATTCTGTATCTGATTTAAGATATTCTATTTCTTATCCTGAAAATCATAATTCTGCATGGTGGAATAGTAATTTGGGTGTTGATGTTTTACCTGATATTTATTCTAACGAGGTATATGATAGTTCGTATTATTATAAAACTAGATATAAATATGTTGATGGAAAATATATTACCGATGTTAATGGAGATTATATATTAGCACCTAGCAATACGGTTAAGGAAGCAGAAGGAAGAAGGTATTATGAATTAGCTTCATATAGTTTACTTAAGGACGGATCTAACCAAGTTTTAACATCAAAAAAGGGAGATTATTTCTTAGTATATTATAATGAATATGATGGATTTTATCATGTAATAGTTAATAATTATGATACAATTTTATATGTGGCAATTACTTCACCAATTCCTTTAATGAGTACAATTTATGATATGGCATTTGGATTTAATTTTATTGAGGATGCAGGTGACGGAAATAGAACTATTTCCTATGTAGGAATTAACAATAATACTACTATTTTGAATTATAAGAGATTTATTGAAGGTGAATATGCTGATTTTTGTAATTCAGATGGAAGATGCTATGTCACTATGGAAATTAAAGAATTCCTTTTAAATGTTTCAAATGGTAAAGGCTATTTCTATGATGGTAATGGTTCATTTGAGGTTGATTCTAATGTTTTTGCAACAGAAGAGGATCAATGGCTATTTGCATGTGGATTTTATATGTAATATGGCTCTTTTTAAACTGAGATAGTTTTGTAAGTGACTATCTAAGATTGGAAGTATTCAACTACCCATCTTAAATTTTAAAAAATCTGTAATATTGAATAATATTCGATAGAAGAGTGAAAAAAGTATTCACTCTTCTATTTTTTTGGCATTCTATAAACATTTTTTGAATTTGATATAGTCTTTTTAATATATATTTAATAAAAATAGTGTATTCTATACGGGTATTTTTTAAGAGGTTTTATTTTTAAAATAAATAACAATGATAAAGGAGAGATAGAAATGAAAAAAATAATTAAAAATTTATCATTATTTGCGACTATGGCAGTTGCTACAATAGGTATTGTTTCTTGTAATAATGGTGGTACAACAAATAATTCAAACAAAACTGATGCACCAACAAATACAGGAACTGCTACTTCTAAGCCAAGTACAACCTTTAATCCTACAAATACTGATAGTGCTGCATCAAAGCCTTCTACTAAAGATGATTCAAATTTAGTCACTTATAAGATTAGGACTGTATCAATTAGTGGAAAGTCTTTAAAGGATGTAGAAATAACAGTTAATGGCGAAAGTGAATATACAGACATTAATGGATATGCAACATTTAAGTTTGAAAAATCTCTTTATTCTGTTACTGCTGGAGATTTAGAAGGATATACATTAGAAAGTGATGAGGATATATTTGTTGATCCAGAAGGAACTGACGAAACAGTAATTAAATATGTTCCACATTTAATTACTAAGGATGAAGCAGAAGCACCTTCAGATATTACATATGAACAAGGCGATGTAATGTATGATTTGACATTTAGTGGATATGATTATACATCTTCAAATGGTTTAGCTCCTAATTATAAAAATCCAACAGCTTACAATTCATCTTTATCTGAAATATTAAATGATGGTGAAACAGAGCTTGTTATTTTGAATTTCTGGTATGCTGATTGTACTTGGTGTAAGAGAGAATTCCCTTACATGATTGATGCATATAATGCTAAAAATACTGATGGTTCTTATACATATAAGGATAAAGTAAAAATTATTACTGTTAATACTGGTGCTGATGAGGATAGTGTTATAAAGAGATTTGCTGAAGAATATAGCTTTGTTTTCCCAGCAATTAAGGATACAGCACTTTGTACAATGTTTAATGTAACTGCTGCTCCAACTAGTGTATTTATTGATAGATACGGATTAGTAGGAATGATTGAAAAGGGTGCTATTACATCTATTGATAAGTGGTATGGTGTATTTGATGAGTATATTGGTGATAATTATGAGCCTTCTTATACTGATCCATCAAATGAAGAATATGCTGATGCACAAGGCTCAATGGAAGATAGTGTTAAATATAATGATGCCGTTTCTGGTGATGGCTTTAATGCAGAATATTATATTGATGAAAATAGAAATGATCTTAATAAATGTTGGCCTTGGTTAATTAGTGAAGATACTACTGGTAGAAAATATATTTATCCATCTAATCATCATGTTAATTTATCATATTCTATAATTTATGCTAAATTTAATATGCCTGCTAATAAAATTTTAGCATTTGACTATTATTCTGATTGTGAGGATGGAGATATCTTAGGCGTTTTCATTAATGGTAAGGTTTTCTATCAAATTTCTGGAAATGAAAAGAAATGGAAAACTCAATATATTTATGCAACTCAAAATAGTTCTGAAGAGGTTGAATTAAGATTCTTCTATCATAAGGATAAGAGCTCATCAATTGGTGAGGATATGGTTAAGATTTCTAATATTAGAATCGTTGAAGAAAGCTCAATGACTAACTCATTATTTGTAATCCGTGATGCTGCTTATGGTGAAATTGATAAGTTTAATGGCGGTTGGACAAATTATATAACTGATGAAGGCGATAGAGGAATTTTCTTTAATGATAAAGATGGCTATTACCATGTTGATAGTATTAATGGACCTTTATTATTAGCTAGTCTATTAGACAAAAATACTAAGTTTGCTAATAAGTCTATTGCTGAATATCTAGCAGAATTCTCAGGTAATACTACAGATAATCCATTTATAGTTGATGGAATTGATTATTCTAATATTATTACAACATATGCTACATATGCTACAAACTCTCTATTTACAATTTGGGATGTGGGAACAAATGGTTTAGTTCCTGTTACTCAAGATTTAAGAGAAGCATTAGAGGCAATTACTAAGTCTTTAGGTGACACTAAAGATGGTTATGAAAACCAATGGCTAGAGCTTTGTGTATTTATTGATCAATATGGTACAAAAGGTAAAGATTTGATTGGAGACCCAATTAAGGGTATTGCACCATTCTCTGCTTATGAAGCTAAAGTTGGTGAGGATAATACAGTTAATTTCTTATATCCAGTAGTTCCAAGAGGAATGTATTCTAAATTTGTTCCAACTCAAAGTGGAGTATATAAGATTTATTCAATTGGAGATGATTCAATAGAATTCTTCTTTAATGGTGGTTCAGGATCTAAGGGAATTTTCAGAGATAATTTCCAATTATTAACTGAAACTAAATCTGAAAATGCAGTTATTGAGTATAGATACTATGAAGCTGGTAAAACATATTATATTTTACCTGCATTCTCTGATGTTGATGGAACAGGAGAAATTAAGTTTGGTATTAAATATGTTGGTGAAAATGCTACATTATTAGCACAAGCTTCTGAAGGTGCATTTACAACAGATAGTGATCATGTGGATACTGATCATATTATTTCTGTAGCTAATGTTGAAGTTGCAATCGATGGAGAAAACTACTATTATGTTAAGGGAAATCCTGGTTCATATATTTATGCTGATTTCAAGTATGTTACTGGTATTTTCTCTAATCAATCATTAGATCAAATTATTGCAGCTGGTGGATTCGATTTCTCTAAGGATGAAGGAAATGGAACAACTGGTGAAGATATGACTGCTTTAGCTCAATATTATAGTAGTCTACAAAATACTGATCCAAATTCAATTTATTATGGTACTGTTAAGGTTGACGCTACTTTAATGAATTTATTACAAAAGTTAATGGATAAGTATACATTTGCTAATGTTAGTGGTTCATGGTTAAAATTATGTTACTATGAAGTACAATTATTTGCATCTAACCGTTAATTATATTACAATAATATAAAATTATATAAAGGGTACACATTTGTACCCTTTATTATATATAAAAGGAGAGTGAGAAGATGAAAAATAAGGATAAGTTGACTAGGAATATTATATGGGGAGTAATAACATTTCAAACTATACTTACTGGTATATTCTTTATAGTTCAATGTCTTCGTATTTACTTTGGTGGGCCAACTGGTGATAGTAATCAAATTTATACACCAGAGAAAGTCGGTAATGCATTAATTGAAATATTAGTTCTAATAATAATTTGGGTTGTTGTTGTTATTTTTGGAATTATTATGTCATTTATAAAAAAACTTGATGATAATACTATTAGTAAGAATAGTCAAATTTATAAACTAAATACTATTTTGAAGCTTTTACCATATGATAAAATAGATGAAAATGATAATGATTATGTATTATTGAAGCGTGAAAGCCTAAAGCGTAAAATATGCTGGTCAATTCTTTCATGTTTATTATTAGTATGTGCATTAATGTCATTTTTATATTTATTTAATCCTGCTCATTTTGTAACTACTGGTTTACCTAATCAGCAGGTAATTCAAATTGTTATTCATGTTTCTCCATGGATTGGTGCTGGTTTTATCTTTAGTATTCTAGCAATTATATTTGAATCATATAGTGCTACAAAATCAATTGATTATGCCAAAGCTTTATTAAAAAAGTATAAGAAGAATAATGTCGAAATTAAAACAAATAAGAAAAGGGAATTAATTACTCTATGGTCAATTAGAGGTGTAATTCTTACTATCGCTATTGTTTTTATAATTGTAGGTGTAATAAATGGTGGACCTATTAGTGTATTAAATAAAGCAGCTAAAATTTGTTCAGAATGTATAGGGTTAGGTTAAAATTATGGAAAAAGTTAAGAATTTTTTTGCTAAAATTAAGCCTAGCAAGCGTAGGCTGATACAATTATATGCAGCATTATTATATAATGCTAATTTAAAGGGCTTTATTACTGGTAATATCTCAACTAGTGATACAAAGAAGTTTTGTTTACCTGGTATGAATTGTTATTCATGTCCTGGTGCTATAGGTGCTTGTCCACTTGGTTCATTACAAAATGCCTTATCTGAAAGTAAAACAAAGGCACCTACTTATGTTATTGGTATAATATTATTATATTGTATAATATTCGGTAGATGGATTTGTGGATGGTTATGTCCGGGTGGATTCTTACAGGAATTATTATATAAAATTAAAACTCCTAAGCTTAAAAAGAATAGAGTAACAAGAGTATTATCATATTTTAAATATGTATTATTAATAGTTTTTGTTATAATGATTCCAATAATGTTTGGCTTTGAATCAGGTAAAGCTATTCCAGGATTTTGTAAATATATTTGTCCGATAGGCACATTCGAAGGAGCTATCTTCCTTTTAGGAAATGGAAATAATGCTAATTACTTCGAAATGCTAGGACCTCTATTTACTTGGAAGTTTGTTCTATTAATTGCTTTTATAGTTGCATCTATATTTATATATAGATTCTTCTGTAGATTCTTTTGTCCACTTGGAGCGATTTATGGTATTTTCAATAAGATATCTATTTTAGGAATCAAGGTAGATAAATCTAAATGTAATAACTGTGGAAGCTGCGTAAGTCATTGTAAGATGGACGTTAAGGTTGTTGGAGATCATGAATGTATTCAATGTGGTGAATGTATTGAAACTTGTCATGCAAAAGCAATTGACTGGAAGGCTATTGGCACTTTAATTAAAAAGGAAAATCTTGAGCTTGAGAAATCAAAGCTAGCTTTAGATACTGGTGCTTCTATAACAGTTAATTCAGCTGAAACTATTCAGTTAAATAATGTTGTAAAAAATGAGCCTGTTATTGTAGAATCTTCTAATGAAACAAAGTCTACATTTAAGGATAAGATAAAATCTATAAAGAAGAAAACATTGGTTAATGGTATTGTTACTGTTATAATGCTTGGAGTATTAATATTTGCTTATTTCTATTATAATATTGACTGGAATCCTAAAACTAAAATAGAAGTTGGTTCAAAGGTAGATAATATTAATATAACTCTTAGTGATGGTTCTAAATATGATTTGGAAAGTGAAATGTCTAAGATTAACATTTTCTATTTCTTTGATCATTACAATGAAGCAGAAGTAGAAACTATTGAAGAGCAATTTAAGGATTTAAATATGGATTATATTTCAATAGTTGGTATTAGTAGCTATTCAAATAGAGAATTAAACTTTAAGCAAATCCCTGATAATTCTAAAATTATTTTTGGTTATGATGATGCAAACTGCACAACATTATTAAAGTTTAATAAAAATACTACTTATCCATATTATGTATGGTTAGATAAAAATAATAATTTAAAATACTCTGATTCTATTGATTTTACAAATGAGGTTGTTTCTATTAAAACTGCAAGTCTTGGTAATATTAATATTGGAAATGAAGTTGGAGATATTATTATTTCTAAAAATTTAACAACAATTGATAGAGATGGTCAAAAAGGAATATTTAATGTTAATTCATATAGAGGTAAAATAGTGGTTATTAACTTTTGGGCTACTTGGTGTGGTCCATGTGTTCAAGAATTACCTTATTTTGAAAGAATCTATCAAGAATATAAGGATCAAATTGAAGTTATCGCAATCCATGATGGTGCAACATATGGTGAAGATGATACTCTTAATTTCATTAATAATGATATTAGAAATGAATATGAATTAACTTGGGGTTTTGATGATTCTGAATCAGGTTATTTTGTATCATTGGGTGGTGGAGATACTTTACCTATGACTGTAATTATTGATGAGAATGGTATTATTACCTATAATTCTCCAAAATCAGTTACTTATGAATCCTTAAAGGAAGAAATAGAAAAGATTTTAAATAAATAGTTTTAAAAGGATAGTTTTTTAATATAGACTATCCTTTTTTTATAAATATAATTATTAAAAACAATTTTAAAAAAAGTATTAGTGGATTAAGTTCTATTATTGGTGTTGAATAATATTTATAAAATTATATTAATTTTGAATATAATTTTATAAATATTATAAAAAAAGACATTCGAATTAATATAAATTTAATAAAAATGGTGTTTAATGTAATAAATTCATTTAAAAGGTTAAAAAAATGAATCTTATTTCAAATAAAGATTGAATAAATTATAAAATTAGTGTAAAATAGCAATGAATTTTTTAAAAAAGAATGGGGGATAATTATATGAAGAAAAAAAGTATTCTTTTAGGGTCAATTGCTTTAGGATGTTTATTTGTTTTAGCAAGCTGTAATAATGCAAGTAATGGTGGCTCAGCTAATAATGTAACAGGCTCATCTATAACTCAACCAAGTTCTTCTACAACTAATAATGTAATAGGCTCAACTACATCTTCTACAAATGGTACTGCCACTAAAACACAAGATGCTAGTAAAATCACTTTAGGTGTTACAGTTGTTTATCCAGATGGAACTGCTTGTAGTGGAGTAAAGGTTCAATGGTGTGATACTACTGGAAAGTGCTATAATGCAATGGCTACAACTAATGAAAATGGCTATGGTGAAAAGGCATTTGATTCTAATTTAACATATTATGCTCATGTATTAAGTTCAACTTTACCTAGTGGATATACTTTTAATCCATTTGAATTAAAACAAGATAAAAATAACCTAACTGGAACACTTCATTTAATTCCTGTTGAGAGTACAACTGGAGAGGGTAGTAAGGCTAATCCTTATGTAGCAAAGGTTGGATATAATAACTTAGTTTATAAGACTATTGATAGTAAGGTTTATTATTCTGTACAATTTACAGAAGCTGGAACTTATACTTTTGAATCATTATCTCAAAACGGAGACGTTTCATTAGGATATATTGGTACTGATATTAATGCTAGGGTTACATCAGTATCTTCAGGTGGAAATAATTCTAACTTTAAGTATTCAATAAATGTTAGTGAATCTGATTTGAATAATACTTATTATTTTATAATTTTATCTAATTATCCTGAGACTATTTTGTTCTCAATAACAAAGTAAATAAATGTATTTAGCCGTTGATTTTTTATCATGGCTATTTATATTTTTTACAAAAAAACACAAAAAAACAAATTTTATTTAATTATTTAATAAAAAAATGTTTAATTTTCAACAATAAATTTTGAAAATTATAGAATTTTATGTGTTATTATGATAAAATAAATGAGTTAATAGATTAAAAAAGGTATTTTGGAGGCAACAATGAAACATAGAAATAAAATAATAACTCTAATACTTTCATTATTAGCAATCTTATCTTTAGCTAGTTGTGGTGGAAAAGAAGGCGGTATTGATTTTGATACTGAGGGTTTAACTACAGTAACATACAAAATTAATAGTGGTAAAAACGGGAGTACTCTAATTAGCGATATTACATATGGTAATTCAACAAAGGATGTTGTTTATTACTATGATTTAAAGGATGGAAAAACTACTAAAATCTATGATATTGATGACTTCTCATCAATAAGAAATCTTAAATATCCAAGTGGATTGGAGCTTGAAGGTTGGTATCTTGATGATGCATTAACTAAAAAATGGGATTTTGATAGTAATGTGCTAAGTGATGGAAATAATATAGAATTATATCCTAAATGGAATAATATTATTAAATATTATTATAATGTTGGATATCAAAAGGATGGAAAGTTTACACTAATTTATCAATATGAAGCAAATATTGGTGAGAAATTTAGTGACTATTTATCTAAAATCACTTCAGAGGCAAATAAAGTAAATATAAGTTGGCTAGGTTCATTTTATTCTGATCCTGATTTAAAAACACCATGGGATAATAATTATAAAATGACAGAAGAAAAAACTGAAGTTTATGTTTATATTGACTACATTGAAGGTGAATATAGTATTGTTAGAACTTATGATGATTTAAAGAAGGCGGCATTATCTAATTCAAATATTTATTTAATGAATGATATAGATTGTGAAGGTAAAGAATTATCATTTAAGAATTATTCTGGTAGTACGAGAAGACGTAGATCATTTATTGGAAATGGTCATACAATATCTAATTTTAAATTAGGAATTGATGTTAGTAATAATGGAATAAACACTTATGATAATACTTATTTTGATAAAGAAGATACGCAAAAAGAAACATTAGGTATAAGCTTATTTGGATATAGCGAATATACTGATTTCAGTGATGTTAAATTTGATAATTTCAATTTTGAAGTTAAGAGTGATAATTCTAATATTTCATATTGTGTAATATCTCCATTTGCATATTGCTTAGTTAATTCTAAACTAACTAATGTTACAATGACAAATTGTAAAATAACATTTACTAGACTTAAGGTTGTTGATTCAAATGGTGAAATTAATTATACAAAATCATTAGAGAATAATTCTTCAATTAAGCTATGCTTTAATGATTTCTCTTTAGATAAAACAGATACTACAATTAATAATTCAAATATTAGTGGAATAGAGATTTTGACAACAAATTAAAATAATTAGGAGGAATTAAGAAATGAAAAAGAAAAATTTACAAAAAGTATTTTCAATTGCGTTAGCAACTGCAGCTGTTTTCGGAGTAGTAAGTTGTAGTAATGGTTCTCAAGCATCAGGTACTGGAGCTACAGCTACTTCTAGTAACAAAGGTCATTATGATAATGAAAAGAATGCATTAGTTATGGCTACAACTGATCCAGATAGAGTATTCAATCCATTCTATTCTTCATCTGCGTCAGACTCAAGTATTATTTCAATGACTCAAATTGGTATGCTTGGTAATGATAAGAATGGTAATATTACTACTGCTAAAGAGGGCGACTCAGTAGTTGTTTATGACTATGAGGAAATATATGATGAAGCAAGAGATGAAACAACATATAAGTTTGTTTTAAGAAATGATGTTAAATTTTCTAATGGTTCATCATTAACAATTAGAGATGTATTATTTAATTTATATGAATATCTAGACCCAGTTTATTCAGGTTCATCTACTATTTATTCTACAGATATTGTTGGTCTACAAGAATATAGAACTCAACAAGCTGATGAGAAGGAACAAGATAGCTATAAGGAGAAATTTGAGGTTGCTGCTTCAACTCGTATTAGTACTCTTGTTGATAGTGCTATTGAAATCAAAGATGATCATAAGAATGAAGTATTAAATGAAGAATCTTTTAGAAATTATTTAAAGGAAATTCAAACTGCTTTAGGATCAAATGATGCATATGCTCATCTTGTAGAGGATTATAATAAGGCTATTGAGCTTTTCAAAGAAGAAATAAATACTGATTATAATAACTCTAAGAATTCATACCAAGATCAAACATTTGTTGATAAAAATAAAGTTGAACATAAAGATTTATTTAAAACAGATGTAGAAATGTTCCTATATAATGAAGGATTTATCACTTGGAATGCAAAAGATATTAAGCTTGAAGCAAAGACTGTAGGTGACTATACAGAATATAGAAATTTAACAGAAGATCAAGCTAAGAATTTAGTTTTATCTACTTTAGTTCCTGATAAAATTGATGAAATTGTTCAATATTATGCAACAGCAAATGATTTATATGATTTCATTGTTAACTCATTAATCGAAAAAGATGTAGCTGAAAATGGACAAAAATTCACTAATATTTCTGGTATTACATATGCTAATAAGGATCAATCAGTTACAGTTAATGGTATTTCATATAATGCAGTTCAATATGAAAGCGACGGTTATACTCCTAAGTCTGATTATAATCAAGTTTTACAAATCAAGATTAAAAAGCAAGACCCTAAGGCTATTTGGAATTTTGCTTTCACAGTAGCTCCAATGTACTATTATTCAAATGAAGATGAAATTTCTCGATTTGATTATGAAAGTCATTTCGGTGTTACATATGCATCTCCTACATTCCAACAAAATGTAATTAAGGATAGTACAAAGATTGGTGTTCCAGTTGGTGCTGGTGCTTACCAAGCTTCTAGTAATTCAGGTTCTACTACAAATGTTACTTCTGGTGGTTTCTTTGATGGTACTACAGTTTATTTCACAAGAAATGAGTATTTTAGAGACCCAGGTAATAATAATAGTGCTGCAACAATTAAGAATGTTCAATTTAGAGTTGAACCAACAACTAACTTAACAAACGCATTATATACTAGTGAAGTAGATTACTGTGAGCCAAATGCTAAAACTGAGACAATTGCTGAAATTAAAAATAAGAAGTCTCAAGGTATTGGTAGTAAAGAAGTTAAGACTTCTGGTTATGGTTATATTGGTGTAAATGCTGGTAAGGTTGAATCTATTTTTGTAAGACAAGCAATTATGCATTCAATTGATACTCAAGAGATTGTTAATTACTATGGTACTTCTGCTGAAGCTATTTACCGTTCAATGTCAACAGAAAACTGGGCATATCCAAAAGGATGTACAGCTTATTATCCATATATTGGTGGTGCAATTCCTTCTGATTTAAGTGTTGTCAATCCTATTTATAAGCAATATGTTCTACATTTAGGTAAAAAATCAGGTGAATATTTAACTGAAGAAGAACAAGTGAAATTTATTGACATGCTTTTATCAGATAGCGAATATGGTAAATATTCTAAGGATGCATATGGTTCTTATACATCATTAAAGTATACATTTACAATTGCTGGTGCCTCTGAAGATCACCCTGCCTTTGCTGCAATGTCTCATGCTGCTGAATTCTTAAATTCTGTTGGTATGAATATTACTGTAAGCAAGGATAGTAATGCATTAACAAAACTTACTACTGGTTCACTAGATGTTTGGGCTGCTGCATGGAGCTCAACAATTGACCCAGATATGTATCAAGTATATCATAAGGAATCTAAGGCAACTTCAGTAAAGAACTGGGGTTATCCAGAAATTTTAAGAAATACTAATAAGTATTCTAAAGAAAATGAATACCTTGATACTTTATCAGATTTAATTGAAAAGGGTCGTGAAACAACTGTTCAATCTCAAAGAGCAAGAATTTATTCTCAAGCATTAGATGTTGTTATGAAACTTGCAGTTGAATTACCTACATATCAAAGAACAGACTTATTTGCTTATAATGAAAATAAGATTGATTCATCTACATTCTATAATGAATGTACATCTTATAGGGGATTAACAAGTAGTCTTTGGACTGTATCTCTTAATCAGTAATTATGTTAAAAAATGGCTATTAGTATAAATAGCCATTTTTAACAAAAAGGAGTGGACGTATGTTTAAATATATAGTAAAGAGATTAGGAGTTTCCCTGATAGTTTTATTTGGTGTTTCTGTTATTCTTTATTCCTTAGTTCGTATGATGCCAGTTGATTATATTACTCAGAAATTCTCATCACAGATTTCTCAGGGTACTATGACAATGGAAGATATCGATGAATATAAAAAGCTTTATGGATTATATAACCCTGAAGCAGAATTAAGATTAATAATTAATAATGGTGAAAGTGAATATAACGGAACTTATACAAAAGATACTACAAAGGTTGAGTATAGTTATGTTGAAAATACAACTGGTGTTGATGAAAAGGAGCTTAAAGATAATAAGGTTAATGCCTTAAAAATGCTTATTGCTCCATCAACAGCAAATGATACAGAAACTACTACATATACAGCCTCAAATAGTGAGTATAAGTTAGATTTGATTTGTGTAAATAATACTTCTTATACATATAAGCTATATAGAGAGTATTATGAGCTTAAGGATACAAAAACTGATGAGGATGGTACAGTACATCGTCAATATGAAAAGAAAACTACAAATTTTGCTTCAGGATCATTTGATGTAGACTATGATGTTAAAACTAATACATTCTCACTAAAATTATATACTAATAAAACAAAATACATTGAAAGTGAATTTTCTTTCTATACTTTTAATATTTTCCAAAGATTTGGAACAATTTTAAGTGGTTATTTTAATTGGCTTGGTAAACTATTCCAAGGCGATTTAGGTACTTCATGGAAATATGAAAGACCTGTTGGTGATGTAATTGCTGATTACATGTGGATTTCATTTGCAATTGCCATTGTAGCTACAATTCTACAATTCTTAATTGCAATCCCATTAGGAATTACAAGTGCAACACATCAATATACTGCAAGAGATTACATTGTAACAATATTTACAATGATTGGTATTTCGTTACCGACATATTTCTTTGCGGCTATCTTAATTAAGGTATTTGCTGTAGATTTAGGATGGTTCCCAACTTCAGGATTAAATTCTTCAGGAGTTTATTGGGAGAATAATTTTGCTGGATGGTGGGCAAAACTTGGTGATACAGCTCATCACTTAGTATTACCTATTTTCTGTAGTGTTATTCTATCACTTGGTGGCTTAATGCGTTATACTAGAACTAATATGCTAGAGGTATTAAGCGCTGATTATATTCGTACAGCTAGAGCTAAGGGTTTATCTGAAAAGAAGGTTATTTATAAGCATGCCTTCCGTAATACAATGATTCCACTTGTTACATTACTTGCTGGTATTCTTCCATCTTTATTTGGTGGTATGATGATTACAGAGCAGGTATTTGGTATCCCAGGTATCGGAAATAAGGCTTATACAGCTTTAACTGCAGGAGATATTCCATTTGTAATGGGTTATAATATGTTCCTTGCAATTCTATCAGTATTAGGAACATTATTCTCAGATTTAATGTATTCTGTTGTTGACCCACGTGTAAAAATTGGAAAGTAGGTGAATCTAGTGGAAGATAATAAAAATGAAATTGAAAAAATATCATCTGAAATAGATTCTAATGAAAATGCTATTTCCGAAAATGAAGTTACTAATTTAGAAGAAAATAAAAACGAAAACGAAGATGATTATGCAAAGCAAGAACTACAAGCTCAAAATGCTGAAACATTTAAGCAAGTAGGACCTATGCGTATGATTCTACGTAGATTCTTTAGATCAAAGCTATCTATTGTTGGCTTATGTATGCTTATTTTCTTATTCTTATTTAGTTTTTTAGGACCAGTTTTTTATCCTGTTTGGGGTGAAACTGGTTATGACAATACTCCTAATAGTGAATTTGTTGTTGAGGAAAAGACAAATGAAGATGGAGTAGTTGTAAAAGAAGTTATTGAAATGGTCTATACAATGAATAAGTATGCTAATCCATCTATTAACCATTTACTTGGTACTGATGATCAAGCATATGATGTTTTCACAAGATTAATGTATGGTGGACGTATTTCACTTACAATCGGATTCATTGTTGTTATTCTTGAAACATTGATTGGTATTCTTCTTGGTGGCTTAGCCGGCTACTTTGGCGGTTGGGTAGATAACGTAATAATGCGTATTGTTGATATTTTCAACTGTATTCCAACTCTACCAATTCTATTAATTTGTTCAGCAGTTATTGACTCTTGGGGTTTAACGGCTGATCAAAGAATTTATGTTTTAATGGTTGTTATTACATTGTTTAGCTGGAGTGGTACTGCAAGAGTTGTTCGTGGTCAGATTCTATTCTTACGTGAACAAGAATATATTACTGCAACTGAAGTAATGGGTCTTCCTACTTGGAGAAGAATTTTCAAGCATTTAATTCCCAATGTTATGCCACAGCTAATTGTATCAATGACTTTAGGCTTAGGTAGTGTTATTCTATATGAATCTACACTTTCTTATTTAGGCTTAGGTGTTCAGGTTCCAAAGGCTGCATGGGGTACAATGATTGCGTTAGCTAATGATCCAGTTGTATTGAACTATCATGTTAACGTATGGCTTCCAGCTGGTATTATGATTGTTATTGCAGTATTAGGCTTCAACTTTGTTGGTGATGGTCTAAGAGATGCAATGGACCCTAAGGCAAAGAAGTAGGAGGTAATTTTATGGCAGAAACTAAAAAATCAAATTACCTTTCAAATAAAGAAAGTAAAGCAATTTTAAAATATAATCTTCAGCAAATGAAGTTTTATGAGAAGGAAAAAAGAAGAAAAAAAGATCCTTCAGAGTATTTAACTTATATGCATAATGATGATAATCTAATTGAACTTGATAATCTTGAAACATGTTTCTTTACTGATAATGGAACAGTAATGTCTGTAAATAAAGTTTCATTTGACATTCCAAAGAATAAAATCGTAGGTGTTGTTGGTGAATCTGGATGTGGAAAAAGTGTTACAAGCTTATCCATTATGCAATTAGTACAAGCACCACAAGGACAAATTATTGGTGGTGAAATTAGATTTAATTCCGAAAAATTAGGTCTTGATGAGACTGGCAAAAAACTAGCATATAATATTGCTAGCATGCCTACTCAAGAATTATATAATATTCGTGGCAGTGAAATTACAATGATTTTCCAGGAGCCAATGACAAGCTTAAATCCAGTATTTACTATTGGAAATCAGCTTGATGAGGTTACATTTATACATAAGCCAGGTACTTCTAAAGAGGAAGCTAAGGCTCATAGTATTGATATGTTAAATCAAGTTGGTATTTCAATGCCAGAAAGAGTTTATAAATCATATCCACATGAGCTTTCAGGTGGTATGAGACAGCGTGTTATGATAGCTATGGCTTTAGCTGGTGATCCTAAATTAATTATAGCTGATGAGCCAACTACTGCACTAGATGTTACAATTCAGGCTCAAATACTTGAACTTTTAAAGAAAATTCAAAGGGAAAAGGGCTGTTCAATTATGCTAATTACTCATGATTTAGGAGTAATTGCTGAAATGGCTGATGAGGTTGTAGTAATGTATGCTGGTAGAGTTATTGAGAAAGGAACTGTTCGTGAAATTTTCAATAATCCATTACATCCATATACAATTGGTCTACAAAAGAGTAAACCACTTATAACTTCAAATTCTCAAGAACCTTTATATTCTATTCCTGGTTCTGTTCCTAGTCCTATTAATCTTCCTGATACATGCTTCTTTAAGGGAAGATGTAATAAATGCTTTAAGAAGTGTGATGGTAAATATCCTGGATTTGTAAAGGTATCAGATACACATTATGTAGCATGTTATTTATATGATGAAAATAAGGAGGAAGAGTAGTTTATGAGTAATAAAGATAAAACTGAAAATTCAGTTGAAGAATATACTCCTAATCCTGATTATATACTTGAAGTTAAGAATTTAAAGAAATATTTCCCATTGAATCCTAATTTCTTTGGTAAACCTCAGTCTTTATTAAGAGCTGTTGATAATGTTTCATTTGGTGTTGAAAAAGGTAAAACAATCGGAGTCGTTGGTGAATCTGGTTGTGGTAAAACAACATTAGGTAGAACAATTCTAAAGCTTTATGAGTCTGATGGTGGAAAGATTTGGTTTGAGGGAAAGGATTTAACTCAATTAAGTCGTAAGGAAATGAATAAGCTTCGAGTTGATATACAATTAGTATTCCAAGATCCTTATTCAAGTCTACCTCCTCGTATGACTGTAGGAGAAATTATTAGTGAAGCTGTTAAGGTTCATAATATTGTTCCAAGAGACCAAGTACAATCACATGTACTTAAGATTATGGAACAATGTGGACTTCAGCCAACATATTATAGCCGTTATCCACATGAGTTCTCAGGTGGACAAAGACAAAGAATTTGTATTGCTAGAGCATTAGCAGTTAATCCAAAGCTTGTTATTTGTGATGAGCCAGTAAGTGCTCTAGACGTATCAATTCAAGCTCAAATTATAAATTTATTAAAGCAACTTCAAAAGGAAATGCAATTAACTTATGTGTTTATTTCTCATGACCTTTCAGTTGTTAAGTATATTACTGATAATATTTTAGTAATGTATTTAGGAAATATGATGGAGTATGGAGATACAGATGAAATATTTGATAATCCATTACATCCATATACAAAAGCACTATTCTCTGCTGTACCAGTTCCAAATCCTGATTATAAGATGAATAGAATTATTTTAAGTGGTGATATACCATCACCTGCTAATCCTCCAAAGGGGTGTAAATTCCATACCCGTTGTAAGGATTGTATGAGTGTATGTAAGCTTTTAGAACCTGTATATCAACAAATGTCTCCAAAGCATTATGTAGCTTGTCATTTATATAACGAAGAAGTTATGAATGATTTGACTAAATATGATGAAATGTTAAAGCAACAAGAAATTGAGGAGGCTAAAAGACAAGAAGAATTAGCAGCTAAAGAAGCTAATAAATTCAGTTTTAAAAAGCTACTTAAGAAATAATGGATAAGAAAGAAAAAAAGAAAAAAGAAAAGTTTGTAGATGATGGTAGAACAATCTACAACATGGATATTGATGGGATGCCTCATAGAAGAAAAAAAGAGGATCCTAACGGGGTATATTTAACAAAGAAGGAAAGAAGAGCTGCAATATTTGCGGCATTCCTTCATTTTACACCAATATTTTTAGGTGTAATACTATGCTTTGCTTTAGCCATGGTAATTTTATATTTTTGGTTAAAGTAATGAAAGGAGAGAGAATATGAAAAAAATAAAAAAGTTGGCAATTGCTACACTTTCATTAGCTACAGTTGTTGCTGTATCAAGTTGTAATCAAGCCTTAAATGGCTCATCATCTTCATCAAGCTCAACTGGTTCATCTAATGTAAGCTCTGATTTTGAAGAGGTTGAAACTAGTAGTAACTCATTAAGAGTTTTATCTACAAATCAAACATTATCACAAGAAACAAAAGCTACACAAATTAAGAAGGAATATCTTTTAGCTAACAATGGTTATAAGGATACTGATAAGGTATCTGTTATTGTTACATTGAAGACAGATTCTTTATTAGATAGATATTTAAATGGTAACTATTCTAACGATTATGAATCAGTTTCTGATTATTATAGTAGCTATAGTGGAAATAGACAAATAAAGAAGATCAATGATGAACAGTTTAATGCTATAAAGTCATTCCAGAATGCCGGTTATTTCAAAAAAGTAACTCATTATTATAGCACAATTATGAATGGTTTCTCATTTGAGACTTCTTATAGAAATTTGGAAAAAATTCAAAATAGTGGTTTAGTTGAAAATGTAATTTTACCTGATACCTATAATCCAGCATCTACAACTAAGTCTACTTCAGACGCAGTTGTAAATCTAGTAGATGTTTATTCAACAGGTATTTTCAACTCAAGTACTGTTGATTATAATGGTGATGGTACTGTTGTTGCTGTACTGGACTCTGGTTTTGATGTTTCTCATGAGGTATTTAATAACCAAGATGTTTTAAATTCAATTGAAAAGGAAACAATTACTGTACCTTATATCAATGAACGTTTATCTGAGTTAAATGCAAGTAAGACAACAGCTAATTTAAAGCCTGAGGATTTATATTATAGTAAGAAAATTCCTTATGTATATGATTATGCTGATAAGGATTTCGATGTTAACCCAGCTGATTCAGAGCATGGTACACACGTTGCTGGTATTATTGGTGGTAAATCTGATACTATCACAGGTGTTGCTACTCATACACAATTAGCTTTAATGAAAGTATTCCAAGATACTTCAGGTGGAGCACAAACTGAGGATATTCTAGCAGCTCTAGAGGATGCAGTTGTTCTTAATGTTGATGCTGTTAATATGTCACTTGGTACTTCTTGTGGTTTTGATAGAGAAGTAGATGAAACTGCAGTAAATGAAGTATATGATAAGATTTCTGAAGCTGGTATTACATTAGTTGCAGCAGCAAGTAATGATTATTCAGCTGGTTATGGTGGACCTGATGGTAACACTAATAAGGTTACAAACCCTGAATCTGGTACAGTAGGTTCTCCATCATCTTATACAAATAACTTATCTGTTGCATCTATTAGTGGTGTAAAGAGTAGTTATGTAGTTGCAAATGATGATTATACATTCTTCTTTGATGAGTGTAATTCAATTGCTGGTAAGAAGCAAGATTTCGTTGCTACACTTTCAAGTCAGGATCCTAACTATAAGGTTGGAGAAAAGAATACATATGAGTATGTAAGTGTTCCTGGTGTTGGTGTTGAGGCTTCTTATAAGAGTATTAATGTTACAGGTAAGATTGCATTAGTTAAACGTGGTGATAATACTTTTGAAGAGAAGGTAAGAATAGCTAAGCGTCATGGTGCAATTGGTATTATTATTTATAATAATGTTGAAGGTCAAATTATAATGACTGTTAGTGAAGAAGGACATATTGCTGCATGTTCAGTAACTAAGGAAGTTGGTACTAAGCTTGCAAGTAAATCAAGTGGTACAGTTACATTCTGTGAAGATTAT
This sequence comes from uncultured Anaeroplasma sp., assembly GCA_934216145.1. GTDB lineage: Bacteria > Bacillota_I > Bacilli_A > Acholeplasmatales > Anaeroplasmataceae > Anaeroplasma. The sequence continues at coordinate 38,728 of CAKQBG010000010.1, forward strand.
AAAGCTGGTCCATTTATGTCAGACTTCTCAAGCTGGGGTCCTACTCCATCATTAGCATTAAAACCTGAAATTACAGCACATGGTGGTGACATTTATTCATCTATTCCTGGTGGGCAATATGATAGAATGAGTGGTACATCAATGGCTTCTCCTAACATGTGTGGTATTATTGTATTAATTCGTCAATATGTTAAGGAAAAATATCCTGAATTTAATTCTAATGAAATAGAAGAAATGACAAATGCGTTATTAATGTCAACTGCTACAATTGCTAAGAATGAAGAAGGAAATCCTTATTCTCCTCGTAAGCAAGGTGCTGGTCTTGCAAGTTTAACAAAGGCTACTGAATCTAAGGCTTATATTACAGTCGCAAATTCAAAGAAGCCAAAGCTTGAATTAGGTGATGATCCAAATAAGACTGGTATTTATGAAATGTCATTTACAATTAACAATATGAGTGATTCAGTATTAAATTATACAATGGATCTTGATGCATTCACTGAATCAGTTTCTACATCTGATTCTAACTTCGTATCTGAAAAAGCTCATATGTTAACAAATAATTTTACTGTTAAGGTAAATGGTAGTGTTGTATCTAATAAAAAGATTACAGTTGCTGCTAATAGTTCAACAACTGTTACTCTTACATTAACTTTAACATCTGATGATAAAACTTATTTAACTAAGAGTTTCCCTTACGGAATGTATGTTGAAGGCTATGCTAAGGCTACAAGTGATGATGAGGGTGGAATCGATTTAAATGTTCCATTCTTAGCATTCTATGGTGATTGGACAGAAGCTCCTATTTTTGATAAGACATTCTTTGAGGTAGATCCAGATGCAAAGAATAATGCAATTGATGATGACGATAAGGTAAAGGCTGATTATTATGCAACTCGTCCTTATGGTTCATACTATAAGAATTATATCTTACCTCTAGGTACTTATATTTATAATATTGATGGTGATTCTACTCCAATTCCAGGTAGCGTTGATCATATCGCTATATCTTCAACTTATGGTGCAATCGATGGTTTAAGTACAGTATATGCAGGATGCTTAAGAGCTTCAAAGGAAATGGTTTATACAGTTACAGATACAGTTACTGGTGAAGTAATTTGGACTTTAACTGATTATAATGCTAGAAAAGCATTTGGTTATAGTGGTAGCCAAACTCCAGCTTATAACTACTTTAGACAATCTTCTGAGAGTCTTGGATTAGTTAATAATAGAAAATATACATTTAGTATGGTTGGATATCTTGATTATGGTGATGGAGGAGTAGCTAACAATGTTCGTAATTCATTTAGCTTTGACTTCACGATGGATGATCAAGCTCCAACAATTAAGGAAGCTACATTTGAGAAAACATATGATAAGACAAATAAGAAAGATCGTTATTATGTAACTTTAACAGTTTCTGATAATCATTATGTTCAATCAATTACTCCAGTAATTTTCACATCAAATAGTAGTTATACTGTTTTAAGTGAAAATCCAACTCCAGTTTACGGTGATTTCAATTCTGATACACAGGTTAAAATTGAAATAACTGATTATATGGATGTTATTAATTCTGGTTCAATAATCAATAATGCTATTTGCTTCAGTGTTGATGATTACGCAATGAATTCTAATATCTTCGTTGTTGAGTTACCTGGTACAACTGATAAATTCAAGTTTACTAATGATGGTACTCAAGACGGTAAGGATTTAACTATTAAGTCTATTTATGTTGATGATACATTAGATTTAACTCAATTCTTAACTTCTGAAACAAGTACTGATAAGGATTATTTCAAGCATTTAACTTGGTCTTCTGATAGACCTACATATGCTGATGTTCAAGATGGTATCGTTGTAGGTTATAAGAAAGGTAGAGTTAATATCACTTGTAGAGACGCTATGACAGGAAATAGTGCAACTATTACAATTGATGTTAAGGAAAAACCAGCTACTAATCTAAATTCATTTGTAATGAAGAAATACAATGGAGATGATACTCTTAATAAGATATCGTTTGATTATTTTGATACATTACTAGCTTATCCAGCTGGTGATCAAGTAAGTGAAATTGGTAGTACAGGAGATAGAATATATACTTCTGCACAATCAAGTATCATTTTCTATCCAGGTGAAACTGTTAAACTTCATGTTAACTTTGACCCTTGGTATGTAGGTGATAAATATAAGCAAACATGGAAGTCATCTAACCCTACAGTAGTAGAAGTAGATCAAAATGGTGTTGTAAGAGGCCTTAAAGAAGGATCATCTTACGTTACACTAGAGCTTGAGGGCTCAACTCAAATCGCTAGAATTAGAGTTACAGTAAATAGTGAATTTATTATTGAAAATCGTACACTAGTAGCTTATAAGGGATTAGGTGGAGATGTAGTAATTCCAGATGATAAGGGTATTTTCTATATTGGTGATTATTCATTCTGTTTATTTACTGCTGATAAAAATGTTCAAAACCCAGATGATGATATGGATTTTAATAAGACTCCTCATTCTAATACAACAATTAAGTCAGTTAAGATTCCTGAGGGTGTTGAAGATATTCAAAAATATGCTTTCTATAATTGTGAAGCACTAGAGACTGTCGAATTACCTAAATCTATTAGATATATTCGTCAATATGCATTCTCAGGTAACAAGTCATTAAAGTCAATTAATCTTGAGGATGTTGAGGTTATCAGTGATGGTTGTTTCTATAATTGTGGTAATTTAGGTATAAGTGAAACATTAGATTTAAGCTCATGCTATACAATTGGTATTGGTGCTTTTATGAATTGTACTGGTTTACAAACAATTGATTTAAGCAAACTAAGAAATACTGGTAGAAGAGCATTTATGGGGTGTACTAATTTAACAACTGTTACATTTAACGCATTAACAAAGTTAAGTGTTGAAATGTTTAGAGGAACTGGTTTAACAAGTGTTGAATTAAATGTTAATCAAATTCCTGAAATGTCATTCTATGATTGTAAGAATTTAACAAGTGTCGTTATTAATGGTAGTGTAATTACAATTGGAAAGAACGCTTTTGCAAATAACCCTTCTTTAGCTACTGCTACAATTAATGCTTCTGTTGAATATTTAAATGAAGGTGCATTTGCAAATGATACAAATCTTACTTCAGTAGTATTACCTAATAGCTCAGTAAGAGTTGAGGATTCAATCTTCAGTGGTGATACAGCTTTAGTTAATGTATCATTCCAAAGTAATACATACTTCAAGACTTTTGGTCAATCAGTATTCAATGGAACTTCAGTTTCTACATTTACAATTGCTGATGGTTCTAAATACAATGTTGAAAAGGGTTTATTATTAGAGAATGGTAAAGTTATCGTTGCTGCTCCTAATAATGAATATGGCGATTATACAATGCCAGCATCAGTTGAAGAGATTGCCACATCTGCATTTTCTGGTATAAACAATTTAACATCTTTAGTTTTCACTAAGGTGGTTGATTTAGATTCTTATGCTTTCGCAAATTGTTCAAAGCTAACATCTGTTACATTTGCAGATAACCAAGTTATTTCTGATTATGCATTTAATGGTTGTAATAAGCTTTCTACATTAAATAACATTTCTAATGTTCATGAAATTGGTGCATATGCCTTTGAGGGTGTTGCAGTAAGTAATTTGACATTAGGTGATAATACAAATATTGGTGATAGTGCATTTAAATCAACAGGTCTACTTATTTTAACATTAGGTAATAATAACATTATTGGTAATAATGCATTCAGAAGCAGTTCTTCATTACAAACAATTACATTTGGTAAAAATAATACTGTTGGTGAATATGCATTCTACTATGCAAGAAATTTAAATTCAGCAAATATTGAAAATTTAACTGGTACTATTGGTGCATATGCATTTGCTAATTCTACTATTACATCAGCAACAATCAATGCTAGAGAAATTGGTGCTTATGCATTCGCTAATAATGCAAAGCTTGGTAATATTACATTAGGTGCTACTGTTGAAGCTATTGATGATTATGCATTTGCTTTAACAGAAGAAGTAAATCAAACTACTCTTAATTCAATTGTATTACCTGCAGGTTTAACTAAATTAGGAACTGGCGCATTTATGCATCAAAAGAGTCTTAATTCAATTAATGTTCCTGCTCAAATTACAAAGATTGAGGATAAGACATTCTATAATAATGTTGCATTAACTACTGCTACATTAAGCGATAATGTTACTGAAATTGGTGCTTATGCATTCTATAATTGTCAAAATCTTTCTAGTGTAAATACAAAGAATGTTGAAAAGTTTGGTGAATCTGCATTCATCAATACTAAGGCTTTAAGAAAGGTTTCATTAGATAATGCAGTTGAAATTGGTGATGGTACATTTGCAATGTCAGGCTTAAATAGTTCACTTTATGCTCCAAAATTAAAGACAGTTGGTCAATATGCTTTCCAACAAACTCCAATTACAGGCTTTGATGCTCCAGTACTTGAGAAGATTAGTACAGCTGGCTTCTATGGTACAAACTTAACATCATTCACTTTAGCTAATACATTAACTCAAATTGATGATTTAGCATTCTATGCTTCAAATTTATTAGAAGAATTTAATTATTCTGATAATGGTATATTAAAGACTACAGGTAAGGTTAATAGCTATATTCAATTAAATGATGGTATCCTTTATACAGTAATAAACAATGGTAAGTTAAATTTATCATCTGTTCCTGCAGCTAAGAATGTTAAGAATTTAGTTGTTGTTGCTGGTACAATTTCAACTTCTATCTATGCCGGTAATTCAAATAAGAACATTGAATCAATCGTTCTTCCTGATGGACTAAAGACAGTTGGCGCTTTCGCATTTTATCAATGTAATAATTTAGCTTCTGTTGAATTCAAGTCTTTAAATGCTCCTTCATTAGAATCTTATTATATTAATGATTTCGATAATAGAATTACAACAAATTCTCCAGGTTATGATAAGCTTCATACATATTATGGCTTATTTGGATTAGAAATCTATTATGCTAACTTTAAAGATCTAGTTGGTACATTCTCTCCTATCACTATGATTCTTCCAAAGAATAGCGAAATTAGTGGTTATGATTCAATTCAATATGAAGTATTCTTTGGACCTGTTGCTAAGGCTACAAGAAGTGATTATACTGCAATGAATTCAACATCAATTACTTACTTAGATTCAATGGATAAGATTTTAGCTATTAAGCATGTATCTTTACAAGATGAAACATTAATCAATACTGCTTTAACAGCTCAAACAAACCTAAGTGATGATTTAACAGCATATGGCTATTCTCAAGAAGAATTAGATAATATGGCTCAAGTATTAGCAACTGCTAATAGTACATTAAAAGCGTTAAAGTTTAAGACTGCTTCTAACGAGGTTAAGGAGCTTCAAGAAGTTATTAATAATATTGATACTACATTTACAATTTCTCGTTTAACTGAATTAAATGAATTAGCTGCTAAGCTTGATAAGCTTAAGGCTGATGAGAAGTCAGTTCTTGATTTAACTCAATACAATAAGCTTTTAGCTTCATATCAAGAATATCTTGATTCATTAAATTCAGCAATCGATACAGTTGATAACATTACAAATAATTCTTATAATTATTTAGGTGTAGCAATTGTAGCTTTAACAACTACTTTAGCAGCTGCTGTATTAGTTATTACTAAGAAGTACTAATTAGGAGGATATAGATTATGAAAAGAACAAAGTTTTTATTAGGAGCTATTCTAGCAGTATCAGTATCTATTCTAGCTTCTTGTGGTGGTGAAAATGGCGGTTCATCAGCTAAACCTAGTGCTACTTCTGATATTGAAAGTTTTAATAATTCAATAGTTTCAAACATGACTGAAGTATACTCAATTACTTCAAATGCAGTAATGCTTGATGGTGGTGCTGAGGTTTATAAAAATGATACTAGAGTTGTTGTGAATGATAAAAATACATTATCTGGTTCAGTATCAGTTGATAAATATACACTTAACAAGTCTTTTAAATTAGAGAAGAGAACTACAGTTACATCATTTTCAAATTTAGATTCTTCTAAGTTATTTACATATCAATTAAATAATAACTATTTTACAGAATATACTATTGATAATGGTGTATTATCTGGAAAGGTTAAGACTGAATCAGCAGGATTATTCTTTAATGATTCAACATTAACTGTAACTGGTACTCCAACATTTACATTCACTTTAACTGATGAAAAGCTTTCTGCTTTAAGCATAAGTTATGTATCTGACGGTAAAACAGTAACAATTAATTCATCTTACGTTTACTATTAAAAAATTTAGGGGATTCCACTGGAATCCCTTATTTTTTATTGAATATGAAAATGAATTTAGGCTCTTTCCAAACTGAGGTAGTTTGGTAGGTAGGTAGCTACCTAAGAATTTAAAGAAATAAGAAAATAGGAATTA
>CAKQBG010000011.1 GCA_934216145.1 uncultured Anaeroplasma sp.
ATAAAGCCAAATTATCAAAACAAATTTATTTCATCTACATTCATTTGGAAGCTAAGTTTAAAATATAAAAGAAAAAAGCTTCCTACAAGTAAACTAAGAAATATTTTATTAATTTTATGTCAGGTTTTAATTTTAGCTCTAGCAAGCTTAATTATTACTTACCCTATCATTAAATACCAAACAGTTGAAGAACAAAATGAAACAATTATAATTTTAGATTCATCTGCTAGTATGAGAACAGTTGATAGTGATGATTATACAAGATATGAAAGAGCAGTTGAAAAAATTAGACAATTAACTACTTCTCAAATCAATGATGGTGGTAATGTATCTCTTATTTTAGCTACAAATACTACATCAACATTGTTTGAAAAATTTGATCTTACTAGAAAAGATGAAATAGAAGAATTATTAGATGGTTTATTAGAAGGTGAAACTTCTTGTTCTTATGGTAAAAGTGATATCGATAGTGCATTCTCAGTATGTGATTCAATGCTTACTGAAAGTCCAAACGCTAAGGTTTATTTATTTACTGATAAGAAGTATGAATATGTTCCAAAGAATGTTACATTGGAAAGAGTTTATGATGAAGCAGAAAAGAATTATGCAATTCTTGATGCTTATACTGTATACTATGATAACTATTATGATGTTGTAGTTGAGCTTGAATCTTATGGCTTTGATGCTAACAATAGTGTTGATAAATCAGTTGAGGTTAGTGTTGAGGTTCAAGGTGCAAATTCCTACGATAAGAATGATTCAGGAAATGTTATTAAATTTAATGATACGATTGATTTAGTTTCTGGAGTTCCAATGAAGTTAATCTTTAAGGGAACTGATTCAGCTGATGAAAGTAGTAATACTGTTCAATTATCTCAATTACCTGATAATAGTAAATTTACTTCTTATAATAGTATTTTAGTTTCAATTGATGAAGATGATTCATATAGCGCTGATGACTCATTCTGGATTTATGGTGGTCAAAAGGAAGTTATTAAAATTGAATACTCTTCAAATAATTCTAATACATTCGTATCAGGTGTTTTATATACATTACAAAATTATTATTCTAGCTCACTAGATATTCAAATTACTGAAGAAAGAAAGGGTAAACCAGAGGTGAAGGGCTTTGATTATTATATTTTCGAGCATTCATTACCTACAACTCTTCCAACTGATGGTGTTTGTATTATAATTGATCCATTGAGCTCTCCATCAAATGGTGGATTTGCAGCTGTAGCTTTAGGTGGAAATTCAGTGGATACTGTTGCGTTAACTCCTGATTTAGATGTTGAGGATAATCCATTCCTTGAGGATATTGACGTTAGTAGAATTGAAGTAAGTAGATATGTAAAATTTTCTTATTATGATTCAGAATATACATCTTTAGCTACAATTGATGGTGATCCAGTATTAATGTATAAGGATAATGGTAATTCTAAAATATTCATGATTAATTTTAGTTTACATTATTCAAATCTTCCTATTATTAAGGAATTCCCTTTCTTAATGAATAATATTATTAAGAATTTTACACCTAGCATTGTAGAAAAGAATGCATACGAGGTAGGAGATACAATTAATTTTAAGTCAAGAGGTGCTACATTAGAGGTTAAGACTGCTGATAATTCTCTTAATAAAGAATATGATATTTTCCCAGCATCAATGGTTGTAAACACTCCAGGTACTTATTCAGTTTCTCAGGGTACTTATTTTAACAAGAATATCTATGAGGATGTTTATGTAAGAATACCAAAAGAGGAAAGTGATATTTTTGCTATAGAGGATTCATTGAAAGATTTATATTATGAAGATAATACTATTGATCTTTACAATGATTTAGTCTTATATTTCGCAATTGCATTAGTTACTGTTCTATTCTTAGAATGGTGGCTTAAAAATAGGGATAATGCTTAGTTAGGGGGATGAGATTATGAGTAATTTTCGTATTAGTTTTTCTCATCCGTGGTTATTATTTTTGTTATTAGCAGCAGTGCTATTAACATTAATTCCTCATTTGAGAATCTCTAAAAAATATAGAAGAAATAGAAATAGAATTGTTTCTTTAGTATTACATTTAATTGTTTTAACTTTATCTATTTTGGTTCTTGCTGGAATTAGATTTGACTATACATTAAAAAATACTCAAAATGAGATTATCTTATTAGTCGATGTTTCTGATTCGAAAAAAGAGGTTGAGGACGAAAGAGATGACGTTATTGATACTATCTTAGAGGCTGGTAAATTTGATGGTTATAAAATTGGCGTTGTAACCTTTGGATTTGATCAACAATATGCTGTCCCATTAACAACAGATACAGGTAGTATTTATTCTAAGTATAAAAGTGCAGATCTTCCTGATACAAGTGCTACAGATATAGCTGCTGCATTAACTTATACAAAATCATTATTTAATTATCCTGAAACATCAAAGATTGTATTAATCACTGATGGTAAGGAGACAGATGAAAGTGCATTAAGTACTATTAGATCAATCTCTGCTTCAGGAACAAAGGTTGATATTTGTTATATCAATTCTGATTCAAATTCAGAGGATTTACAAATTTTTGATGTTGTTGATCCTGATACTCATATTAGTCTTGATACTGACGTTGAATTTAAGTTTAAGGTTAAATCTAATGTTAGTAAAACAGTAGATGTTGCGATTTTTGATAAAGGAATTGAAAAGAATATAGTCCAATTAAATTTAGTACCAGGTATTGGTGAATATACAATTACTACTAAATTTACTGAATATGGTGTTCATGAATTAAAATTCTCATTAAAGAATGTTAATGACGCCATTGAAGAAAATAATATTTACTCAACATATATAAATATTGAATCATTCAATCAAATTTTAATTATTGAGGGTAATGATGATGAGACTTCAAACGATAGTGAATTATTAAAGTCAACATTAGAAAAAGATGGTGAATTTAATGTTACTGTATTAAATACACATAGAGATGTATTACCAAAGACTGTTGATGAATTAAGACAATATGATCAAGTTATTTTGAATAATGTAGCTGATGCTGATTTGCCTACAAATATTGTTCAGGGTTCTGAAAAACAAGTTGATTTTATTGATATTCTTTGGGAATATGTTGAGGACTATGGTGGAGGATTATTAACTACTGCTGGTCTTAATAGTGATGGAGAAGCGCATGCTTATAATAGAGATGATTTAAGAAATACAAAGCTTCAATCAATGCTTCCTGTTCAAGCTATTAATTATACACCGCCACTAGGAATTATGATCGTTATTGATACTTCAGGATCAATGACATCTCCAATAGGTGATGGTAGTGGTAAAACATATTTACAAGCAGCTATTGATAGTGCTCAAACAACTCTTGATTCTTTAAGTGAAAGAGATATGGTTGGTGTAATGACATTAGCTGACTATGAGGATCAAACAGTTTTATTAGGCTTAACTCCAAGAACACAAGAGGATAAGATTAGAGCTGCAATTAATTTGCTTGAAGAAAAGGATGATCTTGGTGGTGGCACAAGCTTCTACCCAGCTATTAGACAGGCTGCATCATTATTAAAGGCCCAAACAAATTTAGCTAAGAAGCATATTATTATTGTTTCAGATGGTGGTGCTGGTGATAGCGAAGGCGATAGTGGTTATAAAACATATGCTGAGCTAGCAAATGAAGAATTCATAAAGAATGGTATTACAACATCAATTGTTGTAGTAGGAAATAGCTGTAGCGATGATGATATGAAGTCTATCGAATATGCTACAAAGGGTCCTGATGGAACAAATGGAGGTAACTATTATACAGTTACTAGAAATGATGAATTAACTGCAGCATTAAGAGCGGATTTAAATGTTGGAGAAATTAAAGATGTTGAGGAAGGAAACTTCACAGCTACTGCTAATAACTTTAATTATTCTAGTATTTTTAAAAATGTAAATCTTGAGGAGCAAAGTGATTATAGTTATAAGCTAGATTTTGAATTCTCAGGATTCACTGGTACAAAGGTTAAGAGTAATGACTATCTAGTTTTATCTGGTGATTATTCAGTTCCAATCTATGCTCAATGGAAGTTCGGAAAAGGAACTGTAGGTAGCTTGATGATTGATTTAGCTGGTAAATGGTCAAGCGAGCTATTCTCATCACAAAGCGGTGTTTCATTATTAAAGAACATTATTAATGAAGTAATGCCAACTGAAAATATTCATGCAAGTGAGATTAGATTAAATTTAAGAAGTGATAATTATATCAATCAAATGAGTATCTATACAGATTTAAATGAAGGTGAAAAATTAACAGGTAAAATTTCCTATATAGATTCTAACGGTGAAGAAAAAACTATATTAATGGATAAATTACCTAATGATACTGATAATTTAAAGCTTGATGAATGCTATGTAACAACTGCTATGTCTTTAAGTAACAATTTTAGTAGATGTAATTTTGTTATTAAGGAAAGCGGATTGTATCAAATTGAAGTAAATAAGGTTGATAGTCAAGGTAATATTATTGCAACTGAGGTTGTATATAAAGAATTATCTTATTCAAAAGAATATGATTCTAATTTATTAGGCGAAGACTTTAATATGGAGGATTATTTGAAGAATTTAGCTGATAGAGGAAAAGGAGAATTGATTGAGGATAATGAGGATCCACAAGAAATTTTCAAATCATTCGTATCAGATATTAACAAATCATATGATCCAAGAATTTTATTTATGATTATTGCTGTTGTATTATTCTTAACAGATATTGTGGTAAGAAAGTTCAAGTTCAAGTGGCCTCATGAATTAATTAGAGATTATAAGAAAAAGAAAGAGATTAATAAATAATATAGATTGATTTCTATATAGGGGGAGGGCGTATGAAAAAATTTAAATATTTTTCTTTAGCGTGTATATTATTATTTGTTGCTATGATATTAACAGCATGTAATAACACTTCACTTATTAGCCCATCTAATTTAGAGGTGGATATTGATAACAAGCTTACTTGGGATAAGGTCAGTGATGCGCGTAGCTATGTGGTTGAAGTCACTGGAGAGGGAAATGATTTTTCTCAAGAATATACAAGTAGAAAGGCTTATCTCTCTTTATCAAAGCTAGCTGAGGGAGACTATGTAATTAGAATTAAATCAGTTGGAGATACAGAGGGTAAGGTCGTTTCTGAATGGTCTGAGCCACTTAGCTTCCATAGAGATTATGAATCTGGATGTACATATAAATTAATTAATAATAACACAGAGTACCAAATTACCAATGGTAGAGGTACTTCTGGTGATGTTATTATTGATTCTATATATCGTGGAAAGCCAGTAGTTAGTATTGCTGATTCTGCATTTAAGGGTAATACTTCAATTACAAGTATTACATTAGGTGATAGTATTAGAACAATTGGTAAGAATGCATTTTATAATTGTATTAATATCAAAACAATCAAGCTACCAAAGAATCTTGAATCTATTGGTGAGGCTGCATTTCAATCTTGTAAATCATTAATTTCATTGACTATTCCTGAAAAAATTACAAATATTGAAAAAAATACATTTAACTATTGTTCTACATTAACATCAGTTACATTTTCTAATAATTTAAAAAAACTTAGTGAAAACTCATTTAGAAATTGTTATGAATTAACTGAGGTTAATATTCCTGATTCTGTTGAATCTATTGGTAAGAGTGCTTTTGGATCTGATAATTCATTAAAAACAGTTAATTTTGGTAAGGGTTTAATAACTATTGAAGATGAGGCATTCTATAGATGCACAAATTTAACTAATATTAATTTTAATAAAGATAATAATGTCACATCAATTGGCGCGAGAGCGTTCTCTGATTCTCAAGCCCTAAAGAATGTTACAATTCCAGAGGGTGTAAAAACAATTGGTGAAGGAGCATTCCAGTCATGTATTAATCTAGAAAGTATTTCTTTACCAGATAGTTTATATAAACTTGGCATTTATGCTATTTATGGTACAAAGATTTATAATGATCAAATTAATGTTGAAGGTACTGAATTTATATATGCTGATAATTGGTTAGCTGATTATGTTTCTAATAAAAGTAAGGATAAATATGATGCAAAGGATTTTAAAGAAGGATTAGTCGGTGTTGCAGATTATACATTCGTTAAAGAAATTGAATTAGCTAATGTTACATTGCCTACAACAGTTAAGGTTATTGGTGAATGTGCATTTTATGGCTGTACACAATTATGGAGATTTTATTCTACAGGCGTTGAATATATTTGGAATGAAGCATTTTCTGGATGCAGCGTTTTATCAAATGTTTCTTTTGGTAATTCATTAAAAAGAATTGGTAATTATACATTCTATAACTGTGAAGCTATTTCTAATATTAAATTACCTACAACATTAGAAAAAATTGGTACACGTGCCTTTGAAAATACAGGTATTTGGAATAACGAAAGTGAAAACCTAACAAATGGTGGTTTAGTATATGCTGGAAACTGGGTTGTTGGTGTTGTTTCTGGTAGTTCATCATTTACAATTAAGGATGGAACTGTTGGTATTTCAGATTATGTTTTCTATCAGCATGAATATGTTTCACAGGTTATTGGATTAAATAAGGTTAGATATATTGGCTATGGTGCTTTCTATGGTGCTACAAGCTTAGCTCTTATTAATTTAAATAATAATTTAAAGGTTATTGAGCCATATGCATTCTACAAGTGCACATCAGTAACTGAGATTACATTACCATTAAATCTAGTTAGTATAGGAACAAAAGCATTTTATAAGTGTGGTTCACTAATTGATATTGATTTTTCTAAATCATTAAATCTTGAATCAATTGGTGAATATGCATTCTATGGTTGTACATCATTAGAAAATGCAAAGTTCTCTAGTGATAGTGAATCATCATTAACAATTATAGGAAATAATGCATTTTATAAATGCTCTGCATTAAAATCTATTAAATTACCAGATACCTTAACTACTCTTGGTGATAAGGCATTCTATAAATGTACAGCTTTAGAGAAATTAATAATTGGTACTGGTTTAAAGGAAATTCCTAATTACGCATTTAGCTATACAGCTATTAAAGAATTAGAAATTCCTTCAAATATTGAAAGAATTAATAAATATGCCTTCTATAAATGTGAGAATGTAGAAACTCTTAAGCTTAATAATGGCTTAAATTATGTTGGTCCATATGCATTTTATGGAATGACAATGGTAAAGGAATTAAATTTACCTAATACTATTACTACTATTTCTAACTTTGCTTTCAAGGGCTTTAGTTCATTGAAAACAGTTGTATTAAGTGATAAAATTGAAACTATAATTCAACATGCATTTTATGGTTGTAGCAACGCTACATTCTATACAAATGTAACTGAATTACCTGAAAATTGGAATAAGATGTTTAACTCATCTTATAGACCAATAATCTATAATTGTGAATTATCTACAGATGGTTCATATGTTGTAGGGTTAGAGGTTAAAGAGGGAACATTCTCTCTTGTTAATGAAAATACAGTTTTAGAAGATCCATTAAGAGATGGCTATACTTTTGGTGGCTGGGAGGCTACAGTAGTTGTTGATGGTGAAACAAAGACTGTTATTTATCAAACAAGTGAAATACCAGCATTAGAAAATGGTACAAAGCTTGTAGCTATATGGAATGCTTTAAATTAAACATTCTAGAATTAAATTGAGGTTTAAAAGGAAGGTATTTAAAATGAAAAAGCTAAAAAGAGGATTGGTTTCTTTATTTGTAGGCACATCTCTAGCAACAGGATTTATGCTAACTTCATGTGGTAATAATGGTGTAAAGGTTGATTTTAATATAGATGGTGAAATCACATCTGATTCAAAATATGTTACTGCTGGTGAAAATGTATCTTTACCTACATTAACAAAGGAAGGCTATGTATTTTCAGGATGGTATGATAATCCTGAATGTACTGGTTCACCTGTTGAATCATTAGTTGCATCAGCTAATGTAACATTATATGCTAAATGGCTAAAGGCTCAAAAGGTTAATTTAAATTTAAATGGAGCAACCTTATCAACTAATTCTATATTTGTGGCAGTTGGTGAGAAGCTAAGTACTGTTGTAAGCGGACTTACTCCTACTAAAACAGGTCTTGAATTTGCTGGATGGTATTTAAATGGTAAATTGTTAACTAATAATGATATAATGCCAGATAGCGATGTAACATTAGAGGCTAAGTTTAACCAAGAATATACTGTTGAGTATTATGCTAGTAAGGTTGGCTCTAGTTCAGAATATGAGTTATATAGTTCAGAAACTAAGAAAGCATTAGTTGGTAGTACTGTTAGTGCTGAAGATGAATTAGATGGATTTAAACTTTCAACTTCAGAAAGTAATGTAAAGTCAATTACTATTAGTGAAAATAAGGATTCAAATGTATTAAAGCTATATTTTGATAGAGAAAGCTATGAAATCAATTTTAAATCAAACTATCCAGTTGATGATTCAGAAGAAGAAACTGTCAAGAAAAATTATGTTTATGGACAAAAGATTAATTTTCCTACAAGTTTTACTTGTGATGGCTATGAGATTGTTGGATGGGCAAGAAGTGCTACTGGTAGGATTGCTTATTATGTAAATAATATTGATAATAATGTTTATAATTCAGATGGAACTGAAGAAAGTACCTCTTATTTAGTTGAAAGATCTGGAGATTTATATGCAGTATGGCAAAAGGCTTATACTGATTTAAGAGGCGGATCAGATGAAATTTATATTTTAGATGTTAATAATAAAAAGAGTATTTATTTAAAGCGTGACGGTATTTATTTTAAAGGTAAATTGGATACTGAAAATAATTCTTTCAATTTCTATAATGAAAGTACTGGAGATTATATTATTTCTGGTAAAATTATTAATGATGAAAACTTCCTTTATGCTGATGATGAAACAAAAGGAATTCAATTTAAAAAGTATGATACATCAACAGGTGAATCTAGTGACTCAGTATTTATTCAATTAGATGAATTTGATGGTATTAAATATACTACTAAAAATGAAGACGGAAGCTCAAATGTTTCTTCTGGTACTTATACAATTTCTAATTACGTATATGAAGCTACATTTACTTCAGGACCTTTAGCTGGAAAAACAGTTCAATTCCAGGTAGGTTATGTTGATAATGTAGCTTGCTTCCTTGAAAGAAATGAGGATGAGGTTGCGTTAGGCGTACTTCCTGTATATCAATTGGTAGATTACAAATTATCTCCTTCAACATTTAATATTGCATTAGATGGTTATTCTGGAACTACATTTAATAATACAGATTATAATTATCTATTATATACCGATGAGGATACAAATGAAGAATATGTATTTTTATATTCTGGTCAAACATTAGCCTATTCATTTAAGTTTGTTGAAGTTGATGGTAAAAAGGCTTTAGTATTATATAATAGCTCATCTCAATTTGAAGCTACAGTTGATAATACAACTATTTCATTAGATGGCTGCTATACAGCTACTATTACTACAGGAAGCACTACAAAGACAGGTGTTTATAATCTTGAGCAAACAGCCTTTGGTGATTGCATTTTAGATATTAAGGTATCTGATGATGAATTCTATCGTTATATTGTAAATGCTAATGAGAATGAATCAGGAGATATTTCTTATGATTTAGCTTCAGTTAGTGTAGATTATAAGGAATACTACTATTTAAATAAGGATAACATATATCAAGCTCCATTATTTGTATTAGATTCAAATAATACAGCAACAATGTATGGTTATACAAACCAAGAAACATTTGTTAAGGTTACATCAGGTACTTATACATATGATTCTAAAACAGAAATGTATTCATATACTGCTACTCAGTCATATGCTGAGGGAATTGATGCAATTTCTGAATTAATGAATTTAAATGATATTAAGAGTGTTAAGTTCAAGGTAACAACTACTGATAATGGTAATGCAACATATTGGTATTCATATGTTACTAAATCTGATAAAGAGGTTAATCTAGTAGAGAAGTATTCATTTACTGGTAATGATAGTAGTAAGTATGTTCAATTTGTTGGTAACAAGATGGAATACTTTGATGGTGAAAAATTAGTAGAAGTTGAATACCAAGAGGACGAATCATTAGGAATTACAGCCTTCCTTATTAGTGATGATAAGGTATTATATTTCTACTATAATGAAGATGGTACTGTTACATTCTGTCAATATCCTACAACATTATATTTATACGTTGATAATAATGCTAATAAAGATGTTACATTAAGTACTGATAAATTTGGTGTAGAAACTTACTCTTATCTTGATGGAGATAATACAGTTTCTGTTAAGGGTTCTTCAAGCCAAACTGGTGATATTTCATTAGCTGGATATAATATTTATGAATTTACTAGTGAAGATAAATCAGTTAAGTTTAAATATATTATTGCTTCTTCATCAAGTACTTATTATTTCTTACAATATAATGAAGATTTTAATGGTACTTATTCATATACAAATAATTCAGTTTCAATTACACTTGATGGCTTTGGTATGTATGCCCTTGTTTCAACATCTCAAGGTAATGATACATATGGATATTACATTAGTAAGGATGGAGATACATATCAAATTATTTTAACAAACTCTTCATATGAATTTGCGTTTAATATCATTGATAGCCAAAAGCATATTGAAATGGTTGGTATTGAAAAGGGCGAATATATTGTTTTAGATAATCAAAATGAAAAATATAAAATTAAATTTGATGGCTTTAATAATGCAGTAGTATATGAATTTGATGAGAATGGTGATCTTAAGCTTCTTGATGATGCAGCAACTTATTCTTCAGATAATGAAGATTTAGGTTATGTAGTTAAATTTAAGAATGGCAATGATGTTGTATCTATTGCTGGTAACCTATTTACTTATGGTTCTAGTAGTAGTGAGACTGTTGTTTATTTCATTATTTCTCATACTGATGTTATGCATCAATATGTTGATGATGAGGATTGGTCAATTCTTGATTTAGACCAATATGGTAATGCTAAACTATATACAAAAAATGGTTCAGTTGAAAATGGTATTTATAGAATTATTTCAGATGATTTATTATTTTATTTAGATTCAAATCAAGCAAATCCAATCTTATATTCATATGATCTATATACTGGAAATGTAGTTAAGAACGTTTATGATGAGCATGGTTATTTTACAAATGATTTTGATTCATTAGTATTCTATTCATATGGTGTGGTAACATCTAATAATTCAGAGGTTTACTATACAATTGATAAGTATGAGAGTGTAACATTATATACATTTGATCCATATAATAAGGATGCAAATGATTATGGCTTTGTTGAAAGTGAATTTGGTACACTAGATTCAATAAAGTCATATGAAGGAAAGGATTATTATTTATCTGATGGTATTTCTATTCCATTTGATAGATCTGATGCTAATAAGAATTTATATCCACTTTTACAAGATGGTAGTGATCCATTACACTTTGGTACATTAAACTTCACTCCAACTGGAAAGGAATTTAATGTAACTGGTAGAATTAGAATTGGTAATGATTCATATTCTTGTACAGTTGTTAGAGAAGCTGTTAAGAATGATAAGGATGAGGTAACAGGCTATAAGTCATATGTTATGGTTAATAATTATAAGCTTGATGTAAGTCTAACATATGGTATGCAGGAAGATGGCGATAGTAGTGCTACATATGAGGTAACAGGCTTAACATTTGTTGATAATTATAAGAGTAGTGATTATTTAAGTCTTCTTGAATTGTTATATGATTATACTCAACAGGATTATTCTAATTACGTTAAAAATACATATGGTGGTATAACATTCTATGATGAAATTTCTGAAACTGGTAAAGCTATTAGATCTTATGTATCTTCAGATTTAGCACTTGATTATGTAACTGATTCTTTAGGTAATTATTTAACATTTGAAGAAGCAGAATATACAGTTGTTTCTATGAATGGTTCTTCTGTATTTATTGTTTCAACAAAGGGAAAAGATAATCAAAAATATAATTTATATTTATCTGCTTCATATTTCACTAAGCCTTCTAAGGCTTATGGTATTAATGTTACATTAGTAACAAGAACATTTGAAAAAGAAACTACAAATGGTTATAAGGTTGAAGTTGAAGAGATTGTATCAATTAATGGTAACACTACAGTTGAAGGCAATGAGAACATTGGTGGAATTGCAGGAGTTAATCTTGCTAAGAAGGATGCTGATGGTAAATATAATGATATTTCTATAAATGATTCTTATACTGATTCTTTAGGTAACTATTATGTAATTAGTAGAGAATTTAAAGAAGAAACAAATGGTTCTGGTGAAACAGTTTCTAAATTAGTTGGTACTAAGTATTATAAGATTGATGTTACAGTTGATGAAACAACTGAAAATGATAGAGCTCCAATGTATACAGATGTTGCAGTTACAGAGGTTGATGTTAATACATATTATGATGCTGATGCTTCAAATTATCTTGATGTAACAGCTCTTGATAATAAATTAATGCAATTTGTATATAAAGGTTCTTTAATTAGTGTTAGCTCATATACATATGATGCTGCTACAAAGACATATACTATTGTTTCAAAATTAACTAATGAAACAAAGACATATACAGTTGTTATTGGTGAAGATGGAGTACCTACTATCACTGTAGTATCTCAAGCTAATTAATATTAATTTCTTATTTTAGAAATAGATTTTAATAATTTAAATTTGCTACCCCGTTAAAGGATATGTAGTCTATTTATTTAGACTATGTATCCTTTTTTTGTTTTTTATTTCTATTATATATAAAATACAAAACTATGTAAAAAAATGAAAAAAACAACTTATTTTATTGTTTAAATTGAAAATTTATATAAAAATAAAAAAGCCCCTATAAGGCTTTTTATTAAAATATTAATATTTGTTATGTTTAATTGAATATCTAAGAAGTCTTCTTAAAAAAGGAGGCATACTATTAAAAACCTCCTTTTTATTTAAGAGATCCTTTTTAGCTTTTTTATCAGTTTTATAATTTATTACAAGATTAATATAATCCTTTTGTTTTTGATTAGTCATTTGATCATAAAAGGCATTATAAAATTCTTGTGCTGTTTTACTATGATTATTTTTAAACTCAACATTCTTTATAAAATTAATTGCTCGTTTAAGTGACGCTATATTAAAGCCTGCTGGACCAAAGCAATTATTTTCATGACAACGATAGTTAATATGAGGAATAGGATCATATATTTCTTTACCAAAGGCACAGCATATTAATTGAATCATCCAATCATGATAGCGATAACCAAATTCACCAAGTGATAACATCATATCTAAAGCCTTTTGATTAAATACACAAGTACATCCTCTAATATCGTTAGAATTAAGAGAATTTATAAATGAATCAGAGCCTTTTTTAAATTTAGTTCTTTTTGATTTTTTACTATAAACCTTGTTGTTTTTATCCATAGAACGGAAGCTACACCAATAAACTAAAGGTATAGAATTATCTTCTTTTTCTAAAGTTTTAACACCATAATAAATTTTATTGTCATCCCAAATATCATCTTGATCTGACCAAGCATAATAATCTGATTTATAAGCATTTTCCATTAATTTATGAAAGCTTCTAGCAAATCCTACATTAGGCTCAATAATAAGCTTATTTATTTTTCCATTTTCCTTATATTCCTTAAGAATATTAGGAGTATTATCCTTACTACCATCATCTCTAGCTACAATTGTTTTTGTTATACCCCTTTGAGCTATTAAAGAATCTAATAATGGCTTAAGATATTTTTCACCATTATATGTTGATAGCATAATACACACTGTTTTATTTTCTAAATTTTCCATAACATCACCTAAAAATAAAATTAAGCTAATCCTTGTTTTTTATTTCTTTTTGTTCTAACAATTTCTCTACAAAATTCATAGAATAATAATACTACTCCAATAATTATATAAGAGTAGAATGTGAAGAATCTAAATGCAAAAATAACCCATGTTGAAACATTAGCTGAAATTCCAGAGAATGCAGCTGCCAGTGTAACCTCAAAGGCGCCACCATTACCAGGTGTTGGAATAACTGCCGCACTAAAGTGAGCATAAACATATAATGACATTACATTGAATAATGAAGCTAATGTAATTGAATCACCAGTGAATGAGATTAAAATGAAGAATGGAAGAACTATTGTTAATAAAGGCTCTAATAGACTTAAAATAATTAATAAAATGAAGCTTAAAGGCTTTGTACACATTAGTTTAACAGAATTGACAAAATCGTCAACACCCTTATTAGCTTTTTCAATCATTTTATCTTTATCTTTAACAATATGAAGCTTATGTCCAACTCTAAGAAAAAATCTAACAATAGCTCCTGTTAGCTTTGGAAAGAATATAAAGCTTAAAGTTAATAAAGGTAATGATAAAATCATACCTAATCCAACCCAAGCAAATACCTGAAGTGTTGTTCTACCTGCAGGGTCAGCTATAGATGAAAGAGAACTACTGCCAGCAATCATAAAGAAACCACCAACAAATACCCAGGCAAACATTTGTACAAAAAATCTTGTAATAACAATTGCGGTTGAATCAGCTATTGAATAGCCTTTTTTAGATAAGTAAATAATTTGCATTGGCTGTCCACCAGTAGAAGAAGGAGTAATATTATCATAAAATTTACCTAGCATAGCTGCTTTGAAGCTTATTCTTAGTTTAGCTTTGCCTGTAGCTGTTTTAGTAATTACATAATATTTTAATCCATCAGTCATCATATATAGTATTAATACTCCTATTGCTAGTAGGAACATCCAGCCATTCATATCTCTAATAGCCTCTGAAAGACTTTTAATACCACCATTATCTTTGTTAAATTCATTAGTTAATGCGAATAAAAACCAAATACCTACACCACAAATTATTATTAGAAAAATAATATTAAATAGTATTTTTTTATTAGATTTAAGTTTTTTATTTTCTACTTTTTGATCTATTTCATTATTAGAAGTATTATCTATTTTTTCTTCATTATTATCTTGAGAATTATTATTAATATTTACTTGTCCCATAATTCCTCCTTCTTTATATTTACGATATAAATACTATCTTTAATTGTATCATATCATAATATATTTTTCTATTAAAATTGTTTAAATTTTATAACTAAATTATATAGTATTGTACTTGAAAAAAATATCAAATAAAAACGACTATAAATTTTCATTTATAGTCGAAGTCTTTTATATTATAAAATAATCAATAGTAATAGGCTTATCTAATATTTCTATTGTTATTTCAGTATTATCATCTAGCTCTAGATAATAATAATCATCAAATGTAATAATATTTTCATTACCATTAATAATTAATTTTATTTTAGATTTTCCTTGAGTTTTCATACCAAAGCAATTATTAATAGTATTAATTTTTATAGTACCAATACCACTAATAGAATAGCCAAAGGTAGAAAATGAACTTTCACTTTTGAATTCTTGATTATTCTTTACATAGTAGTTAGCTCTATAAGGAGATATTATTTTTCCGGATAATCCCATATTTATTTCAGATATAGCAATATAACGATGACTTGAGGTATCAGTTATAACAAGCTTATAATATCTAATTTTTGTTTTTTTAAAGACTAGTTCTAGATTTCTACCACTATAGGATAAATTTGTATATGAACCTATTTCTATTAAATTATCGAGTGTTTCACCACCATATAATGTAAAAGTAATAGGATTATGCATTTGAGAACCATTATAACCTATTATTTTTAAAGTATCTACCCAATTGCTATTACCTAAATCAATTGTTAATTCAAATGGCTCTGATGTTATCATTTTATTACGTATACTATGATAGCTTGTATTAGTATCACCATCTAGTATATTCGCTATATTATATGATGAATCCCATTCAGAATAGGCTTCTGTTACAGAAATTATTTTTTGATTAGCTAATGATACATCATTTGTTATATTATAGCTTCTAGGGTAATAATCTTTTGTAGGAAGTGTTTTATCTTTATTTTGATTATTGTTATATAAATAAGTTGTATTAATAGTAGAAAGACTATTGTAGCCTCCAAATAGTTCAGCAAAGCCATCATTGTGGAATGATTGAATAGTCATTCTAAAATAAATATAATCACCTTTTTTAACATTATACTTAAATTGAGTATCATTCATATTGATTGGATTTGTTCTTTTTGAATCAATAATATCTGAGTATTTTGGAGTATTTAAGCCTAGTTCAAGTAATGTATTACTTCTATTAGATGTTCTAACTGAAATAGTGTATTCTCCATCCTCTGTCATATATATTTTTCCATAATAAACATATATTTCATTATATTTTATTCCATTAACAAAATGCTTATTTATAGTTTCTACTTTTTTATTTGTATATCCTGAAAAGTCATTATTATAGGCCTCTTGAATTGTAGTATATATAGTTTTATCATAGGTATATCTTACAGCATCTATTCCACTATATTGTGGTTTTAGCTCAAATATTATTGTTTCCTCATATTGTTCATTTGTCTCTTTATTTGTTAATTCGATTGTTAGATCTATTTCTCCAGAGTTATTTAAATTATCAGGATTATATGTTAAAAGCTTATCATTTAATGTGAGTGTACCATATTGGGGATGTGTAACATTTTTAATTTTATAATCAAAATCACTTGGAAATAATAATGCTTCATCAAGATTTATTTCTAATAGCTGATTTTGTTCAATTGGATAAGGTAATACAGTAATATTCTTTTCATTGTTAATTACTCTTCCAGTTTGGTATTTAAAGGAAACAGGGATAAATAAAGGATAGTCACTATATTTATCTAATAATGAATTACTTACAGTTTGATTTAATAATGAGAAGTAGTAGCTCATATTATAATGTGTTACTTCACATAGGCTTTCATACCAATTATCAACTCCACCTGCTCCATTTTTATATTGAGCACATTTAATGAAGGTATCAACACCAAAGGTATGAATGATATCTACATAGGTATTTAGGCTTGATGTTGTAGTACCAGCTTGAGATTGTGATAATGTTTCATTTAGACTTGTATAAGGATCTAAATATCTATTCCAACCTGATAGATTCGGTCTTTTAGCAGATATTTGTGTATAGCTAATATAGGATAAAATACTTAAGGCATTATTAGTAACCTCATCTCCAGGATTAAAGCCATATCTTTGGAAATGATGGTTATATTCATGAATTGGTCCCCAATCTCCATTAGTTGTGAAGGATTCATAGTTTAGAGCTGTTTTCATCCATGATGGTGGAAGGTTACACCAGTTTCTACCAACAAAAGCAACAGCGCTCCCTGCTGCTATAAATGGATCATAAATAAAATTTATTCCTAAATCCTTTGTAGATCCTGAAGGGATTTGTCTACTTATATTAGATACACTAAGCCAAAATTTTGATATTTGGCATAGGTTATCATAATCTAAATTAGCATAGGCCTTTGGGCCTGAATGCCTAACGCATTTATCCCAAACCTCTAAATCGAAGAAGGGTGAGCTTGTATTTTTTAATCTTTCAAATTCCTCTTTTGTTGTAAGACCATAAATAAAATGACAGTATTCTAAAGCCCCACTAATTGTGATTGTAAAATCAACAGGATTTATAGGTGTCACATAGATAGGACCTCCTAAGAAGGTACCAACATATGTTGTTTCCCCATTTGCGAGCATTTCATTTCCTAATAGTGGCATTCTTGAAAAATCATTACGAGTTTGCCATATATTATTAAGCTCATTATTTTGAGAATATTGTCCCATTTCTATTTTAACTCCACCAGTTTTTTCTAAATCCTCTTTTGATAATTCAATTTTTATGACCTCTCCAGCTGGGGCGTATAGTCCTGTTATATGATTTCCTCTAGAACGAGAGGAAATAGATATTTCTTTTATAACTGCTTTTTCATCATCACTAGGTGTACCATAATAATTATTGTTAGAAGTAGTATGCTTATAGAATTTTCTTTCTAATAAAGTATCATCTAAATATAGATTACCAAATTCATCCATTTTATTATAGGTAGAATCACTTGCTTTTAGATAATTTGATTCTGCTATTAAGGCTTTCTTTAAATCCTCAGTAATATTTGAAATACTAGTTCCATAGGTTGGATAGATATTTCCCTCATCACTCTCTATAGGAATTGTTCTATCAACAGTACTTAAAAGCTTGAATGATTGACCTATTTTTAGATCACTTCCAGTAAAGCTTACTTCAGTTGTGTTTTCTTCAGGTGTGGTTGTATTAGAAGTAGCTTGACTAATACTAGAACTATTACTAGTATTAGAACTATTAGTAATATTAATCTGACAGGATACAAGAGACAATCCTGTTAGGGATAATAGAATAAATGATATTATTTTTTTCATAAGTATTCCTCCGGCAAAAGAATTATATCATATTAAATTTTAAAATAAAATTTTATTAGAAAAAAATTATATTGTATTATAATATTGATGGGGAGGCTTATATGAGAGATTTATTAGATTTATTTTTAATATTTTTTAAATTAGGTTTATTTACTTTTGGTGGTGGATATGCAATGATACCTACTATTAAGGAAATAATTATAGAAAAGAAAAAATGGATAACTGAAGATGAACTATTAGATATAATAGCTATAAGTGAATCAACTCCAGGACCTATCGCGGTGAATCTTGCGACATACATTGGTTATACTAAAAAAGGTGTTTTAGGTAGTGTTATTTCAACGCTAGGTGTTACTTTACCATCTTTGATAATTATTTATCTTATATCCTTGTTTTTTAAGCAATTTATGGAGTTTACTTATGTTTTATATGCATTTAAAGGAATTAAATGTGCAGTAGCAGTGTTAATTATATTTGCAGGAATAGATATGCTTAAAAAAATAAAGAAAAGTATATTTAATTATGTAGTATTTGTTATTATTTTTTTATTAATGATTTTGTTTGAATTATTTGGAGGAATTTCTTCTATTTTTTTAATATTAATTGGCGGAATAATTGGTATTATGATTACTGCTTTAAGTAAGAGGAAAGAAATATGATTTATTTAGAATTATTTTTAGAATTTTTAAAGATTGGTTTATTCACCTTTGGTGGTGGATATGCAATGATTCCTTTATTAAGAGAGACAGTATTGAATCATGCCTGGTTAACAGAGGAAATGTTTTATGATTTTATTGGAGTATGTGAGGCAACACCGGGACCTATTGCTGTAAATATGGCAACCTATATTGGTGCTACACAAGCTGGACTTTTAGGTAGTATTATTGCTACATTAGGAGTTATAACTCCATCATTTATAATTATTGTTTTAATTGCTTCTATTTTAAAGAGATTTATTAAAAATAAATATGTAATAGGCTTTTTAAATGGAGTTAAGCCTGTTATATTAGGTTTAATTTTATCATCAGGATTTATATTAACAATGAAATCAATAGGCTATGTTGATAAAAATACCTTTACATTTTCATTAGAAAGCCTAATTATTATTAGTATTCTAGCTTTATTTATGATTATTTATAAATATATTTTTAAAAAGAAATTTAATACTATTCTATTTATTATAATATCTGCAGGAATAGGTATACTTATTTGTAGTATTCTATAATTCTAATTTTATTGAAAAATATAAATAAATTGGTATAATTAATATAGATTTAAGAAATGAAGGTATGTTTTTATGGCAAAGGAAATTACACTAGAGCTATTCGAAAGAAATGCTAAGTTGGCAAATAGTAAGGGATTAAGAAGACAATATGCATCTATTCCCTTAAAATATAAGGAGTATATTCCATCTGTTCCCCTAGGAGTTAGTGATAAATTAGTATTAGAGTGTACAATTGATAAGAATTTTTATTCTGATATTAAGAAGCTTTTAGAGGATAATAACTTTTTATTATTAGGAGATCAAAATTATTATAATTTAAAAGAAATTTGTGATGGTTACGATGCAAATAAGGAATTATATAAGAATTATGAAGATCCTATTCTAGCAATTAAAAAGGATTTAGAATCCATTCTAGAAAAGAAGATGGAATATAAGGAAATAGAAAATGATGATGTAGTATTCTATTTCATGCCATTTAATGATGAAATTAATGATTTATGTGGCTTTTTAAGTAAAATGAAGGATAAGATTATAGCTTTAGCAAAAGAAAATGATATTACCATTATGTTAAAGGTTTTTGGCTTTTCTAAACAAATTAATGGTTTTATAGGCTTTAACTTCTTTGACGCTGATGAAAAGAATCAAGAGGTAATTATTGATTATGCTAGTGGTGTAACAGTTGGGGTTGATTTTATTAATAAGCTTAATGTTTACGTTGCAGCCTTATTATTAACATCTATTTCTCATTCAAGAGACTTTAATAATATTAATTTACATATTGTAGCTGATAATTTAAAATATAAAACTGAATAAAAAATAAGCTTGCAGGAATGATAAAATCCTACAAGCTTTTTTTTAATTATTTTGTATGCCAATAGAAATCAGCAGAATTAGTAAATGAATCATCATAATATTGTTTTGGAGTGAATTCAATTGAATATTTCTTTGTGATTAATTGAGCATTATCTGTTGTATATTGATATTTTACATATACATATAAATTTGGTTTAGTTATTGTTTTGAATATTGGAAAATTACTAATAGTAATTGGGTAAGAAAGACTGGATAGAGTATATGTGTAATCATTTGAAGTATAGGCACCAGTACCACCACTTTTATAAAATCTAAAGCCAGTTGTTAAAGCTGATGATGAAGATGCATAATCAACTGAATTAGCATATGGAGCAGTAACGCATAATGTGGCTTTTTTAGTTTTATAGTCTTCCTTTACAATATTTAATTCTTTTGTTCTATCATTTTCTTCAAATCTAATAGAGAATTTTAATGTTTTTGCTTGATATTTAACTGATTTGATTTTGATATCAAAATCTTTAAAATCCTCATATTTAATATATTCTAGATTTGTTGTATCTATTGATGAAGGAACTGAATTTTCAGTTTCCTTTCCTTCTTCACTATATTTTGTATATGGCTTGTATGGCGTAAATGTTGTTGCGTTATGATATGTTGCAGCACTTACAGGCATATATATAAAAAATGCGATTAAGCATATTATTAGCAATCCACCTAAAATAATCATAAACGATAATAAGTTTCTTCCGAATTTGAACTTCTTTTTCATAAATAACACCTCGAAAAGATTATATCAAAAATTAGAAAAAATGGAATAGTTAATAAATAAAAGTTTGAAAAATATGTTATATAAACATTTAAAAATTCAATTTTGATTGACTAGTGTCTTTAAAATCGGTATAATAATAATTGAAGTTTATAAAACTTTAGCAAATATACAGGGAGGTTAATATGAATACTTTAGAAATCATATTGCTTTGCCTTGCTGTTTTGTGTTTAATTGGTGGAATTTTTGGAGGATACTTTTTACGTGTAAAGCAACATGAAAAGAGTATTAGCGCATCTAGACAGGAAATTGAAAAAATGCTAGCAGATGCAGAAATTGAAGCTCAAAATAAGAAAAAGGAAGCACTTGCTGAAGCTAAGGATGAGATTGCATCCTTAAAGCAGGATGCTGAACAAGATATTAAGGAAAGAAAAGGCGTAGTAGTTGAATTAGAAAACAAACTTAATCAACGTGAGGATACTTTAGATCGACGCTCATCTAATCTTGATAGACGTGAAGAAATGCTTAATGCTAAAGAGAACAAAATTGATGAAAAGAAAACTGAATTAGAACAACAAAATAATAAGGTTGAGGCAATCCTTAAGCAACAGGAACAAAAATTAATTGAAATTGCTGGACTTGATAGAGAAGAAGCAAAGAAAATTATTATGGATTCTGTTCGTGAAAAGATGAAAACTGAAATTGCAGTTTACATTAAGGATGAGGAAGAAAAGGCTAAGCTTGAGGTTAAGACTAAGGCAAAGAATGTTTTAGCATTAGCTATTCAAAAGTATGCTGGTGAGACTTCTAGTGAAACAACAGTATCTACAGTTTCATTACCTGTTGAGGAAATGAAGGGTAGAATTATTGGTAGAGAGGGTAGAAATATTAGAACTATCGAGTCTTTAACAGGTGTGGATTTAATTATTGATGATACTCCTGAGGCTGTTGTATTATCAGGCTTTGATCCAGTAAGAAGGGAAATTGCTAAGCGTTCACTAGAGATTTTAGTTTCAGATGGTAGAATCCATCCAGCTAGAATTGAAGAGGTAGTTGAAAGATGCCGTGGAGAGGTTGAAATGGCCATCCGGGAAATGGGTGAAGAAGCTGTATTCAAAACAGGAATCGGTAAGGTTCATCCTGATTTAGTAAGACTTATTGGTAGATTACATTATCGTACAAGCTATGGTCAAAATGTGCTAAATCACTCAATTGAAACAGCTATGATAGCTGGAAAGCTAGCTGTTGAAATCGGAGAAAATGAGATTTTAGCTAGACGTGCCGGATTACTTCATGATATTGGAAAAGCAGTAGATCATGAAATTGAAGGATCACATGTTGAAATTGGTGTTGAATTAGCTAATAAGTATCATGAACCAAAAGAGGTTGTTGACGCTATTGCATCACACCATGAGGATGTTGCACCTAAGACTATTATTGCAGTGTTAGTTGCTGCAGCTGATGCATTATCAAGTGCTAGACCTGGTGCTAGAAGTGATTCATTAGAGAATTATGTAAAGCGTTTAAAGAATTTAGAGGAAATTTCTAATAATGTAAAGGGAGTATCTTCATCTTATGCAATTCAAGCAGGACGTGAGGTACGTGTTATTGTAGACCCTGAAGCAGTTGATGATTTATCTACAATTTCTATTGCTAGACAAATCAAGGAGGAAATTGAAAATAAACTTTCTTATCCAGGAACTATTAAGGTTACAGTTATTCGTGAAACAAGAGCTGTGGATGTAGCAAAATAGTAATATAAAAGAGTGAGTAATCACTCTTTTTTTTCTAAAGGAGGATGTATGAAAATATTATATTTAGGTGATATTGTTGGAGAAGGAACACTAAAGATTTTAAAAAATAATCTTGAAGATATTAAACGTGAATATGGTGTTCAAATTGTTTTAGCTAATGCTGAAAATGTCTCTGGTGGAAAGGGACTTAATTTTAAGCATTATAAGGAATTAAAGTCGATGGGAATAGCTGGTATTTCTATGGGTAATCATACATTTTCTAAATCTGAAATAATGGATTATATTGATGGTGCAACTATTGCAAGACCTGCTAATTTAAATACTAAATATGGTAAAGAGGTTTTATATGTTAAATATAATAGTGAAATTATTGCTATTGTTAACCTACTAGGTAGAGTTTATTCTAATACTCCATTAGACTGTCCTTTTAAGACTATGGATAGATTATTAGATGATATTAAAGCTGATTATATTATTGTTGATTTCCATGGTGATGCAACTAGTGAGAAAAAAGCTTTTTTCTATGATTTTAGTGGTAAGGTTGATGCAGTAGTAGGAAGTCACACTCATACTCAAACCTCTGATTGTCAAATATATAATAATACCTGCTTTATTACTGATATGGGTATGTGTGGACCATATAATAGTATTTTAGGTGATGATATTGAAGCTATTATTGAAAGATTCAGAAGTGGTGTTTTCACTCCTTTAAAGGTATCTAATGATTCTAAAATATTAATTCAAGGTGTTGTAATAGATTTAGGAACTAAAAGAACTATTCAGGCTATAAGTAAAATAATTTAGTATATTTTATTCTTTCTCTCATATATTGTTATTGGGAGGACAAAATGGAAATTTTAAAGATATCAACTAAATCAAAACCTAGTAGTATTGCAGGAGCATTAGCTAATGCTTTTAAAACTAGAAATGTTGTAGAAATGCAGGCTGTTGGGGCAGGGGCAATTAATCAGGGAATAAAAGGAATTGCAATTGCGAGAGGGTTTGTAGCTCCTACTGGTAAGGATTTAATTGTAGTACCAGCATTTTCTGATATTTTGATTGAAGGCGCTGAAAAGACAGCTATTAAGCTTATTGTTAAGGCTATATAGGAATAAAAAGAGAGTTTGAGAAAGATGTTTATTGTAATAAATGAACATCTTTTTTCTTTGCAATTTGTTTATTTTATAGTATAATGACCTAGGTGTAGGTGATATTGATGAAGAATATAAAACTTGCAATGCCTTCATTGAAGGATGCAAAGCTAAGAAGAAAATTAGATGTAGAGACAATAAGATATAAAGAAAATAATAAATATGCTAATCTTGGAAAGGGTAAAACTTATTATATTTTTACCTATGGCTGTCAAGGAAATGAAGCCGATAGTGAGGTTATGGCAGGTATACTTGAGGGTGTAGGATATACACTATCAGATGATCCTATGAATTCTGATGTTGTGTTATTAAATACCTGTGCAATTCGTGAGAATGCAGAACAAAGAATTTGGGGTGTTTTAGGACAACTTAAGGGTCGTAAAAGAGAAAATCCTGATATGATTGTTGGTATTTGTGGATGTATGCCTCAAGAGGAGAATGCTACAAATAAGATACTAGAATCTTATGATTTTATTGATTTAGTATTTGGTACACATAATAGAGATCATTTACCTGAGCTTATTTATCAGGCTTATTTAACAAAGGCTAAGGTTGTTGAGGTATTATCTAATGAGGGTACTATTCTTGAAGATGCGCCAAAGGTTAGAGCTTCTCATCATAAGGCTTGGGTTAATATAATGTTTGGCTGTGATGAATTCTGTACATATTGTATTGTTCCATATACAAGAGGTAGAGAGCGTTCTAGGGCTAAAGATGATATTATCAATGAAGTAAAAGAGCTTGTAAAAGAAGGATATAAAGAAATTACCTTATTAGGTCAAAATGTTAATGCCTATGGTAAGGATTTAGGTGATGATTATACCTTCGGAGATCTTTTATATGACTTAGATAAAACTGGCATAGAAAGAATTAGATATACTACATCTCACCCTAGAGATTTAGATGAAAAAACAATGCTAGCAATGCGCGATTGTAAATCAGTAATGCCTCATTTACATTTACCAGTTCAATCTGGAGATAATGATATTCTAAAGATTATGAATCGTAAGTATACATATGAGGAATATATGTCTAAAATAAATAGGCTTAAAGAATTAGTTCCTGATATTTCTATTACTACAGATATTATTGTTGGTTTCCCTAATGAAACAGAGGAGCAATTTCAAAATACATTAAAGCTTGTAAGAAATGTAGGATATGAGGGCGCATTTACCTTTATTTATTCAAAAAGAGAGGGTACTCCTGCAGCTAAGATGCCTGATAATGTTTCTGAAGAAGAGAAGCATGATAGACTTAATAGACTTAATGTTTTAATTAATGAAGGCTATAAGAAGGGTCATGAGAGATTCCTTAATCAGGTTGTTGAGGTTTTAGTAGATGGAGAGAGTAAGAATGGAGAAGGTATGATGTGTGGTTATTCTAAGCATTTAAAGCTTACTCATTTTAAATCTAATGATTTATCATTAGTTGGTAAAATTGTTAAGGTTAAAGTTACTGAGGCTAAAACTTGGTTTATGATTGGAGAGCTTTGTGAGTAGAATTGATGGAGTAGTGGAATATTTTAATTCATTACCAGAAGTTAAAAGAATTCACGAGCTTGAGAATTTTATTGATAATAATAAGGAAATAAAAAAATTATTCTTAGAAATTAAGAGACTTCAAAAACAAATTGTTAATTCTAATGAATATAATCAAATAAAACAGTATACAATACAAATGAAGGAATATGAGAATCTAAAGGCTAAGCTTTTAGATTTTCCTTTTGTAGAAGAATATTTAGAAGCATTAGATATAATTTATAATGAATTAAGTATGTTTACAGCTAATGTTTCAGATAAACTAGATAAATTACTTAATGGAGAATAATATGGAATTTACAAGAGAAAAGGAAAAAGTTGTTGTATATGATAATAATGAGGAATTGGCTGTTATCGAATATTCATATATTGATTCTAATACGATAGAAATTACTCATACCTTTGTTTCAGATAAGCTTAGAGGACAAGGTGTTGCATCAAAGCTAATGGAGGAGGTTATCTCTATAGCTAAGGAGAATAAACTAAGAATAGTACCTATTTGTAGTTATGCAAAATCATATTTCAATAAACATATAGAATATGAATATTTATTGAAATAAATTGATTTTAAGTATAAAGTTAATAAATATAGATAAATTAAAGTATTGTATTGTATTATTTACCTAATTTGAATTAAGAAGAAACATTCATTTATTTATGATTTTTCTTCTTTTTTTATGTTTTTAAATTAAGTCTTATATGAATTTGCATTCAATATTAGTGTTTCTAGCATAATTGACTATGTAGAATTAAAATATATTACTAACACTATCGCACAATCAAGATTAAGAAAATTCTTTAAATATTTTTTTATTGATATTTACAATTTCTTAAAAAAATATTCATTTACATATAAGAACAATATTGAAATGTCAAAATTGTATTAGAATTGAATAAAGTTTAAAAATAACATTTTAAAATGAAGTTCCTAGGTGTAATATCATAGGGACTTTTTTAATACTTTATGATAAAATCTAAGTATTAATTAGGGGAGAGGTGCTAAATAATGAAATGTAAAGCATGTGGTTCAACTAATTTAAGGCGTGTAAATAATTTGATATGCGATGCTTGTTTTGATAGTAGACATTATTTACGAGGTGAAACTTATGTTTGTTTGGAATGGGGGCATTTAGACAGCAAAGAAATATTTTAGATAAAATTGCTGAGAAGGACCTTGAAATTAAAAATGTTGAAAATGAGATTAAAAAGTTAATGACATTATAAAAAATGTCATTAGTAAAGTTCATTAAGAATTGAATTGAAAAAATGTCACTTGATATTACTCATATGATTAACGTATGATTTATACAAAATATTAAGCATATTAGTTTATGGCATATTTGCTATTAACTAATATTCTTTTTTTGAGTGTGTGGGCATGACATTAATCTTACTGGTGAAAATCTATTCATGGGTATTTACCGACAAGTGTAATGAACCTCAAGCAGTTATGAGTAATCCTATGAGTGAAGGAAGAGGTGTAGCAAAATCCTTGAGCTTACGAATAGAAACTTGATGAGGCTAAATGGTATGTTGATAAGGCTGCTAAACAAACTGAAGTCCTAATGATCTCAAGAAAATTGAAGATGTAAGTGTGAACGCATTCTTGATGATGCCTATTTTCATATATGATTTTCTTTGTATTCATCTTTTCCGTGATGGCAACGGCAGAATGAGCAGACTCTTTACAGTACAAATGTCAATAAAAAAATTGTACTAAAAAAGCGATTTTTTTACCTCTTATGACATAAAACCTGCATCTTGTGCAAAATCCATTGCTAATTTAGTAGTTGATTTATATAATCCCCTCAAGGAGAAAGTAATATTATGGATAATAAAATTAATAATCGAAAGAAAAATTTATTAATCAAATTTGCTAAAATTGTTGGTATTTAGTTGATTGATAGATGTGGAATTTGGTTTAAATAACCTGTGTTTCCAAAGAAAATGAAAAAATTAAATTGGAGGAGAATGAGAACTAATAATGAAAAAAACTTTATTAATTTCAACTTTATTTTTGATATTTACTTTTACAAAATGCGATACAAAAAAAATTGAAAAACAGGTTGGTGGCGGTTTTTGTTATAAATTTATTTCTGATGTTGATGATTCAATTGGGGTTGGAGATAAAACATATCCTGTATACCAAACATATGCATTTATACCTAGTGAAATTGATGGACATCCTGTTAAACAATTAGGATTTGAAACGATTTTTATTGGTTCTGGCGGAGAATTTAATAGTCATCATTTTAGGGGGGATGATCGTGAAGATAAAATAATAATAGATAGGTTATATGTCCCTACAAGTGTTGATAAAGTATATGGTTTATACCCTAATTACTTTGCTGATAATTTTAGGCTATTTTACGCTGGTGGATTTCTTGATTTGCATATTTTTGTTTATAAAAATGAGGGATTAAGAATTTATGTTCCAATGGATAAATATGATGATTTTTTAGATTGTAGTAAAAAAACAGATGAGACATATATTTATTCAGCAAATGTAGTATATGATTTAAACTATGAAGATGAAGAAACCTATTATATTGATTATTATGATGAGAATTCATTAATTGAATGTATTCCACCTGAACCATCAAGAGAAGGATATGAATTTGTAGGATGGTATAAGGAAGAAGCTTGTAATACATTATGGGATTTTTCAAGTGATACAATTATTGATGAAAAAGAAGAATTAAGATTATATGCGAAATGGCAACAACGAGGTGAATAATGAAAAAAATTAAACAAAGTGAGGATGTTATATGGTGAAAATAATTAGACAAATCTGTAATTTAATAGGAAGTTTAATTCTTGTATTTTGTATTATTTTTTGTCTTGTCGGATGTAGTGATAAAGAAAAAAAATATGATGTAAGCGTTAAAGTGAAAAATAGTGAAGGCTCTACATGGATATTTGTTCCAAAAGTAGACACAATGAAATGCGAAATTTATTATACTGGAACAGAAATAACATTTTGGGTTGATTCATATAATCTACCTAATCATCCTGATTATAAAGATATTTGGTTTGAAGTGGATAAAAGTCCCAATTTAATTTATGGCTCTCTTGGTAAAATTGACCAAAAGAAATATGAAGCAAAACCTAAATCTATTTGTGAACCCGGAGAATATTATTATCATGTTTATACTGAGTCACCATCTGATTTATGGAATTGTAGAACAGCATATTTGTATATTACAGTTATTGAATATTAAATCAAAGTGAGGATAAGTATGAGAAAAATGATTAGGCAAATTTTTAATTTAGTAGGAAGTTTAATTCTTATATTTTGTATAAGTTTTAGCCTTGGCGGTTGTAGTACTAAAGAAAAAAAATATGGCGTAAGTATTAAGGTAAGAAATAGTGAAGGCTCTACATGGATTTTTACTCCGGACGTAGATGAATTGAAATACGAATTTGCTTACACTGGAAAAGAAATGAGATTTTGGGTTGATTCATGGAATCTTCCTAATCATCCACGTTGGAGCAATGACTGGTTTGAACCGAATACCAGTGGACCAAATGTAATTCATGCTTCTCTTGGGAAAGTTGGACAAATGCATTATGAGGAAAAACCTAAATTCGTTTGTGGAAGAGGAGAATATTATTATCGTATTTATGCTGATTCAACATCTGATTTATGGATTTCGAGAACAGTATTTTTGTACATTACAGTTATTTAAGGAGAGGAAAAATGAAAAAAATTAATTTTTTATAATTTTACTACATGTTTGTGTTATGTTTTGTTTTTTTATAGGATATTTTTCATTTGGAGAAACATCAAGAGTATTCGCGGCTGAAAATGAAAATTATTTTACTGCTGAAGAATATACTGATAATGACGAATTATTACGAAAAGATGGAACAGCATCTAATAAGGATATACAAACATTTGCAAATGAAGTGAAGGCAGGATACGATAATATGTATTATCCGGAACTTGCTGAGGTTATTCCACGTCAATATCTTGAAAGTCAAGAGAAAAATGCCATATTTGCGTTTAATGGAAAAGAATATGGATTTTATGTGGTTAAAACTGAAGAACAATTTGATGTTCTTCTTGTTGATTTTATTTATGAATTTGATGAAAATGATTCAAAGCATAATTCAGATATAGAATTTTGCATTTGTATTAAGCCATTACTTCAACAAAGTTTTTATCGTTTGAAGGATAAAACTGGTGTTTATACTTGGGCAAAAACAACAACAATAAATAGATATTATGTGGCAAATCCAAGATTTATATCTATTGTTAAAAATGAAAATGCACTTAATTATGGTGATAAAGGATATTAAAATAGACCCCATAAAGTAGAATCCACTTTTTTATAAGTGTCTACTTTATAGGGTCTATTTTAACTCGTCTACCAATTTTTTTTATCTTTTTCTTCCTAGACCAATTTTATTATAAACTTTGGCTATTTTTTTATTAGCTAAATAATTAGCATAATCTCTACCCTCATCTAAGACCTTATCAATTATATCGGAATTAATTATTTTGTTATATTTTTCTTGAATTGGGGCAAGCTCTAATTCTACTTTTTCTGCTACATCTTCCTTAAAGACTTGATAATTTGAATCCTTATATTCTAATACTAATTCATCAATACTTTTATTAGTTACACAAGAAAGAATTGTAAGAAGATTAGAAATACCTGGCTTATTAATAGGATCATATTTAATTATTCCATCACTATCGGTAACTGCACTTTTTATTTTCTTTTTAATTACATTAATATCATCTAATAATGAGATATAAGCCTTAGGATTAGAATCTGATTTACTCATTTTCTTTGTTGGATCTACTAAAGACATAATTTTAGCTCCAGCTTCAGGAATATATGGCTCTGGAATAACAAATGTTTCACCATATTTTTGGTTGAATCTATTTGCTAAATCTCTTGTTAATTCTAGATGCTGCTTTTGATCGATTCCTACTGGTACTAAATTAGTATCATATAAAAGAATATCAGCAGCCATAAGAGAAGGGTAAGTAAGAAGACCTACTGATACTCCCTGAATCTGCTTTTCCTTTTTGTCTTTATATTGTGTCATTCTTTCAAGCTCACCAATATAGCCATTACACATCATTACCCATCCAAGCTGAGCATGGGCTGGTACTTCTGATTGAATGAAAATGTGAACCTTTTCTGGATCAAGTCCACAGGCTAAATAAATAGCTACTAATGAACGGATGTTTTTTCTTAATGCTTGTTTATCTTGTGGTACAGTTATTGCATGCTCATCAGCAATAAAAACTAAAAAATCTGTAAAGTCCTTATTATCTTGTAGCTTTACGAAGTTTTTAATTGCGCCTAAATAATTACCAAGAGTAATATTACCACTTGGTTGAATTCCTGATAAAAATCTCATATATATCCCCCTTTATGAATAAAAAAATCCTTAAGAACATATAATATTCTTAAGGACGCTAATTGTGCGCGGTGCCACCTTAATTCCAATTGCTTGGCTCTTTATATTAAAGTTTTAACCAATTCTCTTATATACCGGTTTGATGCTTACACTATTCATCAATCGCTTAAAACTAAAGTATATAAAATACTGATTTAAGTTTAGTCTTTTTTTAAAATTATGTCAATAATAATTTTATAAAAATATAATAAAATACATTACGTTAACGTAATGATTCAAAAGATAATTAATGTTTTTTTAATTGTAAAATTCTAAAAATGTCGAATAATGTTCGGATTTAATAGTATATTAATAATCAAAATATCAATTTGTAAAAAAATAAATAAAAAAATATTGCAATTGTAAAATAAATATGTATAATAGTTGATAAAATTAAATGAAAAGGGGAATGATTATTATGAAATTAAAAAAATTGACATTTGCAGGGCTATCGGTATTCACCGTTATTGCGTTAGCGTCATGTGGTAATACGACACCTAGTGCATCTTCAGGAGGCACATCTACTCCTAACTCAACTTCTGGTAGTTCTACATCTACTGGTACAAAAGGTGATACAGAAAAAACTGACTCAGAGCTTTATAATGAAATTTTAGGTGATTTCTATTCAGTATATAAGGATTCTCTTGATGAAGAGGATACTGATGTAAAATATGCTAAAATGGCTTTAGCGGAAGCAAAATTATTATCTTCTGGTGTAATGGTACCAACTCGTTCAGATGGAGGTCGTTATGGAATTTCTAGTGTGGCCCCATATAGTATTGATTATGCAAAGGCTGGTAATGATGATGATAGATTCCATCAAGCTTTAGTTACAACAACTACAATAAAAAATAATGACCGTACAACAATGAAGGCTAAGTGGAATGAGCTTAAAGGTACTGGTGCTTATGAGAAATGGGCAAAGAACTATTTAGCTCAACAAAATTATATATTAAAGGATACTTATAATATTCCATATGCAACAGATCCTCAAACATGGGACGCTCTTGCTACATCTAGAGCTTCTGATAGTGAAGCTATTGTTAATACCTATGATGGATTAGTTGAGTATGACGTTGAGGGTACGTTAAAGATGGCTTTAGCAGAAAATTATAGTGTATCAGATGATGGTTTAACATATACATTTAAGATTCGTCAAGGTGTTAAATGGGTTGATTCTCAAGGTAGAGCATTAACCGATGTTAAAGCTGATGATTTCGTTGCCGGATTCCAACATATGCTAGATAGTGCAGCTGGTCTTGAATATCTAGTTGATGGAAAGATTACTGGTGTAAGTGATTATTTGGCAGGCTTATGTGGTTTTGATGATGTAGGTGTTAAGGCGGTAGATGATTACACTTTAACATATACACTTGAGGAAAAAACTTCATATTTTATGTCAATGCTAGGATATGGTGTATTTGCTCCATTAAGTAGATCTTATTATACATCAAAGGGTGGTAAATTTGGTTCTGATTATGATGCTACAGCTTCAGATTATACATATGGTAAAACAGCAGATGATATTGCATATTGTGGACCATATTTAGTTACTAATAATACAGCAGAATCAAGAATTGTATTCTCTGAGAATCCTTTATATTACAATAAAGATAATGTTAATATTAAAACTATTACTTGGTTATATAATGATGGAACTGATGTAACAAAAGCTTATACAGATTATAAGAATAAGACTATTGATTCTTGTGCTTTAACAACTGCGACTGTTGAATTAGCTAAGAATGATAAATTATTTAATGATTATGTATTCGTTAATTCTACAGGAACAACTTCATATATGGCATTCTATAATGTAAATCGTAAGGCATATTCAAATGTAAATGATGGAACATTAGTATCAACTAAGACTAGTGTAGAAAAGGCTAATAGTAATACAGCATTACAAAATACTCACTTTAGATTAGCATTATCATTCGCATTTGATAGATCAGCTTATAATTCACAACTTCTTGGTAGTGATGTAGCTACTAACTCATTAAGAAATAGCTATACTCCTGGTGATTTCGTTCAATTATCAAAGACTGTAACTGTTAAGGTTAATGGTGAAGATAAGACATTTGCTGCTGGTACATATTATGGTGAAATCGTTCAAGCTCAATTAACAAGTGATGGTTCTACAATCAAGGTTTGGGATTCAACTGCTGAGGAAGGAAAGGGCTCAAGTGATGGATTTGATGGTTGGTATAATGCTGAAGAGGCTGTTAAGGAATTAAATGCTGCACTTAAAGAATTAAGCTCTTTAAATATTTCTTCAAGTAATCCAATCAAGATTGATTATCCATATTATAGTGGAAGTCAAGCTTATGCTAACCAAGCTCAAGCATATAAGAAGTCTATCGAAGCAGTTCTTGGTGGAAAGGTAATTGTTAATCTTGTTGAATGCTCAACACCTTCAAGCTGGTATTATGCAGGATATTATACAGAAACAGGAGCACAAGCTAATTATGATTTCTATGATGTTTCTGGTTGGGGTCCTGATTATCTAGATCCATCTACTTATCTTGATACATTCTTACCTGATGGTGCTGGTTATATGGTTAAATGTATTGGTTTATTCTAATTAATAAAATAAATTAAATACTTTGTTGGGGAGGATGAAATATATTCATCCTTCTCTTTGTCTATTAATTAAGGAGTTGAAGATATGCTAAAATATCTATTAAAAAGATTATTACATGGTTTAATATCCGTAATTATTGTAGTAGCAATTGTAATGGTTTTGATATATTCATTATTAGACAGAAACCTTGTTTTCTCATCGGATAGTGTTTATTCTAAAACTCAAAATAATGCGAGAATAGTTTATAAATATTCTAAATGGGAAGAATATGGATATTTAGATTATGTAACTTATAGTGATTTTCTTGATGAAAGTGAAAAAAATGGTAGCTTGGATAGCGAAACACGTAATACGGTAAAGAATTTTGCTAATAAAAGTGAGGATGATTCTAAGCTAAGTGATTTAAATCAAGAATGGATTCAAAAATTTAGAACAACATATGAAAATAAGGGCTATACAGTAACTAGACTTGATGCGGTTTATCAAACTGGTACAAAGCTAGCAACGGGTGGCCAAAAACAATATTTTGCTTATAAGGATAAGCCACTTATATCTAGATTATTATCTTATTTTGGTGGATTAATTACAATTGATAATATTCATAATGCAAATGGTGATATTGAAAATAGAGGTATAACATTTACCTGGTTTGATCCAGCTTATGGTGGAAATGTATTTGCTCCTGCAATTATGGGTAATGGAACTACTCATAAATATTTATTATATTTTGATAATAAATTCCCATTTATCCATCAAAATCTAATTTCTATTAATTTAGGAGTTTCTTATTCGATTAATCAAGGTGTTGATATAACTTCAACAATGTTTGATTCACAGGGCCAAATATCAAAGAGTGAGGTTATTTATCCTAGTGGAGTTAAAGAGGAGACTGCTGACGATATTCACTCTTTAACATATCAGCAAGGCTCATATGATGCTGGACTTGAAACTATAAAGAACTATTATGTTGATGATTATACAAATGTTAAAATTAATAAGGCTGGTTTATCTAAAACAGGATATTCCTTTGTTATAGGTATTATTTCTGTTATCATTACTTATTTATTAGGAGTTCCACTAGGTATTTTAATGGCTAGAAAAAAGGATAAAATTCAGGATAAGCTTGGTACTATTTATATCGTATTTATTATGGCTGTACCATCACTTGCCTATATTTTTATGTTTAAATCTATAGGTGGATCGGTATTTAATTTACCAACGGTATTTAATACCGATAGTAATAATGTATTGATGTATTTCTTACCTATTATATCTCTTGCATTACCTTCAATGGCAAGTATTATGAAATGGTTAAGAAGATATATGATAGATCAAATGAATTCAGATTATGTTAAGTTTGCTAGAAGTGGTGGATTATCTGAATCTGAAATCTTTAGAGGACATATATTGAAAAATGCAGCAATACCATTAGTTCATGGTATTCCTGGCGCGATTGTTGGTTCTTTAGTTGGAGCCGTAATAACTGAAGCAGTTTATACAGTACCAGGTACTGGTGGTTTATTAACAGACGCGATAAAGAAGTATGACAATGGCGTAATTGTTGGTTTAACATTATTCTATGCAGTGTTATCTATTATTTCATTGATTTTAGGAGATATATTAATGGCACTAATTGATCCTAGAATTTCATTTCAAACGAAAGGAAGGTAATTTAAGATGAATGAAGAATTGTTTGATTTAAGTGAATTAGATTTATCTGAAGAGGAATTGTTCTCTAGAGTAGATAATTCTTTAGCTAATTCAGAAAAAATTACCGCTCCAAGATATTCTTATTGGAAAAGTGTATTTAGAGTTTTCTTTAAGAAAAAGATTAATATTATTATTTTGGTATTATTAGCTATAGTAATAATATTTACATATATATACCCATTATTTTCTAATTATAATAGATTTGAATTCTTATTAGATAATAATGCAAAGCATTTATATCCTTGGGATGCAATGAATTATCATAATGATTAT
This sequence comes from uncultured Anaeroplasma sp., assembly GCA_934216145.1. GTDB lineage: Bacteria > Bacillota_I > Bacilli_A > Acholeplasmatales > Anaeroplasmataceae > Anaeroplasma. The sequence goes on from CAKQBG010000011.1 coordinate 35,632, forward strand.
TCTTTAAAATGGATATTTGGTAGTGGTTCATCAGGCGAATCTACTTTTGATGCATTATGGGATGGTGCGAGAGTATCATTGACCCTAGCATTAATTTGTGCCGCAATAAATATAACTATAGGTGTTATTTTAGGTGCGTTATGGGGATTCTCAAAAAGAGTTGATATTATAATGACAGAAATATACAACATTATTGCAAATGTGCCATATATTCTATATATTTCTGTATTTGTATTAATATTCTCATCAGGCTTTTGGCCATTTGTTTTAGCTTTGACACTAACAGGGTGGTTGAGTATTGCATATTTTATTCGTACACAGGTTATAATTATTAGAGATAGAGAATATAATTTAGCTTCACGTTGTTTAGGTACACCAATACTTAGATTAACTACTAAAAATATATTACCATATTTAACATCTATTATTGTTACCCTTATCGCAACAGAAATTCCCTCTTATATATCATATGAGGCCTTCTTATCATATTTAGGTTTAGGCTTATCAGGTGGAATTAATGGTGATACAACAAAGGGTATTACATCATTAGGTAATATGATATCACAAGCTCAAAGTGCAATGGTTACACCAGGCTGGGAATTTGAATTTTGGGCACCTGTATTAGTAGCTTCATTTGTAACTATTGTTTTATATGTTGTTGGACAAAATTTAGGTGACGCAAGCGATCCAAGAACACATATGTAAAGGAGGTTTTATTATGGAAGATAAAAAGGTTTTATTATCTTTAAAAAATGTTTGGGTTAAATTTAAAGTAAGAGGTAGAATCCTAACTGCTATAAGAGGAATCTCTTTAGATATATATGAAAATGAATCAATTGCGATTGTAGGAGAATCAGGTAGTGGTAAATCTGTATTAACTAAAACATTTGCGGGAATGCTTGATTCTAATGGATACGTTAGTGATGGTGAGATTATTCTTAAGGATAAAGAGCTAGCTGATACTGATGCTTTATTAAATAGAAGAAGTAGAAAAATTATTGATGTTATATATAATAAGCTTAATAAATTTTCTAAGCTTGAATTTGGTAGTGAAACATTTAAAGAAATATTAAATTTAAGTAGTGAAAAAAAGTCATTAATGGGACTTACTGATAATGAGGAAAAAGAAATTGGAGATTTAATTAATGACTATAATTATGATTTAGTTGAGGCATCTAATTTAAAGCAAACTCTTGATACTAAAAAGGAACATGAAAAAATATTAGAGCTTAATCAAAAGATTAAGGATTTGAAGAAGAAAATAGAGGAATTAAATCAAAGAAAGCTTGAGCTTATAAAAAAACATAAGGAAGAATTAAAGAATAATAGTGAATATTTAAATGAATATGAAGCAAAAATGGCTTTATTAAATAAGAAATATCGTGAAGAAATTGAAGAGGAAATAACTGATGATGTTAAAATAAGAAATTTAAGAATAGCTAAGGAGGTATATCTTTCAGTAGGTAGATATTCTCATCATCAACAATTTGTTTATATTGTTAAACTATTATCATCACTTAAGAAAGCTATGAGAATTGGTGTTGATTTAAATGATTCTAATGCTTTAAATAAGGTATTTGATACTGTAGTATTTAGAGTTGAATACATAAGCGAAACAGAAGAAAAAATTCATGGTGTATGTAATCTAGATTTAGCTAAGATTAAATATACAAAGGATTGGCAGCAAATTAGAGGTAGTCGTGTCGCAACTGTATTCCAAGACCCAATGACTTCGTTAAATCCTATTATTACTATTGGAAAGCAAATTACATCAGTAATTATGAAGCATCAAAAATGCTCTATTGCTGAAGCTAAAATTAGAGCGATAGAGCTAATGGAGCGTGTTGGAATTAAGGATGCAGCTAATAGATTTGATGATTATCCATTTCAATATTCAGGTGGTATGAGACAAAGAATTGTTATCGCGATTGCTTTATCATGTCAACCTAAAATATTAATTTGTGATGAGCCTACTACTGCACTAGATGTTACCATTCAGGCTCAAATATTAAAGCTAATTAAGGATTTACAAAAGGAATTTGGTTTTACTATTATTTTTATTACTCATGATTTAGGAGTCGTTGCGAATATAGCTGATAGAGTAGCTGTATTATATGCAGGGCAAATTGTAGAATTAGGCACATGTAAGGATGTATTTTATGATCCAAGACATCCTTATACTTGGGCATTATTATCATCATTACCTCAGCTTGCGGTAAAGGGTGAAAAGTTATATTCTATTTCAGGTACTCCACCATCATTATATAATCAGGTTATTGGAGATCCTTTTGCACCAAGAAATCCTTATTGTTTAAAGATTGATACTATAAAGGATTCACCCATGTTTAAAATTTCTGAAACTCACTATGCTAAAACATGGTTATGTGATCCAAGAGCTCCTAAGCTTGAAAAGCCAGAAATTATTCAAAACATTCATGAAAAGCTATTAAAAGCATTTAATATTTAGTTTGGAGGTTTTTATTATGGAATTGAATATGAAGGAGAAAAATGAAAAGCTTAATAATACCTCTAAAGTAAAGCATTTCCCAGAACATGGAGAAATTTTACCAAATGGTAAAGAGGTATTATTATCTTTAAAAAATGTTGATATTTCCTTTGGTAAAAGAGGTCATGCGCTAAAGGTTGTAAAAAATGCTAGCTTTGATATCTATAAGGGAGAAACATTTTCTCTTGTAGGTGAATCAGGAAGTGGAAAAACTACTATTGGTAGAGCTGTCATTAGAGTTAATCCTTTATCAAATGGTGAAATATTATATAAGGGAGTAAGAATATCAGGTAAAATTCCTCATTCACTTGATAGAGAAGTAATAAGAAATATTCAAATGGTATTCCAAGACCCTGCGGCATCATTAAATGAGCGTGCTACAGTTGACTATATTATTTCAGAGGGATTATATAATTTTCATTTATATGAGGATGAAAAGGATAGAGTTAACAAGGTGGAAAATATTATTAAGGAGGTAGGATTATTACCAGAGCATTTAACTAGATATCCTCATGAATTTTCAGGTGGACAACGTCAAAGAATAGGCTTAGCCCGCGCTATCGTCATGGAACCAGAGCTAATAGTAGCTGATGAGCCTATTTCAGCACTAGATGTTTCTATTCGTGCTCAGGTATTGAACTTATTAAAGAAATTTCAAGAGGAAAGAAATTTAACATATTTATTTATAGCTCATGATTTATCAATTGTTCGTTTTATTTCAGATAGAATTGGTGTAATATATAAAGGAGATATTGTAGAGATTGCCAGTGCGGAGGAGCTATTTGATTTCCCACTTCATCCTTATACAAGATCATTAATTTCGGCAATTCCTATTCCAGATCCTGAGCTTGAAAAGAATAAATTATTATATACTTATGATCCTAGTATTCATGATTATAGTGTTGATAAGCCAGAGCTTGTTGATATTGGTAATGGCCATTTAGTATATGGTAATAAAAAGGAAATAGAGGAATATAAGAAAATAAGAGAATCAGGTATTACTCCTAAATCTATAACTATTTTAGATAGTAATGATCCTAGATTGACTGAACAACATAATGAGGAAATAAAGGTTGATAAAGAAGAAATAATGAATCAATCTCCTTATGATACAGGTTCTATGTGGTTTTCTATATTAGCTTTTTTCTTACCAATTTTTGGTTTGATAGCTTTACCTATTTTAAAGAAGCATAGGTTTTATAAAACCTTTAAATCGGTTAGAAAGGGCACAATTGTTGGCTTTTCAGTAATTGGTATATCTGTACTAATTTTCTTAATCGCTCTATTAATTTCATTATTTTAGTATAAAAGGATGTGATACCTATGAGAAATGATTTAAAGCCTGTAGAAAAATTAGAAGTAAAAGATAATAAGGTTAAAATTAGAATTATTATTGTTGTCATAGCATTTATTATAGGTATTACAGCACTTATTTATGGATTTACTTCACTATTAGGTGGAGAAAGTGGTTATCAAAAGATAAATGTTGGAGATGATAATGCCTATATGGCAAATGATTTATCATTTAGCTATAATATTGGAGTTAATCCTAATAGAACTAATACAGAACTAAAGGATTTAATAAATCTATATTCAGATTATGTTGAATATTCTTATAAATTATTAGATCCTTATAATGAATATGAAAATGTTAATAATGTCTATTATTTAAATAAGCATCCTAATGAGGTTATTAAAGTTGAACCTTTATTATATAATTCATTAAAGGAAATAAGTGATAAAGGTATGTTATATTATACCTATTTAGAACCATTATATTATCAAACAACATCTATTATCTTAGGAAAAGAAGAAGGATTAGATGACTATAGTCCTTTACATAATAAAGATGTAAGGAATTATTATGATGAAATTTATAGATATATAGTTAATTCTAGTATTTCATTAGAGATATTTGATGATTATATGGTTAGACTTAATGTTAATAATGAATATTTAAATTATATTAATACTAATAAAATAGATTATATATTTAGCTTTGGTTATTTAAAGAATTCTGTCATGGTTGATTATATCGCAAGCTCATTGATTACTAAAGGATTTACATATGGTATTATTTCTAGTAATGATGGCTATACAAGAATATTAGGAGATAATGATGAATTTAATTACTCAATTTTAGACTATAATAAGAGAAGCTATATAGCATGTAGAGGAAGCTTTAAGGGTGAATATGCGATAGTTAATTTAAGGAATTATAATTATTATAGTAATGAAAATGAAAGAATATTTAGCTATAATGATGAATTATACTCTTATTATATTAATGAAAGTGGAGAATATTTAAATACTAGAAAAAGCTTAATTATGTATAAAAATAATGGAGCATGTCTTAACGTAGCATTAAATATGCTTGATTTATTTTTTAATGATTATAATAGTGATAAAATTTCTAATTTAGCAACTAATAATATTTACACTATCTATTGCAATAATTTCAAAATTAATTATAATGATAATAATTTAAAGCTATCAAATTTTGAAACTGCTGATGGTAATAAATATGTAGAGGAGCTAATATGATTGAAAGAAATAAGAAATTAATAATTACATTAACTATTGTTTTACTAGCTACAAATGTTATAGCTGTACCATTTGTTATAATATTTAATAAAGGTGATTTTATTCCTTTATTTAATTTAGTATTAGCTTTAGTATTGTTATTATTAATTAATCATAGATCCAGATTTAAATTTCAGCTTGAATATCATGCTAAAAAATATAATAAGAAGCCAGATGAAAAGGCACTTAAGGAATGGAAGGACAAACAAAGAATTTATTGGATTACCTTTGGTATTACCATAATAGTTATGCTTATTAGTACATTAATAACATTTATTTAGCAGGTGTGAAAAAATAGATTTTTTTAAATCTATAATGTTCACACCTCCTTTTGGTCTAGATTAATACTATTAATAAAT